>JAPOKK010000239.1 GCA_029977665.1 Pseudomonadota bacterium | reverse complement strand
TGGCGTGCTCGCGCGCCTGTTCGATGGGAACGACACCGAGATTCTCGCCATCTTCCGCGATCAGGCGAACTTGTGACGCGTGGATATCGCCGTTAACGCGATTCTTTTTGTCGGCGGCTATGCCTCAATCCTCCAAAATAGCTAGGCCGCGCTGCGCGATTTGATTGCGGAGCGTCGCGGCGAAGTCCTCCAGGGACATCGTGCCGAGATCCTCTCCGCTGCGCGCACGCACGGCCACCGTTCGATTTTCCATTTCGCGCTCGCCAACGACGAGCAGAAACGGGATCCGTTGCAAGGTATGCTCGCGGATCTTAAGCCCGATCTTCTCGTTTCTCAAGTCCGCCGTGGCCCGGAATCCTTGATTTTTCAAGGTTTCCGCAACCTCCGCCGCATACGGGGCGTGCTTTTCGGTGATACTCAGCGCCACCGCCTGCAGCGGCGCCAGCCAGGCCGGGAAACGTCCCGCGTGCTGCTCAATGAGAATACCGATGAAACGCTCGAGCGAGCCGAGAATGGCACGGTGGATCATGACCGGCACGCGGCGCTCGCCGTCATCGGCGACGAAGCGCGCGCCGAGACGGTCGGGCATCGAGAAATCGACCTGCACGGTGCCGCACTGCCAGGTGCGCCCGATGCAGTCCTTGAGCGTGAACTCGATCTTGGGCCCGTAGAAAGCGCCCTCGCCCGGCTGCACGCGGAACTCGAGGCCCTTGTTCTCGAGCGCGAGCGCCAGCGCCGACTCTGCCTTGTCCCACAGCTCGTCGGCGCCAACACGCTGCTCGGGTCGCAGCGACAAGGCCACCTCGATGTGCTCGAAGCCGAAATCCCGGTAGACCCTGAAGGTCATGTCGATGAGGCGGCTGACCTCGCTCTGCAGGTCGTCCTCGTCGCAGAAGATGTGTGCATCGTCCTGGGTGAAGCGGCGTGCGCGCAGCAGGCCGTGCAGCGTGCCCGACGGCTCGTTGCGATGCACGATGCCGAACTCGGCGATGCGGAACGGCAGGTCGCGATAGCTGCGCAGCTCGTTGTTGAACAGCTGAACGTGTCCGGGGCAGTTCATCGGCTTGATGGCGTACTCGCGATGCTCGGAGTGCGTCGCGAAGATCATGTCGTGGAACTTGTCCCAGTGGCCGGAGCGCTCCCACAGCGTGCGGTCGAGCACCTGCGGGGTGTGTACTTCGCGATACTCGGCGTAGCAGACGTCGCGGATGTAGTCTTCGACGAGGCGGTAGAGCGTCCAGCCCTTCTCGTGCCAGAACACCATGCCCGGCGCCTCTTCCTGGAAGTGGAACAGGTCGAGACTGCGGCCGAGCTTGCGGTGATCGCGCTTCTCGGCCTCCTCGAGCCGGTGCAGGTAGTCATCGAGATCCTGCTTGCTCGCCCAGGCGGTGCCATAGATGCGCTGGAGCATCTCGTTGTTCGAGTCGCCGCGCCAGTAGGCCCCGGCGATCTTGGTCAGCTTGAAGGCCTTGAGCTTGCCGGTATCGGGCACATGCGGGCCGCGGCACAGATCGATGAAGTCGTCCTGGCGATAAAGCGAGATGTTCTCGTTGGCCGGGATCGACGCGATGATCTCGGCCTTGTATTCCTCGCCCATGTCGCGAAAGAAGCGCACCGCCTCGTCGCGCTCCATCAGCGAACGCTCGACCGGAATCGCCGCCTTGGCCAGCTCGCCCATCTTCTTCTCGATGGCGGCGAGATCGTCCGGGGTGAAAGAACGCTCGTAGGCGAAATCGTAATAGAAGCCGTTTTCGATCACGGGCCCGATGGTGACCTGCGCGCCGGGGAACAGGCTCTTGACGGCGTGCGCGAGCAGGTGGGCGGTACTGTGACGGAGAATCTCGACGCCAGCCTCGTCACGCGCGGTGATGATGGCCAGCTCGCAATCGTTCTCGATGAGGTGGCCGGTATCCACCTCGCGGCCATCGACGCGCCCGGCGAGCGCGGCCTTGGCAAGCCCCGAGCCGATCGACGCGGCGACCTCGGCGACGGTCACGGGCGCATCGAACTGCTTCTTGCTGCCGTCGGGAAGGGTGATTTCAGGCATCTCGGGAACTGCGATGTTGGGTCGGCCACGTGACGACACGATGACAGGCAGGCCTGCCTGTGCGCCGCATCCGGCAGGGAGGCGGCATCCGGTGGCTCATCGCTTCCAGCCCGTAGCTGAAGTTGGTAGGCGCGATTGGATTCGAACCAACGACCCCCACCATGTCAAGGTGGTGCTCTAACCAGCTGAGCTACGCGCCTGTCGGAAACTGCTTCTCCCGGCACCCGCCGTGCAGGGCTGAGGTCCCGAGGGGCGGCAAGCATACACAATTCAATCGCGGCCTGCCATACCCTCAGGCAAGAGATTCCTGCACGCCGGTTTCGCTTTCCGCCGGCGCCGTCGCGGCGTGGTCGCGCGCGAGCAGCAGGTAGAACGCCGGCACCACGAAGAGCGTGAACAAGGTGCCGATACCGAGGCCGCTCGCGATCACGAGCCCGATGTGGAAACGGCTCACCGCACCCGGCCCGCTCGCCGTCAACAGTGGGATCATCGCGACCACCATGGCGACGGTCGTCATCAGGATCGGACGCAGGCGGATGCGCGCCGCCTCCTCCACCGCGGCGCGCTTCGACAGGCCGCGGCCGATCTGCACCTGGTTGGCGAACTCGACGATGAGAATGCCGTTCTTGGTGATCACGCCGATCAGGGTGATCAGCCCGACCTGGGTGTAGATGTTCAGCGTGGCGAAGCCGAACACGATGAACACCAGCGCGCCGGCGATCGACATCGGCACCGACATCAGGATGATCAGCGGGTCGCGCCAGCTCTCGAACTGCGCCGCGAGCACGAGGTAGATGATGACGAGCGCGACGAAGAATGTCGTCACCAGTGCGCTGCCCTGCTGGGTGTACTGGCGCGACTCGCCGGCATAGTCCCAGGAGAACTCGCGCGGCAGCAGGTCCGTCGCCGCCTGCTCGAGGTAGCCGATGGCATCGCCCATGGTCACGCCGGGCGCCGGCAGGCCTTCGATGACCACCGCGTTGAGCTGCTGGAACTGCAACCGTTCGCTCGGTTCGACGGTCTGCTCGAACGTCACCACCGTCGACAGCGGCACCAGTTCGCCCGAGCCGGTGCGCACGTAGTAGTCGTCGAGCATGCGCTCGTTGGCGCGGAACGCCCGCTCGACCTGCGGGATGACCTTGTAGCTGCGCCCCTCGAAATTGAACCAGTTGACGTGGTTGCCGCCGAGCAGCGTGGCGAGTTCCTGGCCGAGTTCGTCCATGCGGATGCCGAGCAGGCCGGCACGGTCGCGGTCGATGCGGATGATCGCCTTGGGCCGGTTGAACTCGACCGACTTCTGCAGGAAGCCGAAGCGCCCGCTCTGCATGGCCGCGCCGATGAGTTCGTCGGCGGCGGCGTCGAGCGCCTCGTCGGACGCCGGCGAGGTCAGCACGAACTGCACCGGCAGACCGCGGCCCGGGCTCGGCAGGCTGGGCCGCGGGAAGGTCGAGACCTGGAAACCGGTGATGTTGCCGACCTTGCCCTGGAGCTCGTTCTGGATCTCCCACTGCGCGCGTTCGCGCTCGGAGGTCGGCGGCATCTTGAACCCGGCGAAGACCTGGTTCCGGGCGTTGCCGAAGCCGAGCATCATGAAGCTCTCCTTGTACTCCGGGAACGTCTCGAACAGTGAAATCAGCCGCTTCGCGTAGACCTCGTCGTAGTCGATGGTCGCGGTCTGCGGTGCGCGCGCGATGGTGTAGATGATGCTCTGGTCCTCGACCGGCGCGAGTTCGCTCTGGCTCATCGTGAACATGAAATAGATGAGCACGAGGACGGCGACGCCGAACACCGCGATGACCGAGGTGAAATCGAGAAAGCGGTGCAGGATGGCCTTGTAGGCGTCGGCAAGAGCATTGAAGAAACGCTCGACGAGCCGCTCGAAGGGCCCCGGCTCGCCGGCCTTGAAGACCCGCGAGCAGAGCATCGGCGAGAGCGTCAGCGCGACCACGCCCGAGATCAGCACGGCGCCGGCGAGCGCGAAGGCAAACTCCGTGAACAAGGTGCCGACCAGCCCCCCCATGAAACCGATCGGCGCGTACACCGCGACCAGCGTCGTGGTCATGGCGATGATCGGCAGCGTCAGCTGGCGCGCGCCGATCAGCGCCGCCTCGAGCGGCGCACGGCCCTTCTCCATGTGGCGGTGGATGTTCTCGGCGACGACGATGGCGTCATCGACGACCAGGCCGATGGCGAGCACCATCGCGAGCAGCGTGAGCAGGTTGATCGAAAACCCCATCAGCAGCATCAGGAAAGCACCGCCGATCAGCGACAAGGGCAGCGCCACGGCCGGGATCAAGGCCGCCCGCGCCGAGCCCAGGGTAAGGAGAATGACGGCGAGCACGATGACAATGGCCTCGCCGAGGGTCGCGAAGACCTCGTCGATCGATTCCTGGATGAACTCGCTCGCGTCGTAGGGTACGAACACGTGCATGCCCGCCGGCATCTGGCTGCGCACTTCCTCGAGGCCGACCCGCACGCGCTTGGCGACGTCGAGCGGGTTTGCGCCCGGGGTCGGCGTGATGCCGATGTACATCGCGAGCTCGCCGTTGTACCAGGCCACCGACTCGTAGTCGTCGGCACCGAGTTCCAGGCGCGCGACGTCCTCGAGGCGGACGATGATGTCGTTCTCCTCGCGTACCACCAGCTGGCGGAATTCGCCGACGCGCGAGATGTCGGTGGTCGCGCTGAGGTCGACGGCGACGTACTCGCCCTTGGTCTCACCCGCCCCCGAGAGGTAGTTGTTCGCCAGCAGCGCGCGGCGCACGTCGGCCGCGGTGACGTTCATCGCCGCCATGCGGCGCGGATCGAGCCAGATGCGCATGGCGTAGGTCTTGTGGCCGAACAGGCTCGCCTTGGCCACGCCCGGGATCGCCTGCAGCTGCGGCCGCACCACGCGGATGAGGTAGTCGGTCATCTCCGGCGGCGACATCGACTCGGAGCGGAAGGCCAGGTACATCAACGCCAGCGGGTTGCCGGTCTGCGAGTCGATGACCGGGTCGTTGGCCTCCTCGGGCAGCACGTTGCGCTGGCTCGCGACCTTGGCCTGGATCTCGGCGACCGCGGCGTTGGGGTCGTAGTTGAGCTTCATGAACACCTCGATGGTCGAGATGCCCTGGCGCGAGGTCGCCTTCATGAAGTCGATGCCGTCGGCCTCGGCGATGGCCTGCTGCAGCGGCGTGGTGATGAAGCCCTTGACCAGCTCGCTGCTCGCTCCCGGGTAGGTCGTGGTGACCGTGACCAGGGTGTCCTCGGTCTTCGGGTACTGGCGCAGCTCGAGCGACTGGATCGAGCGCAGGCCCAGCACCAGGATCATCAGGCTGACCACGCTCGCCAGCACCGGCCGGCGAATGAAGAGATCGGTGAGGCTCACGCGCCCTCGCCGCCGGCCGCCGCGTCAGGCGCCGCGCCGACCTGCCCGGTCAGCGTCTCGGTGATCTCGACCGGCATGCCGTTACGCAGCTTGTTCTGCCCGACCGCCACGACCCGGTCGCCGCGCTCGAGTCCCGCGGTGATTTCGATGTGGCCTTCGCGCACTTCGCCGGTCTGCACCTGGCGCCGCTCCACGCTGGTCTGGCCGTCCTGCTCGATGATGACGTAGACGGTGTTGCCGTAGGGGCTGTAGGTCACGGCGGTCTCGGGCAGGGCCAGCACCGGGCGCTCCGCCTCCTGCACCGTCGCCACCTCGGCGAACATGCCCGGACGCAGGCGGTGATCGGCGTTCGGCAGCGTCGCGCGGATGCGCACGTTGCGCGTCGCCGGGTCGATGCCCGGATCGAATGCCGTGATCTGCCCGCGGAACGTCTCTCCCGGGTAGGCCGGCACCGCGAGTTCGACCACCTGCCCGACGGCGAGGCGGCTCAACAGGTGCTCCGGCAGCGCGTAGTCGACGTGAATGGGTTCCAGCGCCTGCAACGGCACGATCGGATCGCCGGGCTCGAGGTAGGTGCCGAGATCGACCATGCGGATACCGAGGACACCGTCGAACGGGACGTACACGCGCTTGCGCTCGATGTACGCGCGCTTGGCCTTGAGCGCGGCCTCGGCCTCGTCGCGCGCGGCTCGCGCGGC
>JAPOKK010000113.1 GCA_029977665.1 Pseudomonadota bacterium | reverse complement strand
CCTTGCCGAACTCATCCAGGCAGATAGCCACGGGCTGATCCCCGTGCACACCAAAGATGGCGTTGGGGTAGAACGTGCTGGTCCCCGTGGTGTGGCGGCCAGCCAGTTCGAGCATGATCGGCCCGAGCGCGGCCATTACCACCGGCACCGGGGCCGCCTGCGGCACGTCGACGCCGAGGTTGCGCGTCACGTATCGCGAATTCTCGACGTTGGCGGCTTCGCCGCGCAGCAGCGGCAGCAGCACGTCGAGGTAATCGCGCATCTGCGCTGCGGGATGGGCATAGGAAAGGCCCAGCATGTCTTCGATGACGAGTTTGTGCGAGACCCCGACGCCGAGCGTGAAGCGCCCGCCGGCCGCCTGGTTGGCGGTCAGTGCCTGCTGCGCGAGCGCCATCGGGTGACGCGGCTGGATCGGGGTGACGGCGGTGCCGAGTTCGATGCGCGCAGTATGCGTGCCGGCCACGGTGAGCGCGGCGATCGCGTCCAGCGCGCGGATGTGCGCCATCCACAGGCTGTCGTAGCCGGCGGTCTCGGCGCGCCTGGCCATCTCGACCACGCCATCGGTACGGGTCGCGCCGCGATCGGCGCCGAGCATGAGTCCGATGCGCATACCTTGTCCTCGTTTCAGGCGTTGTCGCGCCGGCTCCAGGTGCCGGCTTCCTCGTCGATGAGTGGCTGGAACGTCGCGCCCGCGAACTGGCGTGCGAGGAAGGCGGCGAGCCGCGGGTAGGTCGCGGCATCGACGTCGACGCCCGCATGCCAGAGGTTGACGTGCGCACTCGCGACCGCGAGGTCGGCGATGCTGAGCGCGTCGCCGACGAAGAACTCGCCGTCGCCGAGCTGGCTCTCGAGGTAGGCCCACATCGGCTGCAGGTCATCCGCGATGACCTGGTCGACCTTGGCGCGCACCTCGTCGGTGACTGGCTGCTGCATCATCGGTCCGAGCACCAGTGGAAAGAATACGCCGCCACCGGCTTTCGGCATGAATCCCGAATCGATGTACTCCTCCAGCCACAGCGCCTGCGCCCAGGCCGCGTCGCCGCGCGGATAGAGCGGCGGCGCGGGATGGCGGCGTTCGAGGTAGAGCAGGATGACCGAGGAATCGGCCAGCGTGACGTCGTCGTCGCGCCAGGCCGGGATCTTGCCGAGCGGGCTGATGTCGCGGTAACCGGCCGGCGGGTCGAAGGGGTTGACCGGCTCGAGGGTGTAATCGATGCCTTTCAGGGCAAGATAGGCGCGGACCTTGCGCACGAACGGCGACACGTTGGCGCCATAAAGGATTGCGGACATGGGCTGGGCTCCTGGGTGGGGGCGTTAGGGAAGTACGCGACGCCGGGTGTAGCCACGTTGCGCCATGGCCGAGTACATCATGGACGATGCCAATGACACTGTGCGTTTTGCCACCGCGGTGCGATGCGCGTGCGGGCGCGCTGCGGGTGAATGTCGTCCACGCCGGGCATCCGGTTGGCGCTGTCGCCGTGGTGGCCGCGCACTCAGCTCGCCGCGGCGCCGCAGCACTTCTTGTATTTCCTGCCGCTGCCGCAGGGGCAGGGCGCGTTGCGCGCGACCTTCTCGCTGCGCACCGGGGTTCGCTGGGCCTCGCGCGCGAGGTTGTACTCGTAGATGCGGCGGCCGCGCTCGGCGAAGCGTGCCAGCGCCTGGTCGAAGCCGGCGTGCACGGCCTGTACCTCGCGACGAAACACCGCATCGGCGTCGCGGCGGCTGCGGCGTGCCTGCGCGGCGACGTCCGCGCGGATTTGCTCGGCGCCGGCGAGGAACGTGAGGCAGTACAGATCGTCCTCGTGCTCGGCCTCGAGTTCGACCGGCAGGTGGTCCTCCCACAGGGAAAGCAGCCACTCGTAACCGATGACGAAGCCCTGCGACCATCGCGCTGCCGGTGCGTCGGGCGCACAATCGGCGAGCACGTCGGCACCGAGGCCGCAGTGCGGCGGCAGTCGGGGCTGCGTGGCCTGCGCGTCGGCTGCTGCGGCGTTGTACACCGCGACGAGGTCGTGGAAGACCTGCACCGACTCGGCTTCGCTCGCAAAGCCGGGATCGGCGTCGGCGAACACGGCGGGGATCCAGTCGCCCGTTTCGATGCGCTCCGGTGCGGTGACGACGGCGAACAGGAAGCCCGTGAGCTGACAGGCGTCGAGCGTGTCCTCGGGCCGCTCGGGGCTGGCCAGGAAGGCCGCCAGCCGCGCGACCGCGTCGTCGGCGGATGGGGAAACGGTCGAATCGGCTGCGTTCATGAGGCTCGGTGTCGGGTTCATGCCCGTATCACGGGCGAGCATTGTACGCCGCCCGGGTGTCTGACACTCTTGCTCAAAAATTAAGCAAAAGTGTCAGACACTTTTGCCTGAAGTTTGCGCAGGGGCTCGGGTGCTGGCGCCGGCGGCCAGGCGCTGCGCTGGACGCTGCGGGCGCGGCGGTGGAATACTCGGCTGCATGCTGGACGCGATGGGGAGGCGCCGTCATGCCACTGACTATCGAACCGACTTCGGCGACGCTCGGCGCGACGGTGCGCGGGGTCGACCTGAACGCCCTGGACGACGCGAGCTGGCGGGCCGTACTCGACGCGTTCCACGAGTACGCGCTGCTGATCTTCCCCGGCCAGGGGCTCTCGGCCGCCGAGCAGGCGGCGTTCGCGCGGCGCTTCGGCGACATCGAGGTGCTGGTCGAGAATCTCGAGACCATCCCGATCTCGAACAAGGGCGCCGACGGCGCGTTGCTCGATGACGACACCTTCCACATGCAGTTGCTGCGCGGCAACGAGGGTTGGCATACCGACAGCTCCTACATGCCCCTCGCGGCCAAGGCCTCGGTGCTGTCGGCGCAGGTCGTGCCGCCGGCCGGGGGCGAGACCGAGTGGGCCGACTGCCGCGCCGCCTGGGACGCGCTCGACCCCGCCAAGCGCGAACGTCTTCGTACGCTCAACGCCTACCACTCGTATTTCTACTCCCAGCGGCGCATCGGACACGAAGTCGCGACGGGGCAGGCCTACGGTTTCTTCGAGGGGCCGCCGCCATTGCGCCCGCTGGTCAAGCGGCATCCCGTGACCGGGCGCGAGGCGCTCTACATCGGGCGCCACGCGTGCGACATCCCCGGGCTGGACGGGGCCGAATCCGAGCGTCTACTCGACGAGTTGATGGCCTTCACGTGTCAGCCGCCACGCACCTACATGCACCGCTGGCAGCCGGGTGACGTGGTGGTATGGGACAACCGCAGCCTGTTGCACCGGGCGCGGCCTTACGATCACCGCCACGAGCGCGTGATGATGCACACGCGGGTCCGTGGCGAGCCGGAGAGCGAGAGCGCGTTGGCGAGCGGGTAAGCGCGGGGCCCGGTCGCCGGGTCAGCGCCCGTAGGGTTCCGCGCCCGGCGTGTGCGTGACGCCGGCTTCCGCGCCGCCGTCCGCGCCATCCGTCGCCGCGGGGTCGCTGTCGTTGCCGGTGGAAGGACCGTCCAGGCTCGGCCGGCGGCGGGGCTCGCCGTAGCAGGTGACGTCGAAGCGCCCCGAGTAGCTCGTGCGTTTGACCCTCACCATGATGGTATCCATGGGGCAGGTGACGATGCCGCGCAGGTAGCGGCAGGTGTAGCGCAGGATCCCGGTCGGCGTGCTGACCTGGACGGTTTCGTACTTGCCGGGCTGATAGCGCATGCGCCGCCCGGCGTTGTCGAACGTAACTTCGCCTTTCTTGCAGGTGAACGAGCGCGTGCCGAAACGTTCGGGCTCGGCGGCCTGGACTGCGCCACCGAGCAGTACCGCGACGAGCAGCGTCGCCCGGTGCGACGCGCCGCGCGCCGGCCGCGTGCCGCGTCGTGAGTCCGTCATGTACTTGCGCGTGCCATC
Source organism: Pseudomonadota bacterium (assembly GCA_029977665.1). Lineage (GTDB taxonomy): Bacteria > Pseudomonadota > Gammaproteobacteria > JACKNG01. The sequence continues at coordinate 9,172 of JAPOKK010000113.1, read as the reverse complement.
ACAGGCCCTGCACGTAGGCGGCGACGTCGTTGACCGCCTGGGCGTCGAGCGGCGCCGGGAACAGTTTCGGCATCTTCGCCGACGGTTCGCGAATCCACTGCACCGTGCGCTCGAAATCCATGCGTGAGGAGAGCCCGCGCAGCGAGGGTCCGACCGCGCCTTCGCCCTGGGTGCCGTGACAGGCCGCGCAGACCTGCGCGTAGAGCGTCTTGCCGGCGCCCGCGTCAGCTGCCGCACCGGTCTTCGGCGCGCTCGCCGCGGCCGGCACCGCCGCGGCGGCGGGTGCCTCGTTGCTGCCGCCGAGCGCGTAGACGACCAGCGTCGGGCTGCCGGTCACGCCGAAGGTGAGGCGCGAGACGTTGCCGGAAAGCGCGGCGACGTACTGTTTGCCGTCGCGCATGTAGGTGATGACACCGCCGGCCAGCGCGCCGCCGGTCTGGCTCTGATAGAGCACCTTACCGTCACGCGCGTCGAGCGTGAGGAAGTTGCCACCCATGTCGCCGGCGAACACCACGCCACCGGCGGTCGGCGTGATACCGGAAACGACCGGCGCCGCCGTTTCGTGTTTCCAGCGGATGGCGCCGATGTCGGCGTCCAGCGAGACAATCCAGCCGCGGCTCTCGTCGAGGAACTCCATCTTGCCGCCGAGGTTGAACTGTCCGGGCTTGAAGGTGAAGCCTTCTTCGGCAATCAGCTTGGCACACCAGTCGACGGTGCCGACGACGATGGCCTTGTTGGTACGATCGAGCGCCGGCCCGTTCCATTCCACGCCGCCGAGCGGGCCCGGACAGACTTCGATGCCTTGGGTGGTCGGCTTCACGCCGGGGTTTCTGATCGTCGTGATGGCGGTCTTGAACTCGCGTTTGCGGGTTTCGCGATTGACCCCGTAGACGTAACCGTCCTTGCTGCCGAGGGCGACCATGCGTTCGCCGTCGGAGTTGAAGTACAGCATCGGCGCCGCGCCGAGATCGAGGTCCTGGCCATCGTTCGAGAGCAGCTGGTGATACCACTTCGGCTTGCCGGTGGCGGCGTCGAGCACGACCATCGAATTGGTGTAGAGATTCTCGCCCGGACGCAGGTCGGGCAGCAGGTCCGGCGCCGGGTTGCCGACCGGGACGAAGATTTCGCCGGCGGCATGGTCGATCGTGTAGGTCGTCCAGGTGCCGCCGCCGCCGAAGCGTGCGCTGTCGGCGTTGTGCCACGACGCGGCGCCGGGCTCGTCGCCGCGCGGCACGGTGTAGAAGCGCCAGACCTCGCGCCCGCTGAGCGCATCGTAGGCCATGACCCGGCCGCGAATGCCCCAGTCGCCGCCGGCGGCGCCCATGATCACGAGGCCCTGGTAGATTTGCGGCGCGGCGCTGAAGAACTCTCCCTGGTGCGGATCGCCGACCTGGTACTGCCACAACGTCTCGCCGGTCGCCGCGTCGATCGAGAGCAGGCGCGCATCCAGCGTGCCGCGGTACAGGCGCCCGTTGGCATAGGCCACGCCGCGGTTGACCCGCAGTGGCGAGCCGCCCGGATCCTCGGCCTCGTAATGATGGCGCCAGCGCACCTCGCAGGTGCTCGAATCGACTGCCAGGGTGTCGGTCGCGGTGGTGAAGAACAGCGTGCCGTCGACGTGCAGGATGGAACTGTGGAAGGCGCCGACCTGTTCCACCTCCAGCCGGCACACTTCGCCGAGGCGCGCCGCGTTGTCGGCATTGATCTGTGCGAGGTCGGTCCAGCGCTGGCCGTTGACCTGGTTGTTGTAGCTCAGCCAGTTGGTGTCGGCGGGCGCGGCCGGCGCGGCATCCTCGGCGAGGACGGGCAAGCTCAGTACGATGGCGGCGAGGGCCGCAGCGAGGCCGGCGTAAGGGCGGAAACAGGGCATGCGATGAGGCTCTCCGGGAATCGGCGTCGGGGCGTGCCAAGCAGCGAGCTGCCCGGCCTGGTCGGGGTCGCTCTGCGGGCTCAGGCCGCGAGCAGGCCGCGGGCGGTGACGACGCGCTCGCTGTGGCGCGTCTCTTCGCGACCATTGAGACGGTAGAGTTCGGCCACCTCGGCATTCGGCTCGGCGTCGGCCCAGGCCTGGTAGGCGAGATCGCCGTCGAGTTCGCCCTGTTCGAGCAGCGCGAAAAGCTCGGCGTCTGCCGGCACCTCGGCCGGAGCGAGCGCCATGAACGGGTTGTCGGCGGCGTTCGGCAGCTCGAACGGCTCCCCGCCGAGCAGGCGAATGGCCTTGAGCACGCGGTGGGCGTGGCCGCGTTCCTCGGCGCCGTTGCGTTCGAGCAGGGCGCGCGCTTCGGCGTGCCCCACGCCGGCGGCGAGGATTTGATAGAACGCTTCGCCGTAGCACTCGATCATCGCGAGCACCTTGAGATCTTCGATATCGAGCCGTGTGCGGGTCTTGAGGAAGGCGAATGCCTCGAACGCGTCGGCCGGGTAGCCGTCAGGCAGCGTGACCATGAGGGAACCTCTCCGTGGATGGCGTCAAACTCGCCGCCAAAGGTAGCCGAAAGCGGTTCACGGGGAAACGGCACGGCGCCGCTGCGGCCATCGCGACGCCGGCCGCGCAACGCCCTGCGGCTCGGATGCCCCAGGAATCCGGCAGGCTGTCGGCAGCCTGCCGGATTCAGGTTCATCTGCTGCGGCAGATGGGAACCGGCCCGGATTCGCGTTCCCCCTCCGTTGGATGGTCACCGCTATTCGCCTCGGACGAACGCAAATCCGGCCTCGATTCCCACCCGCCTCGCGACGATGCCCTGAACCCGACAGGCTGCTAGCATGCGCGCTGGTTTGGCCGCAGCGAGGAAACGGTGAGCACTGCCTATACTGAAATCGAACTCGATATCAGCGACGATGTCGCGACGGTGACGATGAACCGGCCGGCCGCGCTGAACGCGATCACGCCGACGATGCTGGCCGAGCTGAACGACGCGTTCGCCGCGCTCGCCGCTCGTGACGGCCTGCGTTTCGTGGTGCTGACGGGCGCGGGACGCGCTTTCAGTGCCGGCGTCGATCTCAAGGCGCTCGGCGAACGCGAGCTGGTCGACGGCAAGGTCGGCGATATCCTCGATCTGCCGGCGCGCGCCTTCATCGAGCGCATCGAGACGCTGCCGTTGCCGGTGATCGCGCGCGTCAATGGTTTCTGTTTCACCGGCGCGCTCGAGATCGTGCTCGCCTGTGACCTGGTCGTCGTCGCCGAGCAGGCGAAGCTCGGCGATACGCACGCGAAATGGGCGATTCGTCCGACCTGGGGTATGACCCAGCGCCTGCCGCGGCGCATCGGTATCGCCAAGGCGCGCGAGTTGTCCTACACCGCGCGCACGCTGAGCGGCCGCGAGGCGTGTGCGCTGGGCATCGCGAACGTCTGCGTCGAACTCGATGCGCTCGACGCCGCAGTCGCCGCGCTGCTTGCCGAGATGCGTCCGAACAGCGCCGAGGCGTTCGCCGCCTACAAGGATCTCTACCGCGCGGCGGACAACCACGGGCTGGCCGACGGCCTGGCCTACGAGGCGGCTACCGACTACCCGTTCAGCGAGACCGCGGCGCGCCTCGAGGCGTTCCGCAAGTAGGCACGCAACGGCCCCACCACTGACCGGCGGCTGGACCGCGCCTGCCGCACGCGGGCGTCGCGCTCACTCGCCGCCGGCAGCCGCCTCGTCCGCAGCCTGCGTCTGGAGCGGCGCGAACAGCGCGCCCAACGCAGCGGCGTCGAAATCGAGCGCATCATTGCCGTCCTCGCCGGCATAGATGCCGCTCGCGAGGCTGCGTTTCTTCTCCTGCAGCTCGAGCATCTTCTCTTCCACGCTGTTTTCGACGATCAGCTTGTAGACGAACACCGGCTGGGTCTGGCCGATGCGGTAGGCGCGATCGGTGGCCTGGCTCTCGACCGCCGGGTTCCACCACGGGTCGTAGTGGATGACGGTGTCGGCCTCGGTGAGATTGAGACCGACACCGCCGGCCTTGAGACTGATGAGAAACAGGTTGGCGTCGCCTTCGCGGAAGCGGGCGATCGCCGCGTCGCGGTCGCGCGTGCGCCCGGTGAGCTTGGCGAACGGCACACCGCGCGCGGCGACTTCCGCTTCGATCAGCGACAGCATGCTGGTGAACTGCGAGAACAGCAGCACCTTGCGTCCCTCGGCGAGCAGCTCCTCGAGCAGTTCGAGCAGCAGTTCGAGCTTGGCCGAGGGCGGCGGCGGTTCGTCGAGTTCGAGCAGGCGGGGATCGCAGCACGCCTGGCGCAGCTTGAGCAGTGCATCGAGGATGGTGATGTGGCTGCGTGCGAGCCCCTGGCGGCTGATTGCCTCGCGCACGCGCTTGTCCACGGTGGCGCGAATGGATTCGTAGAGTTCGGCTTGCGCGGCGCCGAGTTCGACGCGCTGGACGATTTCGGTCTTCGGCGGCAACTCGGTCGCGACCTGCTGCTTGGTCCGACGCAGGACGAACGGCGCGATTCGCCGCGCAAGCTCGGCGTGGCGCTCGGTATTGCCGTCGTTTTCGATCGGCTGGCGGTAGTGAAGGCGGAAGCCCTCGGCGCTGCCGAGAAAGCCCGGCATGAGGAAGTCGAACAGCGCCCACAGCTCGCCGAGGTGGTTTTCGAGTGGCGTGCCGGTCAGGCACAGGCGGTGACGGGCGTCCAGCGCGCGCACCACCTGCGCGGCTTTCGCGCGCGGATTCTTGATGTTCTGCGCCTCGTCCAGGATCACGCTGTGGAACGGCAGGCCGAGCAGGCGCTCGGTGTCGCGCGAGAGCAGCGGGTAGGTCGTCAGTACGAGATCGGCGTCCGCCAGCTCGGCGTAGCGGCTGTGGCGCTCCTGGCCGTGCAGCACGACGACCCGCAGCGACGGCGCGAAACGCGCCGCCTCGCGTTTCCAATTGCCCATCAGGCTGGTCGGTGCGACCAGCAGGGCGGGGACGTCGAGCCGCCCGGCGGACTGTTCGACGAGCAGGTGCGCCAGGGTCTGCACCGTTTTGCCGAGTCCCATGTCATCGGCGAGGATGCCGTTGAAGCCGTATTCGCGCAGGAACTGCAGCCAGTCGAGGCCGCGTTGCTGGTAGGTGCGCAGGGTCGCGCCGAGACTGGGATCCGGCGGCACGTGCGCGATGCCGTCGAAGTCGGCCAGGCGTTCGCCGAGCGCACGCCACGCATCGCCGCCGCGAACGTCCACGCCGCCTTCTTCGAGGGCCGCGACGAGGGCGCAGTCGCTGCGTGCGAGCGTGACGGTGTCGCCGTCGGTCGGCGCCAGGCGCGCGAACAGGGCATGCAAGGTGTCGAGCAGGGGGCGCAGGCGCGCGGCGGGGACGTCGACGTAGCGCTGCGGGCCGATGGCTACGCTGACCGTCTCCGGCAGGCGTGACCAGTCTGCTTCGAGTACCGGCGCAAGGAGATCGAGCAGCGGCAGCGTTTCGCCGTCGATCTCGAGACGGAAGCCGAGCGCGAACCAGTCGCCGCCACCCTCGGGCGTTTCGACCTCGGCGATGACCCGTCCCGATTCGAAGCGCAGTTCGAAACTCGGCGCTTGCTCGATCCGCCAGCCTTCGGCCTCGAGCCGGGGCACGTCCTCGCGCAGGAAGGCCGACCAGCGGGAAGCGCGTTCGATGTCGTGGGCGCCGCGCGGCACATAGAGCGCCTGCGAGGCCGGTAGTTCGACACTGTCGGCGGCGAGCCGCTCGAAGCCGAGCGTCGCCAGGCGCGCCGCCGCGGCGGCTTCGGCATCGAGGTCGCGCGCGACGCGCACCAGGCCGGTAGCGCTCTGCACCAGGCTGCTCGGCGACGCCGGTAGCGGATCGACACGCTCCGTACCGTAGCCGAAGGTCAACGCGACATAAGCCTGGTGGCGCTGACCCTCGCCGTGGCCGGCCAGCCGCAGGTGCGGGATCGGTGCGTGGCCGCGGTTGTCGCGCACCGCGAGCGGGGCGGGCGGCGGCAACGGCAGCGTCGGGTGACTGCCGGCGAAGGTCTGCGCACAGGTCTCGGCCAGTTCGCGCGGCAGCACGGGGGCCTCGGTCAGCAGGGCTATCTGGCGCGCGTTGAGGCCGGGACAGGTGACCGCGCCGACCTCGCGTCGGGCAAGGTCGAGGTAAAGCGGCGGCAGGGTGTCGAGCAGGCAGGTTTCCTCGCCGAGGCGCGCCGTGAGTTCGAGCGCGTTCCCGCCCGGCCGGGTTTCCCAGGCGAGTTCCAGGGTGCGTTCGGCACCCTGCCTCAACGGCGTGTCGTCGGTCGTCTCGAGCCAGCAGCGGCCGCTGTCGACGAGCGCCTGCAGCGCATGGTAGCCGGGCGCGCCGCTCAGCGCTGCGCCGCGCCAATAGCCGCCACCGGCCATCAAGAGCGCGGCGATTTCGCGATCCGTCCCGGTGGCGGCCTGGCTGCCGCCCCCGGCGACACCGAGGGTGTAGAGATCGACCTCGCGTCCCCGCGTGAGACCGCCACCCCTGACGCGCTGACGCACCACGCGGGCCTCGACGCCGAGCGTGGCCGGGGCGTTGCCGTCGTCCGCGGCGTCGCTGTGCAGCAGGTAGGCGATGAACTCGCCGTCCGGCTGCGCGCGTACGGGCTCGCCGGCACTGGCCACGGCGTCGAGCCAGCGGCGGAAAGCGGCGGGGGCGAGGGCGTCGCCCGAGTCGGTGTGCGGGGGGCGTTCCATGTAGGCCAGGCAGGCCGCGGCGACGTGCTTGCAGTTGTAACCGACGGGGCAGGTGCACTCGCCGTCGATGACCGCGTCGTGTTCGCCGAGATCGATGTCGATGTCCTGGTCGTAGGTGGCGCCGGCGCTGCCGGTGGTGGTCGCTTCGAGGCGGCAGCCGCCGGGCTCCTCGCTGATGCGCAGGCGCAGCACGCGGTCCTGCTGGAAATAGCCGTGGCCGCGCTGGTAGGCGGCGTCCCCAACGGCGGCACGAATGTCCTGGCGGGTCAGTTTCACAGTGGGAACGATGTGGCTTGCGGCGCTCGGTGAAGCGGGAAAACCCGTCATTCTAGCCTGCCATGGCAGCGGCTTTCGCGCCCCGCACCGCCGTCCTTTTGCCCCAAGTTGGTGCAGCTGCGTCAGACACGCAAAGAGGCCCGCAACCGTGGGCGGGGCGTCGTCGGCGTGTCGTTGCGACCGTCTTACAGGGTTTCGAGGTCGACGCGCTGGCCCTGGCTGGCAATGGTCACCGGCGCGCGGCAGTCGCTGCGCAGGCGCTCGGCGAGCGTTGCCTGCGCATCCGGTTCGCCGTGCACCAGCACCACCGGCGGCGCGCCGTGGACGTGACGGTACCAGTCGACGAGCTCACGCTGGTCGGCATGCGCGGAGAACCCGCCCAGGGTATGCACCGTCGCCGCGACCTTGATCGTCTCGCCCCACAAGCGGATGCGCCGGGCGCCGTCGACCAGCTGGCGGCCGAGCGTGCCGCGTGCCTGGAAACCGACGATGACGATATGGCAGTTGCGGCGCCAGGCATTGTGCTTGAGGTGGTGGCGGATGCGTCCGCCGGTGCACATGCCGCTGCCGGCGATGATGATAGCCGCTTCGTCGAGCTGATTGAGCGCCATCGACTCCTCGGCGGTGCGCGAGAAGTGCAGGCGCGGGATGCCGGCCAGGCGGTGCCGGCGGCTGAACTGCGCGCGCGCCTCGGCGTCGTAGAGCGCGGTGTGGCGCAGGTAGATTTCCGTCGCCTCGATGGCCAGCGGGCTGTCGAGGTAGATCGGCCAGTCATCGACGCCCCAGGCATCGTGGTACTTGCCGAGCAGGTAGAGCAGATCCTGGGTTCGGCCGACGGCGAAGGAGGGAATGAGTACGTGGCCGCGGCTGCCGCGCGCGTCGTCGAGGATGTCGTGCATCTCGCGCAGCGTCTGCTCGTGCGAACGGTGCAGGCGGTCGCCATAGGTGCTCTCTAGCACGACCAGGTCGGCGCGCGCGATGAGTGCCGGGTCGCGCAACACTTCGGCGCCGGGATGGCCGAGGTCGCCGGAGAACACCAGCTTGCGTTCGATACCGTTCTCGACCAGGTCCAGCTCTACGATGGCCGAGCCGAGGATGTGGCCGGCATCGCGCAGGCACAGGGTCACGCCGGGCAGGATCTCGGTGAACGCGTCGTAGTCGAGACCGTGAAAGTGGGTCATCACGCGTTCGGCATCGGCGCGGTCGAACAGCGGCTCGATCGGTTCGAGGCCTTTGCGCTCGCGCTTGCGGTTCTCCCACTCGGCGTCTTTCTCGGCGATGAACGCAGCATCGCGCAGCATGATCTCGCACAGGTCGCGCGAGGCGTGCTGCGTATAGATCGGGCCCCGGTAACCACGCGCGCACAGCAACGGCAGGCGACCGGAATGATCGATGTGGGCGTGGCTGAGCACGACGGCGTCGAGGTCGTGGGGATCGAACGGAAACGGTTCGCGGTTGCGTGCTTCGTCCTGTCGCGTACCCTGCAGCAGGCCGCAGTCGAGCAGGATGCGCTGTCCGCGCACGGTGAGGAGGTGGCAGGAGCCGGTGACTTCGCCCGCGGCGCCGAGAAACTGGATGTCCAAGGACGGTGTTCGCCTGTGCGTGTGGATGGCTTCCGATGTTACGCCACGCCCCGCTACCGATCGCCTACGCCGATCAGATTGTCCGCCAATCCGGCAGCCTGCTAGGCTAGCCGCCATGCTGGACCAGGCGACCATCGACACGCTTGCCGCGCGGCTCGACGAAGCCGAGCGCACGCGTACCCAGATCGGGCAGTTCTCGCTCGAGTTTCCCGACATGACCATCGACGACGGTTATGCCGTGCAGCGCGCCTGGGTCGCGCAGAAGATCGCGCGTGGCGCCATCCTGCGCGGGCACAAGATCGGGCTGACCTCGCGCGCCATGCAGCGTGCCTCGAACATCACCGAGCCCGACTACGGCGCCCTGCTCGACGACATGTTCTTCGATGCCGGCGGCGACATTCCCCTGGCGCGTTTCATCGAACCGCGCGTCGAGGTCGAACTCGCGTTCGTGCTCAACGCGCGCCTCGAAGGGCCCGATTGCACGCTGTTCGACGTGCTCAACGCGACCGACTACGTGATCCCGGCCATCGAGATCATCGACGCCCGCATCCAGCGCATCGATCCCGCCACGCAGCGTACGCGGCGCGTGTTCGACACCATCTCCGACAACGCCGCCGACGCCGGCGTGGTGCTCGGCGGACGCGCGTTCCGCCCGCACGAGCTGGACCTGCGCTGGGTCGCCGCGGT
>JAPOKK010000114.1 GCA_029977665.1 Pseudomonadota bacterium | reverse complement strand
GTCCGTGGACTTCGTCGAGCTCGACATTGCAATAAGGAATGACGTCGTCGAACTGCGCCTCGTAGGCCATGTTGATGTCGAAGGGGCTGACGTACTTGGTCGGACTGAAGATGTGCAGCAGGTAGGGATGGTCCATGTCGGGCTCCTCGGGGATCGGTGACGCGTCTCAGGCGCTCGCGCGCCGGGCATCGACCGCCGGCGCCGTCGCGATGCACCGCGCGCCGTCGTTGCGCGCCATGCACAGGCGGAACTCGAGACCGGGCTCGTGGGGGAAGTTCTCGCGCAGCGCGGCCAACGCTGCCGTCGCGGTGTCCCGGTCGGGGGCGAACGCGAACGCGGTCGGACCCCAGCTGCTCTGCCCGACCCCGCGCAGGCCGAAGCGGGACTCGAGCAGCGCGACCGCGCGCGCGACGCGCGCGCTCGTGTACCGCCCGTCCTGGACTGCGGCGAAATGATCGCCCACCACCGCCTGCACCTCGCCGATGCCGTCGGCGAACGGTGCGAAATCGCGCTCGAGCACGGCCGGCAGGATGCGCATCAGCGTGAGATGACACAAGTGTGCGGCGGCCGCCGCGGGCAGCGGCTCGAGCGTCTCGAACGCACGCCGCTCGGCACCGCCGCTGAGGCCTTCGCTGGCCTGGTCGAAGATGAGGACGATGGGCCAGTCCGCCGGGAACGCGAGGCGTGTCACCACCGGTGGCGTCACCGTCGTGCTGCCGTGACCGGCATCGACGACCAGCCCGCCGTGATCGAACAGCGACAGCCCAATGCCGGAACGGCGGCCGCGGCCGAGCAACGCGCCGAGCTCACCGCTGTCCGCACGCCGACCATTGAGCGCGGTCAGCGCCGTACCGACGGCGAGCGCGAGCTGGGTGCCCGATCCGAGTCCGGCATGCCCGGGGATCGCGCGCTCGACGACGAGGCGCACGCGCGGTGCGAATCCGTAATGTGCGAGTAGCCGCTCGACCAGCGCGCCGGCGCGCGTCGCTTCCTCGCCGAGCACCTGCAGCTCGTCATGCGGCGTCACCACGACGCTCGTCGACAAGCCTTCAATGGCCAGACCGATGCTGCCGAAACGCCGCCCGAGCGCCGCGCCCGGGTCGAGAAAGCCGAGATGCAAGCGCGCCGCGGCGTCGACGCGGAAAGCAGTCTGGGGCGCGCTCACGATGGACAGTCCACACTCTATGTTCGATGAAAGGAGGAGCCGGATTATAGAAGCCAACGGACACCGTTCGCATGGGTACGTGGCGCAGCCCGGCGTGCGTGCAGCATGCGCCGGCGTATCGTGTAGAGCAGGTCCGGCGAGTGTGTTACCTTACGGCGACTGGGAGTCGATGGCCGCGGCGAGCATGACTTTCGCGTCGAGTAGTCCGTATTCACTCAACCAGCCTGCGTCCGCGCGGGTGAGCAAGCGTGCCGTCACTGACCGTGTCCAAGGGATCGACCGATAAGCCCGCGCCGAACACCGCAGTCTGCCCGTTCTGCGCGCTGCTGTGCGATGACCTCGCGCTGAACCAGCGCCCCGATGCCAGTTTCACCGTCGCGCGCAACGGATGCCGCCGAGCCACCGCGGGTTACGCACGCGCGCCGCTCGCGAGCGAGGCGCTGATCGGCGGCCGCAGCGCGCCGCTCGACGAGGCCATCGGCGTCGCCGCGAAGCTGCTCAAACGGGCGCGGCAGCCGCTGTTTGGCGGTCTTGCCACCGACGTCGACGGCATCCGTGCGTGCGTCAACCTGGCCGAGCGCTGCAACGCCATCCTCGACCACGTGCACGGCGACGCGCTTGCTTCGATGTCGCGCATGCTGCAGGCGCGTGGCTGGTACGCGACGACACTGTCGGAAGTGCGCAACCGTGCCGACCTCGTGGTCGTCATCGATGTCGACGTCTCGCAACGTTACGAGAACTTCAAGCGGCGCTGCCTGGACGCCCGTCCCGCCCCCGGCAACGCGCCGGGCAAGGGTCGCGAAATCGTCTTCATCGGGGCCGGCAAGCGTGCGCCGGAGGCGCTCGGTGCCGACACGACCCTCAGCTGCCGTAGCGAGAACCTGGTCGAGGTCCTGCTCGCGCTGCTGGCCACGCTGCGCGGCCACCGGCTCGCCGCGCGCCGCCCGGCCGGGGCCGCGGCAAGCGCGCTCGCCGACCTCGCCGCGAAACTGCGCGAGGCCCGTTACGCGACCTTCGTCTTCACCCCCGCCGCGCTCGCCGAGCACCGCGAACCCGCGATGGCGGCCATCGGCGACCTCGTCGACGAACTCAATCGCAGCACGCGCGCGGCGATGCTTGCGCTCGGCGGCGACGATGGCGGACAGTCGGCCGTCAACACCTGCGCCTGGCTGAGCGGATTCCCGCTACGCGTCGGCTTCGGACAAACCCTGCAGTACGAACCGCAGGCATTCGCCACCCGCGCGCTGCTCGACGGCGGCGCCATCGACGCCCTGCTGTGGGTCGACGCGTTCGGTGAACAGGCGACGCCGCCGCCCGACGCGCCGCTCGACCACACCGTGATGCTCGCCAGCAGCCGGCCGAGCGTGGCGGCGCAGTGCGGCGTGTTCATCCCCGTAGGCACGCCCGGACTCGATCATTTCGCGCGCTTGGTACGCACCGATAGCGTCGTCACCCTGCCGCTGCTGCAGCAGCGCGACAGCGGATTGCCGAGCGTCGCCGGCGTGCTCACGCGTATCCTCGAGAAATACTGAAACAGTCATGCTGACGAGACTCAAGGGAGGCCGCATCTACGATCCCGAGAACGGGGTCGACGGCGAGGTGCGCGATCTCTACCTGCGCAACGGCCGCATCGTCGAGGCGCCGGCCGACCCGCGCGAAGCGAAGGAAGTCATCGACATCTCCGGTCGCGTGGTGATGTCCGGCGCGATCGACATCCACACCCACATCGGCGGCGGCAAGGTCAACATCGGGCGCATGATGCTGCCCGAGGATCACGCCACGGACCTCGTCGCCGCAAACCGCCATCCGCACCTCGGCTGCGGCCACGCCGCACCGTCGACGCGCACCGCCGGCTACCGCTACGCCGAGATGGGCTACGTGGCCTGCTTCGAGCCCGCCATGCTCGCCGGCAATGCGCGCCAGGCGCACATGGAGCTGGCCGACACGCCGATGGTCGACAAGGGCGCCTACGTGCTGCTCGGCAACGACGACTACCTGCTGCGCGCACTCGCTGCCAAGCGTGATCCCGAATACCTGCGCGACTACGTCGCCTGGACGCTCAATGCGAGCCAGGCGCTCGCCATCAAGGTCGTCAACCCGGGTGGCATCAACGCATTCAAGTTCAATCAGCGCAAGCTCGATCTCGACGAGAAGAACGCCGGCTACGGCATCACGCCGCGGCAGATCCTCACCGCACTGGCCGACAGCGTGCGCGCGCTGGGGCTCGCGCATCCGCTGCACGTCCACGGCTGCAACCTCGGCGTGCCGGGTAACGTCGAGACCACGCTCGACACCATCCGCGGACTCGAAGGGCTGCGCGCGCACCTCACCCACGTTCAGTTCCACAGCTACGGCACCGAAGGCGACCAGAAGTTTTCCTCCGGTGCGGCGCGCATCGCCGAAGCGGTGAACGCGGCACCCAACGTCTCGCTCGACGTCGGCCAGATCATGTTCGGCCGCACCATCACCGAGTCGGGCGACAGCATGCGCCAGTATGCTGGCAGCGCGTTTGCCGATCCGAAGAAGTGGGTCGGCATGGACATCGAGTGCGAGGCGGGTTGCGGCGTCGTGCCGTTCCGCTACAAGGATCGCAACTTCGTCAACGCACTGCAGTGGGCCATCGGCCTCGAAATGTTCCTGCTCGTCGACGACCCCTGGCGCATCTTTCTCACCACCGATCACCCGAACGGCGCGCCGTTCACGAGCTACCCGCACCTGATCCGCCTGCTGATGGACCGCAGCTTCCGCCGCGACATGCTCGCGACCATCAACCCCGAGGCGCAGGCAGCAACGACGCTGGGCGCAATCGACCGCGAGTATTCGCTCTACGAGATCGCGATCATGACGCGCGCCGCGCCGGCCCGCTCGCTGGGCCTGAAGGGTTTCGGTTCGCTCGCGCCGGGTGCCCGCGCACACATCACCGTGTACAAGGACCAGGCCAACCGCGAGAAGATGTTCGCCAAGCCCGAGTACGTCTTCAAAGACGGCCAGCTGATCGTGCGCAACGGCCGCGTGGTCGAGGAAGTACACGGCGCGACCCATGTCGTACACCCGGACTACGATGCCGCCATCGAGCGCGATCTCGACACCTACTTCGACCGCTACATGACGGTGCGCAAGGACAACCTGCGCGTCACCGACGACGAGGTCCGCGACGACGGTCGCGGCGAGCTGGTCGTGCACCCGACGAAGCGCTCGACATGAAGATCAACGGCGTCAGCATCGACAACACCTTCGCCGAGGCCTTTCCCATGAAGGCCACGCGGCTGGTCGTCACCGCCTACAACGAGACCTGGGCCGAGCACGCCGCACGCGCCATGACCGGCTTCGCCACCTCGGTCATCGCCTGCGGCTGCGAAGCCGGCATCGAACGCCACCTCAAGCCGAGCGAAACCCCCGACGGCCGCCCCGGCATCGCCGTGCTGCTGTTCACGATGAGCAAGAAGGAACTCGGCAAGCAGATCCAGAACCGCGTCGGCCAGTGCGTGCTGACCTCGCCGACCAGCGCGTGCTTCGCCGGGCTCGACGAGGGCGAGCCCATCGCGCTCGGCAAGAACCTGCGCTACTTCGGCGACGGCCACCAGATCTCGAAGAAGTTTGGCAGCAAGCGCTACTGGCGCGTGCCGGTGATGGACGGCGAGTTCGTGTGCGAGGAGATGACGCGCATGGTCAAGGCGATCGGCGGCGGCAATTTCCTCATCCTCGCACGCGACCAGGCTGCGGCGCTCGCCGCGGCGGAGCGCGCGATCGTCGCCATGCAGACCGTGCCCGGCGTGATCATGCCGTTCCCCGGCGGTGTCGTGCGGTCCGGTTCCAAGGTCGGGTCGAAGTACAAGACGCTGCCGGCTTCGACCAACCACCTGTTCTGCCCGACGCTCAAGGGTGCCGTCGAAAGCGAGCTCTCCGCCGACGTCGGCGCCGTGCTCGAAATCGTCATCGACGGCCTCGACACCGCGAGTATCGACGAAGCCACGCGGGTCGGCATCCGCGCGGCCTGCCGCGGACGCAATCACGGCGTGCTGCGCATCAGTGCCGGAAACTACGGCGGCAGCCTCGGTCCTTACCATTTCAAGTTACGGGACATCCTCAAGTGACGCGCCTGGAACTGACTCTCGCCACGGCCCCGGTGGGCGCGCTCGATCTCGCACCGCTGCTGCCGGCCACGCTCAGCGGTATGACGCTCGACCAGATCCGGCGCCTGCGCCTGCGCCACGGCACGCGCAGCAGCGCGTTGGGCGACATCTTCGCGGTCAACGGCGAACCCGGCGAGCTGCTCGCGCTACGCGGCCTGACCAGCGGCTGCCTGCGCGTCGGCGCCGGCCTTGCCTCCGGCACGCTCGAGATCAGCGGCAACCCGGGCGACGAACTCGGACGCGAGATGAGCGGCGGCACCATCCTGGTCCGCGGCAATGCCGGCGACGGCTTGGGCCTGGGCATGAGCGGCGGCCTGATTCGCGTGCAGGGCAGCGTCGGCGATCGGGTCGGCGGCATGCTCCCCGGCGCGACACGCGGCATGAACGAGGGCACCATCATCGTCACCGGGGACGCCGGCGAGCGCGTCGGCGAACGCATGCGCCGCGGCCTCATCGCGATCTGCGGCGACAGCGGCGCGTACACCGGCGATCGCATGCTTGCCGGCACCATCATCGTGCTCGGCGCCTGCGGCCCGCACGCCGGCGCCGGTATGCGCCGCGGCACCCTGCTGCTCGCCGAGCGGCCGGCGCAGATGCCGACGACGTTCAATCCCAGCGGCACCTTCGCCCTGACCATCATGCCCCTGCTCGCGCAGTACGTGGCGGACATCGACCGCCGCCTGGCTCGGCGCATCGCCGACTTCGGCCGCGCCGAACGCTGGTGCGGCGACATGGCCCACGGCGGCAAGGGCGAAATCCTTCTCGCGGCAGCCGCCGCCGGCGGCCGATGAGCGGCGCAAAGGGACGCAAGGGCCGCTTCCGCGGGCGCCGCGCACGCCCGCAGGCGCTGGCCGACGTGCAGGCGCTGATCGGTCCGGCGCCGTGGCGCCGCGACCTGCTCATCGAGTACCTGCACGCGATCCAGGACCATCATCACTGCATCAGCGCCGACCACGTCGTCGCACTCGCCGAGTGCCTCGACCTGTCGATGACCGAAGTCTACGAAGTAGCGACCTTCTATCACCACTTCGACGTCATTCGCGATGATGCCGAACGTCCGCCGGAACTCACCGTGCGCGTGTGTGAATCGGTGACCTGCAGTCTGTTCGGCTCGGAAGCGCTCGCCGACTCGCTGCGCGAGCGGCTCGGGGACGCGGTGCGCGTACAGCCCGTGCCCTGTGTCGGCCGTTGCCACGCGGCACCGGTTGCGGTGGTCGGCCAGAACCCACTCGACCATGCGCAGGCGGACACGGTCGTCGCTTGTGTGGACGCCGGTGACATCGAGGCTCCGCCGACCGAACATCTAGACTACGCCGGGTATCGCGCGGCCGGCGGCTACGCCCTGCTCGCCGCCTGTCACGCCGGCGAGCGGCCCGTCGACGAAGTCATCGCCACGCTCACCGACTCCAAGCTGCGCGGGCTCGGCGGCGCCGGCTTCCCCGCCGGGCGCAAGTGGTCGATCCTGCGCGACCAGCCTGCGCCGCGCCTGCTCGCGGTCAACATCGACGAAGGCGAGCCCGGCACGTTCAAAGATCGCTACTACCTCGAACGTGATCCGCATCGCTTTCTCGAAGGCATGCTCATCGCGGCCTGGGCGATCGAGGCCGATGCCTGCTACATCTACCTGCGCGACGAATACGCCGGATGCCGCCACGCGCTCGCTGGCGAACTCGAACGCCTGCGTGCCGACCCGCCGTGCCCGCTGCCGACGATCGAGTTGCGGCGCGGCGCAGGGGCCTATATCTGCGGCGAAGAGTCGGCGATGATCGAGTCCATCGAAGGCAAGCGCGGCATGCCGAGGCTGCGCCCGCCCTACGTTGCGCAGGTCGGCCTGTTTGGCCGCCCGACCCTCGAGCACAACATGGAGACCCTGTACTGGGTGCGAGAGATCCTCGAGCGTGGCGCCGACTGGTTCGCCGGCCATGGCCGCCGCGAGCGTCACGGGTTGCGCTCGTTCTCGGTCAGCGGCCGCGTCGCCAGGCCCGGCGTGCACCTCGCACCCGCCGGCATCTCGCTGCGCGAACTCGTCGACGAATACTGCGGCGGCATGCTGCCCGGCCACGAACTCTACGGCTATTTCCCGGGCGGCGCCTCGGGCGGCATCCTGCCGTCCCGGCTGGCCGACGAACCGCTCGATTTCGACACCCTGCAGCCGCACGGCTGCTTCATCGGTTCGGCTGCCGTGATCGTGCTGTCGCAGCACGACCGCGCGCGCGACGCCGCACTGAACGCGATGCGCTTCTTCGAGCACGAGAGCTGCGGCCAGTGCACGCCGTGCCGCGTGGGCACCGCCAAGGCGAGCATCCTGATGGCGCGCAAGTCGTGGGACCAGCCGCTGCTCGAAGAACTTGCGCGCACCATGGAGGATGCCTCCATCTGCGGCCTCGGCCAGGCCGCCCCCAACCCGCTGCGCTGCGCACTGCGCTACTTTCCCCAGGAGTTCGACTGATCATGACTGCCGCCGTCCGCTTCAAGCTCGACGGCCGCGACATCGAAGCGGCCGCCGGTGAGACCATCCTCCAGGCCGCCAAGCGTGCCGGGATCGACATTCCCCACCTGTGCTACAAGGACGGCTATCGCGCCGACGGCAACTGTCGCGCCTGTGTCGTCGAGATCGACGGCGAACGGGTGCTCGCACCATCGTGCTGCCGCCAACCGAGTGACGACATGGTGGTGCGCGCCGAGAGCGAACGCGCGCGTGCCAGCCAGCGCATGGTCGTCGAGCTGCTCAAGGCCGACATGCCGGACGGCGGCGTCTCTCCGCATACGCCGCGCTCGGAGCTCGACTACTGGGCCGAGCACCTCGGCGTCGGCACGCCGCGGCTGCCCGGCCGCGCGCAGCCGTCGCCCGACCTCAGCAACCCCGCCATCGCGGTCAACCTCGACGCCTGCATCCAGTGCACGCGCTGCGTGCGCGCCTGCCGCGAGGAGCAGGTCAACGACGTCATCGGCTACGCCTTCCGCGGGGCCGAGTCGCGCATCGTCTTCGACGTCGAGGACCCGATGGGCGACAGCACCTGCGTGAGCTGCGGAGAATGCGTCCAGGCCTGTCCGACCGGCGCGCTGATGCCGGCCCGGGAAGCCGGCAAGATCGCGGCCGACCGGACCGTCGAGTCGGCCTGCCCCTACTGTGGCGTGGGCTGCCTGCTGACGTTCCACGTCAAGGACGAGCGCATCCACTACGTCGATGGCCGCGACGGGCCGGCGAACCACTCGCGCCTGTGCGTCAAGGGGCGCTACGGCTTCGACTACGTGCACAATCCGGACCGCCTGCGCAAACCCTTGATCCGGCGCGACGATGCGCCCAAGACGACCACCATCCTCGAGGACGCCGACATACCGCGCTACTTCCGCGAAGCGAGCTGGGACGAGGCCCTCGAGCGCGCCGCCGCGGGGCTGCTGCGCATCCGCGACCGCGACGGCGGCCAGGCGCTGGCCGGCTTCGGTTCGGCCAAGGGCTCGAACGAAGAAGCCTACCTGTTCCAGAAGCTCGTGCGCACGGCGTTCCGCACCAACAATGTCGATCACTGCACGCGCCTGTGCCACGCCTCGTCGGTCGCCGCGATGCTCGAGATGATCGGTTCCGGCGGCGTATCCAACCAGGTTGCAGACGTTGCCGAGACCGAGGTCATCGTCGTCATCGGCTCGCGCCCCACGGTCAACCACCCGGTAGCCGCCACGTTCATGAAGAACGCCGCGCAGGCCGGCAAGACGCTGATTCTGATGGATCCCTACCGCTCGGATCTCGCGCGGCACGCCGACTACTTCCTGCAGTTCCACTCCGATACCGACGTGCCGCTGCTGAACGCAATGATGCACACGATCATCGCCGAAGAGCTGCACGACGCCGATTTCATCGCGAACCGTACCGAGGGCTTCGCTGCGCTGGCCGAGTGCGTGCGCGACTACCCGCCGGAGAAGGTCGCGCCGATCTGCGGCATACCGGCCGAGACCATCCGTGAGGTCGCACGTGTATACGCCAGGGCACGCGGCTCGATGATCTTCTGGGGCATGGGCGTATCGCAGCACATCCACGGCACCGACAACGCGCGCTGCCTCATCGCCCTGGCCCTGCTGTGTGGCCACATCGGCCGTCCGGGGACCGGCATCCACCCGCTGCGCGGGCAGAACAACGTGCAGGGCGCGTCCGACGTTGGCCTGATCCCGATGGTCTATCCTGATTACCAGCCGGTTGGCGACAGCACCGTGCGCGCGCGTTTCGAGCAGCTCTGGGGCACGACGCTGGACCCGAACCCGGGGCTGACGGTGGTCGAGATCATGCACGCCGTCCACGCCGGCAAGCTCAAGGGCATGTACATCATGGGCGAGAACCCGGCCATGTCCGATCCGAATCTCAACCACGCGCGCGAAGCGCTGGCGAAGCTCGAGCACCTGGTCGTGCAGGATATCTTCCTGACCGAGACCGCCGGCTTCGCCGACGTCATCCTGCCTGCCTCGGCCTTCCCCGAGAAGACCGGCACCTTCACCAATACCGACCGCCGCGTACAGCTCGGCCGCCAGGCCATCGACCCGCCGGGCGAGGCACGCCAGGATCTGTGGATCATCCAGCAGCTCGCGGCGCGTCTCGGTCTCGACTGGAACTACCCGACCATCGTCGACGTGTTCGACGAAATGCGCCAGGCGACGCCGAGTATCGCCGGCATGACCTGGGAGCGGCTCGAACGCGAGGACTCGATTACCTATCCGTGCCTGGCGGAAGGCGACCCCGGCGAGCCCATCCTGTTCCGCGATGCGTTCCCGACTGCCAGCGGCCGCGCGCGCTTCGTGCCGGCCGAATACACCCATGCCGCCGAGCTACCGGACACGGAGTATCCCAATATCCTCATCACGGGCCGCCAGCTCGAGCACTGGCACACGGGCAGCATGACGCGCAACGCCAGCGTGCTCGACGCCATTGAGCCGGAACCCGTGGTCAACGTGCATCCCGATGACATGGCCGCCGTCGGTGTCGAAGAAGGCGACTTCATCGTCGTCGAATCACGCCGCGGGCGCCTCACCGCACGCGTGCGTCCGGACCGCGGCATGCAGCGCGGCTCGGTCTTCATGGCCTTCTGTTACGTCGAAGCCGCGGCCAACCTGCTGACCGTCGAGGAACTCGACCCGTTTGGCAAGATTCCGGAGTTCAAGTACTGCGCAGTGCGATTACGCAGTAAAGAAACAGCCGCTGCGTGACGCTAAGAGCGGTTGACGCGGTCCGGCTTACTCGTCGGCGCAGCCCAGGCGTGACGGTTCTCGACGCACGCTACCGTGCATGCACCTGAACCTGCCGCCGAGTGGGTCTGGACGCCACGGGAGCGCCGCATGAGAATCGCCGGTGGCGTTGCCTCGATCGAGACTCTGCGGGCATGGCCCGCCTGCTCGATGTGCCGGGTGACCGTGCCGCGGAGCAACCCGGATGCTATTCAACTCTTACGTCTTCATCTTCGGCTTCCTGCCGATAACTTACCTGCTCTACCGCGGCTTGACTGCCCGTGGGCTCGACTCCGGCGCCATCGGTGTGCTCGTCGGCGCGTCGCTCTTCTATTACGCATGGTGGAACCCCGCCTATCTCGGCCTCATCCTCGCCTCGATGGTCGTCAACTTCGACTTGGGGCGCCGCATCAGCAATTCGCGGATTGCGCATCGTGCGAAGCTTCGCCGCCTGCTGCTGGCCTCGGGCATCACCGCCAACCTGCTTGCGCTCGCTTATTTCAAGTACGCGGGATTTCTCGCTCGGAGCGTGAACAACGTACTCGATGTTGGCCTCGCCGTACCCGACATCGTGCTTCCCCTCGCGATTTCGTTCTTCACCTTCCAACAGATCGCGTATCTCGTCGACGTCTACCGCAACGAAGCGCACGAATACAGCGCGCTTCATTATGCTTTGTTCGTCACGTTCTTTCCCCAGCTGATTGCGGGTCCGATCGTCCATCACAAGGAGATGCTGCCGCAGTTCACCGATTCGACACGTCGCGACAAGCTCGACGACTTTGCCGTCGGCTCGACTATCTTTTTCATAGGACTGTTCAAGAAAGCCGTACTCGCCGATGGCATCGCCCCCTATGCCAGCGCGACCTTCGATGCGGCCGCGGCAGGGCAGCCGGTGAGCCTGTTGCTTGCCTGGGGCGGTGCACTCAGCTACACATTCCAGCTCTATTTCGACTTCTCCGGCTACTCGGACATGGCCATAGGAAGCGCCCGGATCTTCGGGATCAAGCTGCCACTGAACTTTCATTCCCCATACAAGGCACTCAGCATCACGGAATTCTGGCGCCGCTGGCACATGACGCTCTCGCGCTTCCTGCGTGATTACTTGTACATCGCGCTCGGCGGCAATCGCCGTGGGCCGATTCGCCGCTATGCCAATCTCCTCATCACGATGGTACTGGGCGGCTTATGGCATGGTGCGGGCTGGACGTTCATCGTGTGGGGTGCTCTGCATGGCGCTTATCTGGTGATCAACCATGCATGGGCTACGCTTGGTGTAGCGCGGCGAATCGGGTCGACACCGCTCGCCCGTGTCTATCGCGCGGCTGCATGGGGCATGACCTTCGTCGCAGTCGTGATCGGTTGGGTGTTCTTCCGGGCGCCCGACTTCGATTCCGCCATCCATATGCTCACCGGGATGCTCGGACACCAGGGTGTGGCGTTGCCTAATGCCATTCTCGCGCGCCTGGGCGCGTTCGGCGGACATCTGCACGCCCTTGGGATCGAAGCCTACATCGGCGGCGGACGCGACTTCGTCATGATGTGGATCTGGTGCATCGCACTGGGCTTTATTGCTGTTTTCTGGCCAAACACCCAACAGATCCTGAGCCGCTTCGCGCCCGCTCTTTCCGTTCATGAGCCCTCCGAGCGCCACGCGCTCGCAACGCCGTCATGTCTCAACGGCATTCGGTTCGCGTTCAGCCTGGGGTGGGCTGTTGCCCTGGCTCTCGCCGCCACGCTCGGCATTCTGGCCCTGGGCCAGGTCTCCGAGTTCCTGTACTACCAGTTCTGATGAACGCTGCAGGCTTTCTGGCTCGCTGGGCGGCGCTGCTGATGGGTTCCATCGGTCTCGTCGCCGCATTCAACATAGCGATAGACCCGTATGCGCTGTGGGGAACACCGCGCATAGAGGGTATCAGCGAGTTCAAGACGACCGCGCATTCCAAGGTACGTCAGACCAAGCCCGAGCAGCTCGCCCGATCGGGCGCCAGGACGGTGGTCATCGGCAACTCGCGCCCGGAGGCGGGACTCGATCCATTGAGTCGATGCTGGCCGGGAGGCATGCGGCCGATCTACAACTTCGGCATTCCCGGTGCAGGAGTGCTCGAGCAGATCCGCAACGCGCGCTACGCGCTGACATTGCCCAATGTGCGCAACATCGTTATTACCGTCGATTTCACCGACTTCCTCACCCGCCCTGTCGTCGAGAGACTACGAGCGAACAACGATGCCGCAACCAATCAGCGCGCCGCTCTCTCGTCCGGCGAACCACAGCTTCTGGCGACGCTTCGGAATCGCCTGCTGTCTGCACTATCGCTGGACGCCCTGACGGACAGCATCGCGACACTGGCGTCGCAGCACGGAAGTACGCCCACCGACGTCACGGCGCTGGGCTTCAATAATGGCGGAATGTTCGCTTCGGTAATCGCCTATGAAGGGCAATCCGTGCTGTTCGCGCAGAAGATGCGGGAACTTGCCGAGCGGTATCCT
>JAPOKK010000041.1 GCA_029977665.1 Pseudomonadota bacterium | reverse complement strand
TTCTGCTCGTCGTCGACGACGAGAACGGTGTGGCGGGCCATGGGGCGTGATCTCAGGAAGTACGTGCGCGCAAGCGGCCGAAGCCGCGGCGCGTATTGTCGCGCATTTCATGCGTGCGCGTCGCCTCGGCGCGGCCCTCAGGTGACACGATGAGGGCCTGGCACAGCCCGCGTCGCCGCGGCCTGCGCGCTCGTCGGCAAGCTGATGACGAAACAGGCGCCGCCGAGAGAACTCTCCTCGATGGCGATCGAGCCCTCGTGCAGCTCGACTATCTCACGCACGATCGGCAGACCGAGACCGATGCCGCCACTGCGGAAGCTGACGAAGGGTTCGAACACCGCCTCACGGCGCTCGGGTGGTATGCCGGGCCCGTCGTCCTCGATGCGGATCTCGGCGAAATCGCCGGCGACGCGGGTCGTGATGCGCACGTGGCCGGCCTCGGCCACGATCGCGAGCGCGTTGGTCAGCACGTTCAGCAGCACTTGAACGAGCTGGTCGCGATCGCAGTGCGCGGGTGCGCGCGCCGCCGCGGGATCGAAGCGGACGATGACCCCGCGCTCATGGATGCGCGCGTGCAACATCTCCAGCACCTGCGTGATGATCGCGTTCACGTCGTGCTCGTGTCGGTCGGGCCGTCGCGGGCGCGCGGCTTCGAGCAGGCTGGTGACCAGGCCGTTGATGCGGTCGCACTCGTTGATCATGAAGCTCATCATCTCCCGGCCGGCCTCGTCGAGACCGCCCTGGCGGCCGACCAGTTGGGCCGAGGAGCGGATGATGCCGAGCGGCGTCCGTACCTCGTGCGCGAGCATGGCCGCCATCTCGCCGACCGCGGCGAGCTTGGATACTCGCACGAGGTGCGCGCGCGAGCGGCGCAGCTCGGCGACAGTGGTGTTGAATGCGCTGCCGAGTTCACGGATCTCGCTGGTGCCGTCGATGTCCCGTTGCGGCGTGTCGATGTCCTCGCCGACGGCGCGCGCGTAGCGCGTCAGCTCTTGCAGTGGGCGCGCTCCGAGTGCGGAAATGCGCACCGCCAGCAGCGCCGCGACCAGGCCGGTTGCCGCGAGCAGCGCGAGCAGTGTCCACAGGAGGTGCTGGACGGGCGCGAAGGCGGTAGCCGTCGGTGTCAGCACGAGCAGCGACCAGCCGAACTGTGGCAGGCCCTTGTAGGCCGTGCTGTGCGCGTAGCCGAGCAACAGCTGGTCGCGTGAAATGCTCTCGCCGTCCAGCGTGATGACGCCGTGCGCACTGTCGTCAAGGTGCCAGTCGATGACGTCGAGCGCATGACTGTCGGCGCGTTGGCGCAAGCCCGTACTGGCCGCCAGCGGCCGACCCGCGGCATCGAGCAGGAGCGCTTCGCGGCCACTGCCGCGGGTGCTGTCGTCGAGCAGACGGGTCGCTTCATGCCAGTCGAGGCGGGCGACCAGCGTTCCCATGGGGGCGCCGGAGTAGGCGTCGAGCAATTCGCCGCTGAGTGCGAGAACGGTGCTGCCGCTCTCGCGGCGCGGTCGCGACAGCTGCACGGCGCCGTCACCGACGTCGATCGTGATCCACGGTGTCGGCGCGGCGGCCGTGCGACCGATCATGGCGGCCTCGCTGGCGGCTACGATGCGTCTGTTCTGGAGGCAGTACAGGTCGGTGTAGATGCCGGAGTAGGCGGCCTTGATGTCATCGAGGAAGCGCGCGAGGCGCTTGTCGACGTCACCCACCCGGACTTCCTGCATCAAGTCCAGGCGTCGCCATCCCTGCATGTCCTTGACACGTTCGAACAGCATGGCGTCGACCTGCTGCATCAGCGTCAGCGCCTGGGTTTCGAGGTTGAGCCGGATCTCGTCGCTGAGCGCGGCGCGCGCACGCGAGTAAGATAGCGCGGTCATGAGCGCGGCGAACGAGATGCTGAACGCGAGCAGCGTCAGCAGCAGGGCGCGGCGGATGGTCATGGCATATTGTCGCACCGACGACCGCCCCGCGCTCGATGAGAGACCCGACCGCCGCATGCTGACGCCGCTCCGATTGTTCTGCCTGTGCACGCTGCTACTGGGCCTGGCCGGTGGCGCATCGGCGGCCGCCGACGAGGGCAGTGGCTACGTGCTGGGTCGCGGACTGCACCTGCCCGCGCTCGACCTGACCTTGGCGGGCTACTCGAGCGCGCGCCTGCGCGACCTCGAAGGACAGCCGGCGCGCTTCGACTTGCACGATCTGAGCCTGTTTCTCATCTGGACGCCGGGCGCGCGCTGGACGGTGTTCAGCGAGATCGAGGCGGAGGACGTCGTGACCGTCGACCAGCGCGGCCTCAATGCCAGCGATACCGAGTTGGTCGTCGAGCGCCTCTACGCCGACTATGCCGTCAACGGTCGCTTGACGCTGCGCGCGGGCCGCTTTCTGACGCCGTTCGGGCGTTGGAACCTGCTGCACGCCGATCCGCTGGTGTGGACGGTGACGCGTCCGCTGGTGACTTCGATCGCGATTCCCGATCACGGCACCGGCGTGATGGCCCACGGCAGCCTGCCACTGGGTGACGACACGATCGATTACAGCATCTACCTCGACGACAGCGCGGCGCTCGATCCGGTCGACGGCGAAGCGTCCTTCGAGGAATTCAATCTCGGGGGGCTGTCGAACAATTTCGACCGCGCTGCCGGCGCCCAGTTGCGCTACCGGTTTCTCGCCGAACGCGCCGAGCTCGCGCTGTCGTGGGCGACGTTCTCGCTCGATGGTACGCGTGGCCATCAGCACGCAGTGGGCGTCGACGGCATCGTGCACTGGAACCGCTTCGAGTTCTCGAGCGAGCTGGTCTATCGCGTCAATACGCGGCACGGCGTACGCGATGACTGGGGTGGTTTTGTGCAGGGCGTGGCGCCCCTGGCGGGCACGCTGTTCGGCGTCGGGCGGGTCGAATTCTATAGTTCGGGGTTGCTTGGCGACGACGCCGGGCGCGCCAGCGCCGGTTTCGCGTGGCGTCCACATCCGGCCCTCGTCTTCAAGCTCGAGTATCACGACGGCAGCAATGCGCGCATCCTGCCGGACGGGTGGGAAGTCTCTTGCGGCATCCTGTTCTGAGTCGCCTGCCGCGCACGCTGGCCCAACTCGCGGTGCTGCTAGCGCTCGGTGTCACTGGCATCGCGCGTGGACTCGCCGCTGACGGCACGCTGGCGATCGTCGCCCATGCGGACGTGACGCCGGCGAGTGCGCGCGGGCGTAACCTGGCCGACCTGTTCCGCCGCAAGCTGCTGGTCGACGCGCGCGGCAACCGGCTGGTGCCGGTCAACCTGCCGGGCAGCGACCCGGTGCGGCGGGCATTTTCCCTGGCGGTTCTCGGGCTGCCGCCGGAGGAGATGGAGAGCTACTGGAACGAACGCTACTTCCACGGCGTCTCGCCGCCGCCCGTGGTGGCCTCGGCCGAGGCCGTGTTGCGCTTCGTCGCCGCCACCCCGGGCGCAGTCGGCTACGTGCCGCGCTGCGCCGTGGACGCGCGCGTCGTGGTGGTCGCCGAGATCGCCGTCAGCGGCGTGCCGGACGCTCCCTGCGCGGCCGATCCGGTGACCGCGCTGCCGTGACGAAGCTTGCAGACCGCGCTTGCGCGGTCTGCACTGGAAGGCGGCCCGAGTGCGGCGGAGAGGCGGCCAACCTCCTGGTTTTCAAGCTAATTCCAACCTGGCCCCGGAATTGCTCACGGGATCCGTGACGACGCGGTGAACGGCACTTGCTGTGCCCGCCTCGTACCAATCAACGAGATCGCGGGAACCCAGCATGCATCCGATCAAGACCTTGCCGGGCATTCTGCTCGGCCTCCTTCTCGCCCTTGGCGCGAGCGCCGAGACGCTGACGCCCGGCGCCGCGCTCGCGCCCTTCGACATCGCCGATCAGCACGGCCAGAGCGCGAAGGTCGACGGCGACGTCCGTGTACTCATGTTCAGCCGTGACATGACGGCCAACAAGCTCGCCAAGAAGGCCTTCATGGACAAGCCGGCCGACTTTCTGCCGGACGCGCATGCCATGTATCTCATCGACGTCAGCGGCATGCCGGGATTCGTGACCCGTTACTTTGCCATCCCGAAAATGCAGAAGTACGGCTATCGCATCTTCCTCGATCGCGAGGGCACGCTCACCGACGCGCTGCCGACGCACGAGGACGAGGTCACCATCATGACCGTCGACGGTCTCAAGGTGACTTCGATCGAATACGCGCGCGATGCCGCGGCGCTGGTACGTGCGGTGGAGTCAGCCGCACGATGAGCGCAGGTGTCCGGATGAGGGCCGCCGTGCTGGTCGCCGTGGCGGCGCTGCTGGCCGGCTGTGCGAGCGGCGCGGCGCGACCGACCGGCTACGCACGGGGCGACGCGCTACAGTCGCTGGTGGCGAGCGCCGGCGCCACCGACGCGCGCTTCGAGCCGGTCGCGGATCGGCCCTGGTTGCAGGTCGACCTCGCGCTGCGCTACCTCGCGCAGGACTACCCGGAGCAGGCGCCGGCGCGTGAACGCGAGCGTTTCATTGCCGACTTCCTCAGGCAGGCGGAGACACGCGGCCGCGCAGCGATGACGGAATCGCTCGAACGCATCGAGCCGCAGGCACTGGCCGATTACGCCGCGCACCAGGGCATAGCCGTCGACGGTGACGTCAGGGCCGATGTCGAACAGGCCTACGGGGCGCGCAGCCGGGCCGCTCTCGCGGCCGAACTCGCCCGCGTATCGGGGCTCGACGACAGCGGGCTGAACGACTACTGGACCGCGCTGACCGCTGCCATCCAGCCGTCGATCCTGACCCGCGGCCGTCTTACCCGCCGCCTCGCTACCGCCCCGGCGGTGCCCTTCATCGAAGGCTGGATCGCCTATCACAACCGGCACGATTACCGCGGCCCGGTGGCGCCCGATTTCGCCAAGGAGGAAACCTTCGTGCCGGGCGGGCTGTCCGCCGACATGCGCGATGTGGACGCCTACCATCTGCTGCAACGTTACGCCCCGGTCATCGTGCAGGAGCATGCAGCGCACCCCGACTACCCCGACGACTGGGACCGCTTCGGCAGCGTCGCGCTGAACGGCACGACGCTGGCCACGGCACAGCCGGCGGTGGATGGAGCACATCCGGCGTTGTACGGATTCGTGCAGTACAAGCCGATCCAGGGGCAGCTGCGGCGTCAGCTGGTGTACGTGCTGTGGTACCCGCAGCATCCGGCGCTGTCGCGCTTCGATCCCGAGGCCGGCCCGCTCGACGGCTGGACGCTGCGCGTCACCCTGGATGCGGACGAGCGTCCCCTGGTCGTCGAATCCGTGTCGAACTGCGGCTGCTACTACAAGGTCTTCCCGAGCGAGAAGCTCGAGACCCTGAGCGCGGAGCAATGGCCGGCGACCCTGCCGGGCAAGGCCTTCCATATCGAGCAGCATCTGTCAGACCGCGTCGACGCGGTGGTGCCGGAACTGGTGCCGGGTCTCGCCGACCCGGAGCGTCGCCTGGTCGCCTACTTCTCGGCCGGCCATCACCAGCTGGTCACGCTGCGCAGCGTGGCAGCGCGCGAGATCGACGCCGCAACGGCAACGCCATACGTGCTGCATGCTTATGACGAACTCGAACGCCTGCCGTTCGGTACGCGCCGCGCGAGCCTGTTTGCGCCGGATGGCCTGGTGCGCGCGGCGCATCGCAGCGAATGTTCGCTGCTGACACCGTCCGGGCTTTACCACGCCGGCCACCCGCGCCAGCGCGAGACGCAGATGATCTATTTCGACGAGGCCGATTTCGACGATCCGGCCCTGCTCGAACATTACCTGCGCCTGCCGCCCGACGCCTTCGGTCCCCACTCGTGATCGAAGAGGCGCTCGATATCGACAGTGGCGGGCTGCGCCTGGAGGGGCGCCTCGCCTACGCCGACGATACGCCCGGGCGCGCCGCGGTGCTGGTCTGTCCGCCGCACCCGTTTCTCGGTGGTGACATGGACAACAACGTCGTCACCGCGTTGTGCGCGGCGCTGGTTGCGCGGGGCATGATCGTGTTGCGCTTCAACTATCGCGGTATTGGCGCCAGCGAGGCCGGTCGTGACCTGCACGCCGACCAGGCAGCGTTCTGGCGCGACTCGACCTGTCCCGATTACGAAGCGGAGATCCACCAGGACTGTGCAGCGGCTTTCGCCGCCCTCGGCCAGGCCTGTCCACGACTTCCGCGGCACGTCGTCGGCTATTCCTTCGGGTGTCTCCCGGCGCTCGCGTTGAGCCGCGAGCAAGCCGTTTCGCGCCTCCTGCTGATCGCGCCGCCGCTAGCCAAGTGGGCTGTCGCGGTCGATGCGGCGCGCGTGCTCGACGCTTCCGCGCTGTATTACGCCCCCGACGACTTTGCCTGCCCGGCCGAGCTCGCCGATGCGCTCTACGCTCGGCTTCCGCGCGCCGCCGAGTTGCGCACGTTTCGCGACGCGGATCATTTTTTCGTCGGCCACGAGCGCACGCTCGCCGACGCCGTCGGCAACTTCCTGGAGGCCGCATGAAGAACCGACCCCGCTTCAGTATCGGCACGACGCCATGCCCCAATGACAGCTACCTGCTGGGAGCGGTCGCGACCGGGCAGACACATCTGCAGGGTATCGACCTGCGCCTGGAGCTGGCCGACATCGAGACGCTCAACGAGCGTGTGCTGGCGCGCGACCTCGCCGTGGCCAAGATTTCGTGCGCCATCTACCACGAGATCGCCGACGATTACGCGCTGCTCGACACCGGCGCCGCGCTGGCCGAAGGCTACGGTCCGCTCGTGCTCGCGCGGGAACCGCTAGAGTCCGATGCGCTGGCGGCAGCGCGTGTCGCCGCGCCGGGGCGCCATACCACTGGCGCGCTGCTGTTTCGTCATTGGGCGCCGCACAGCCGGGAGCCGTCCTGGATGTCCTACGATCGCATCATCGACGCGCTGCTCGATGACCGCTGCGACGTCGGCGTGTGCATTCACGAGAGCCGCTTTACCTACGCCGAATCCGGGCTCCACTGCCTCGCCGATCTCGGCTGCTGGTGGCAGGCCAGCCGTGGCCTGCCGGTCCCTCTCGGCTGTTACGTCATGCGCAGACCGCTCTACGAGCGCTACGGCGCGGCATTGGAGCATCTCATGCGGTGTTCCCTGCGTATCGCCGAGCGCGGTGACCCCGAAATCGCGGCCTACATCCGTGCGCACGCGCAGGAACTCGACGACCAGGTGACCGGCGAGCACATCGCGCTCTATGTCAATCGCTACACGTGGTCGCTGGGCGAGGCGGGGCGCGCCGCGATCGCCGCGCTGGCCGGCCACGCCACCGCGCAGGAGGCGGTCAGCGCATGAACCCGATCGCCGCCGCGCTCCTTTACGCCACGCCGATGGAAGCGGCGCCGCTGCTGACGGCGATGGCGCACGTTCCCGTCGCGTTCGGCCAGGAGTCTTTGTTCCTCGCCGGCGACGTGCTCGTCGCGCTCAGCGGGATGGGCCTGGCGCCGGCGCGCGCGATGGTGGCGCGATTGAGCGAGGAGTGGGCCGTGCGGCGTATCGTCAACGTGGGCGTCGCAGGGAGCCTCACCGATGCGCTCGCCGTGGGCGACGTGGTGCAGGTCAGCGAGACTTTCGGTCCCGATGCCGCGCGCGACGGCGTGCGCGTCGACGGTCCCGCCCTGCGTGCGCCCGGGTTGCGCTCGGGCGCGCGCCTCGTTTCTCGCAATGCACCGGTGTTCGACGCTGCGCTGCGCGTGCGCCTGTCCGGACAGGCCGATTTGATCGACATGGAAGGGTACGCGGTCGCGGACGAATGCCAGCGCCGCGGCATCGAGTGCCTGATGTTCAAGACGGTCAGCGACGACGCATGCGACCGCGCCACGCTGCTGGCCAATCTCGACCGCACGAGCCGGCGCATGGCCGCGTTCGTGCTCGATCACCTCACCCATCTGAAAGCCAGGAGCTTTGTCCCATGATGGAAGCCGTTCATGCCCGAGTCAGCCCCGTGAAGGACGACGAGTTACTCGACCGCGAGGCCGCTGCCGCCTTGTTCGAGGACCTCAGTCCGAACCGGCTGTTCGGTATCGCCCAAGTTGCCAACGGCCTGCGCGAGGCACGCCACGGCCGCCGCGCGACCTTCGTCGACAACCTGCACGTCAATCCATCGAACATCTGCGTGAGGGCCTGCAAGTTCTGCGGCTTCGCCGCGCTGCCGGGCGAGGCTCACGCCTACGACATCGACGAGGACAGCATCTATCGCGAGGTCGAGGCACAGGCGCCGACCGAAGTGCACATCGTCGGTGGTCTCAACCACCAATGGAGCTACGCTCGCTCGCTGGCGCTGGTCGCGGGCCTGCGCGAGCGCTTTCCCGCGCTCTATATCAAGAGCTTCACCGCCGTCGAGATGGACTGGTTCGCGCGCACCGCGAAGCTGTCACTCGAGAGCGTGCTCGAAGCGTTCGTCGATGCCGGCATGAACGGTATGCCCGGCGGCGGCGCGGAGCTGTTCTCGGAGCGCATCCGCCGCGAGCACTTCCGCCACAAGCTGGGCGCCGATGCCTGGCTCGAGGTCCACGAGCGCGCCCACGCGCTCGGCATCCCGACCAATGCGACGATGCTCTATGGATTCGGCGAGACCCTCGCCGAGCGGTTGCATCACCTGTTCCGCCTGCGCGAGGTGCAGGCACGGACCGGTGGCTTCGTCTCCTTCATCCCGCTCGCGATGCAGTACGGGCAGGACAGTGCGCGCGTGATCCCGCCGTTCGAGAACCTGGCAATGGTGGCGATGGCGCGCCTGGTGCTCGACAACATCCCGCATATCAAGGCGTACTGGCCGATGATCGGCACCGAGACCGCGGCCGCCGCGCTGTCGTGGGGGGCGGACGACCTCGACGGTACGCTGGGCCTGGAAAAGATCGCACACGCCTCGGGTGCGGCCACGCCCAAGCAGATGGCGGCGGCGAGCATGCGTCGTCTGATCGAAACCGCCGGCTTCGAAGCGGTCGAGCGCGATGGCGCCTATCGCCCGCTCGTCCGTGCGGTGGCATGACATGAAGGCGATGCCGACGGTCCTGATCACGCCGTATCTCAATACGCGTGCCTTCGTGCACCATGGTGCCCCGGCAGGCTGTAGGCTCGAGGCCTGTGCGCCGCGGGAAGCTGCCGCTCGCATGCAGCGCGGCGACGCGCTTGCCGCGGTGGTGCCGGTCGGCGGCCTGGCGCGCCTGGCCGGAATCGTCGAGCCGCTGGGCAACTACGGGATTGCCTGCCGCGGCGTCTCGCGCAGCGTGTTGCTGTTCTCGCGCGAGCCGTTCGCCGCGCTGGGGCCGCATACGCGGCTTGCGCTCAGCCGCGAGTCGATGAGTTCGGTACGGCTGCTCCTGTTGCTGCTCTGCGCGCGCCCCGGAACGCGGCGCCTGCCGACGCTCGTCGCGCCCGAAGACGGGCCCGACGCGGAACTCGTCATCGGCGATGCCGCGCTGCTCCGGGCCCGGCGCAGCGGTGCCGCTCACGTCACCGATCTCGCCACCCCATGGTTCCTGACGCACGGGCGGGCGATGGTATTCGCGCGCTGGGTCGTGCAACGCGATGCCGCGGTCGACGAGCGTTCCCGCCTGCTCGCATGGCTGGATGCCTACGCGCGCAACGAGCCCGCGCTGCATACCCTGGCGGCAGCCCACGACCACGCCCGAGCGGGGCTCGACGCCGCTGCCGCGCACGCCTACCTCGCCGGCATCCACAGCGTGCTCGATGCCGATGCCCTGGCTGGCCAGGCGCTCTATGAACGCGAGCTCGCTGAAAACCCATGGCTCGACGACCAGCTCGCCGCTGCGCCGTCTTGCCTCGTCACCACAGGAGTATGACCATGAACACGACGCTCTATCGCAAGCTCGAGCGCGGCGAGCGTCTGGACGCTGCCGACGGTCTCGCGCTTCTCGCAGGCCCCGTGCCGCTCGGCGAGCTGATGCACTACGCACACCGCGCGCGCATGCAACGCCATCCGCGTGGCGAGGTCGGATTCGTCTACGACACCAATCCCAACTACACCAATATCTGCGAGACACGCTGCGAGTTCTGTGCTTTCTGGCGCAGCCCCAAGGCGGCGGATCGTTACACGCTGACGCCCGAGGAGCTGGCAGCGCGCGTTGCCACGGCCGCTGCCGCCGGCGCGACGACGGTACTGCTGCAGGGCGGCCACAATCCGGCGCTACGCCTGGCCGATTGGCTGGCTTACATCGCGGCCATACGCGCGACCTGCCCCGAAGTGCACATCCATCCCTATTCGCCGCCCGAGGTGGCCTACCTGGCCGAGGTCGAGGGATGCGATACCCGCCACATCATCGCGGCGCTGGCCGACGCCGGCATCTGCACCATGCCCGGTGGCGGTGCCGAGATCCTGTCGCAGCGGGTGCGCGACGCGATCGCCCCGACCAAGTGCTCGCCCGCGCAGTGGCTCGAAATCAGCGCACAGGCGCACGAAGCCGGGATCAAGACCACGGCGACGATGATGTACGGTCACGTCGAGCGGCCCGACGAAATCATCGCGCACATGCTCGCGGTGCGCGAGCTGCAGGATCGCAGCGGCGGTTTCAGTGCGTTCATTCCGTGGTCGTTCAAGCCCGGCCGCTCGACGCTCGGCAAGCGCCTCGCGACGACCGCCCACCCGCTCACCTACGTGCGCATTATCGCCACCGCGCGACTGCTGCTCGACAACGTGCCCCACGTGCAGTCTTCGTGGTTCAGCGAAGATCTGCGGACCGGCCAGCTCGGCCTGCTCGCCGGCGCGGATGACTTCGGTGGCTTGCTGTTCGAAGAGAGCGTGCTCGGCAAGGCCGGCCATGCGCCGAAGACGAGCCTCGAGCGGACCCTGGACGTGATCCGGCAGATGGGCTTCACGCCGGTGCAGCGCGACTCGATGTATCGCGTGATGCGGCGCCACGAGGGTGCGGCGGTGACGATTGGCGGTACGGTCGCCAACGTCGCCTGAGGCCTGGCGCGGCGCTACGCGCTGCCGCGCCAGCCGCGCGCAGCCTCCGCGGGAGTCGGTCGTCGCGGTGCGCGCCCGGGGCGGTAATCAGTCCGACGAGGCGACGCCGCTGCGGCCGTTGAGACGCCAGTCGTAGTCGATGTCGGCGTCGATGTCGACAGCAGCCGGCAGCTCGCGGTAGCGGCGGACGAAGGCCTCGACGCCGCCGACGGCGTCGAAGTCGTCCTCGAACCAGTCGAAGATGCGGCTCGCCTCGAGCGTGTCGCCGTCGAGGCGCGCACCCTTGCCGGGGTTGGCGAGAAAACGCCTCGCCTGGTCGTCGAGCTGCGCATCGAGATGCGTCGCGCGGTAGGCTTCCGTGCGCAGGTCGGGGCAGCTCACCGAGGCGCACACGATCGCCATGTGCATGCGTGGTTCGCCCATCTTGCGCAGCCGGCCGTGCTCGATGTCGTCGAGCGAGACGCTATCCCCGCCGAGACGCCCGGCGTCCATTTTCCACACCGGGTGGAACAGGCTGCCGATGTCCTTGATGCTCGCCAGCGGCAGGTGTTCGGCAACGAGCCGCAGCGCGAACACGTTGTAGGCATTGATGTAGAAGGCGAGCTTCTCCGCTTTCCCCTCGAGGGCGTCGAGCGGATGGTTCTCGAGTAGCGTGGCGACCTCGCCGAGACGCGGGTCACGGGCAAGGCCCGCGTAGTCGACCGCGTTGAGGGCGACCCCGTGCAGCGTCGCCGGCGCGACGTGGGCGGCGAGCAGGGCGTCGAGCGCGCTCCAGTCGGGCTCGACGGCGGCGGCTTGCGCGCCGGCAAGCAGCAGCGCACAGGTGGCGAGGCGACGCAATCCGCGGCGCGAGCGAGTCGTGATCATGCGGCGATACTCCGTTGCGTCATGAGGTCGGCGAAGGCGATGTCGAGGGTCGTCAGCAGTTCGGCAACCTGTTCGGGGGTGATGACGAGCGGCGGCATCAGGGTCAGTACGTTGCGCCCCGGCCCGGTCTTGCCAGCGAGCACGCCGTGCTCCCTGAGACTCTCGAGCAGCGTGTCGGTTGCAGCGCTCGCCGGCGTGCCGTCGGCCTCGACCAGCTCGAGGCCACGCATCAGGCCGAGTCCGCGCACCTCCTTGACCAGCGCGTGGTTGCCGGCCAGCGTCAGCAGACCGGCCTCGAGCTCGGCGCCGCGCGCCGCGGCGGCCTCGTCCAATGCGTGGGCGAGGTGGAAGGCGAGCGTGGCGCGTGCCGCCTCGCTGCACACGAGGTTGCCGCCGAAAGTAGACGCCCCCGGCTTCGTGTAGGCGGCGGCGACGGCGCGCGTGGCGATGAAGGCGGCGATGGGCAGGCCGTTGCCGAGCGCTTTGCAGACCGTGACGATGTCGGGCGCGATGTCCCAGTGCTCGAAGCCGAAACGCTTCCCGGTGCGGCAGAAGCCGGTCTGGGCCTCGTCCATGATCAGCAGCACGCCGTGACGGCGGAGATGCGCCTGTACACGCTCGAAGTAGCCGGCCGGCGGCACCACGATGCCGCCATTGCCGTGCAGCGGTTCGGCAATGAGTGCCGCGACTTCGCCGGGGTGCGCATCCAGAAGCTCGCCGACGGCGTCTGCGCAACGGAGTCCGCAGCTCGCACGCTCGAGCTTGAGCGGACAATCGCCGCAGCTCGGGCTGGGTACGAAATGGACGTTCTCCGGCGGCTGTGGATCGGTGCGCCAGAAATCCATGCCGGTGGCGCCGGCAGTCAGGTAGGTGCGGCCGTGGAGGCTGCGCGAGAGGGCAATGAAATCGTTGCGCCCGGTCGCGAGCTTGGCCAGCAGCAGGGCGCCCTCGTTGGCCTCCGAGCCGCTGGTGCAGAAGAAGCTCTGCTCGAGATCGCCCGGCACGAACGCGGCCAGCGCCTCGGCCAGGCGCAGCATGGGCTCGGTCAGGTAGATGGTCGTCGTGTGCGCGAGCTTGCCGAGCTGGGCCGTGGCCGCGGCGACGATTTCGGGGTTGGCGTGGCCGGCGCTCGTGACGCCGACACCGGCGTAGCAGTCCAGATAACGCCGCCCCTCGCTGTCGTAGAGATAGCAGCCCTCACCGCGTTCGAGCACCATCGGTTCGCGGTAGAAGTGGTAGACACAAGGCATCAGGTAGCGTGCCTTGAGGGCGAGCATTTCGCTCGCCGGCGCGCCTTCGCGCGCGGAGCCGAGTGCGGACATGTCAGTAGATCCCGTGGTCGATGTGAACGGATGACAGGGCAGGCGGACGTGGATCGGCGAAGCCGTCGGCCAAACCCTGTGCCAGTGGTTCGAGGCGGGTGGCTTCATCGCGCTCGCGCACGACGGGCAGGAAGCAGCTCTCGTCGAGCCGGTACATGACGAGCTGGCCACGTGCCCCGTAGGCGCACGGGCGGCTCGAACCGCCGTCGCGGGCGACGCGTACGACGAGGCGCTCGCCCTGCGGGTAATAGCGGCGCGGACCGGTTCGCGGACGCGCCGCGCGCGTCTCGTGACAGACGCCGAAGAGCGTGTTGCCGTAGCCGCCAAGGAACAGCGCGGACGGCAGCCGCGCGGCAATGCGCAGCAGCACGCCGTCGTCGATTGCCATGCCGCCCAGGTAGACCAGGCGCACCGCTTCGCGGCTGCGCTCGCTCATCGTTTCGCTGAGCTTGTCGAGGACCACCGGGGTGGTGAACAGGTAGCGCACATCCTGGTGGGCGAGGATGCGCCGGGCCTGCTCGAGGACGTGCTCGAGATAGCGCGCGCGGGCCAGCGATTCCGGCGCCAGGCGACGGAACCAGCGCGGGTCGAAATCGATCGAGAAGGCATCCGCTCCGGTCGTGATGTCGGCGATCCGCCGTGCCGCCTTGCCGATGACGTGCGGGCCCGAGGGTCCCAGCCACAGCCAGTGTCCGCCGCCGAAGATGGCGCTGCCGTCGACGCGTTCGAGGAACGGTGCGATGAAGGCCGCGTGGAAATCGTCTGCACTGTAGGCGGTCGATGCCGGCGTGCCGGTCGTGCCGCCGGTCTCGGCCAGGACGAGCCCCTGCCGAGCGTCGAGATCGCGCGGCATGAAGTCGCCGATCGGGCGGTTGCGCAGCGCGTCCACATCGAAGGCGCCCAACTGGTCGAGGTCACCGATCGAGGCGATGCGGGTGCGCAGGGAGAAGCCGAGTTCGCGCTCGCGCTCGAGCCAGTAGCGGCTGCCGGTGCGCGGATCGAGGTGTCGCGCCAGGATGCGCCCGAGACGCTCGCTCATGCGTGGCGTACCCGATCGGGAACGAGGGTCGGCAGCAGGCATACGTCGCACAGCCACGCGACGCTGACGGCAATGGCCGACAGCAGCCCGAACTGCCGGATCGGCACCAGCTCCGAGGCGGCCAGGGTCGCGAAGGCGAGGCCGACGGTCATGGAGGTGATCCACAGCGCCTGGCCGACGTCGTCGAGGGCCGCGTCCATCGATGCGCGTCGCCGCCGGGCATGCATCAGGTGGACGGTATCGTCGACCACGATGCCGAGCATCACGCTGCCGACGAACAGGTTGATGCTGTTCAGCGGAATTGCCAGCCAGGCCATGCAGCCGGCGGTGATGGCCAGCGGCATGAAGTTCGCGGCGAGCGCGGGCGCGAACAGGCGCGGCTCGCGCAAGGCGACGAACAGCACGCCGCAGATCACGCCCATGACGACCAGCAGCATGCGACTCTGGATCACGAGCAGGCGATCCTGGGCTTCGAGGATCAGCGGGATGGTGCCGGTCAGCTGCATCTGCAGGCCGGCATGCGGTATCGCCGCCCAGTCGCGCGCGATGTCGGCCGCGATCGTGCGCCACGGGCGCGCGTCGACGTTGCGCAGGCGCAGTACCAGGCGGGCGGCACGTTCGTCGGCGCTGAACAGTGCGCCGCCCAGTTCCGGCGGCGCCGTGCCGAAGCCGCCCACGTCCGGCAGGTCGTAGCCCGATACCAGGGTCGTCAGTTCCGGCAGCTCGCGCAGGCGGGCGCTGAAGCGCGCGATGTCGGCGGTGTGCGCGGGGCTGCGCACGCTGTCTCCGTCGCTGCTGGTGATGACCACGTCGGCGACGAGCAGGCCGGTCAGGCGTTGTTCGATACGGCTGTATGCCTCGACCAGCGCGCTGTCGTGGGAGAAGAAGTCGAGCGCATCGGGAGCGGTGCGCAACTGGCCGAGCGAGGCCAGTGCGCCCAGGCTCAGCAGTACGAGCAACAGGCTCACCGTGCGCCGCACCCCGGGCGTGGGCCGCGGGCGGCAGCCCGCCAGCGGCGGCAGTACCCGCGTCGGCGCGAGCCATGCCAGCAGGGCGGGTACGAACAGCACGCTGGTGAGGAAGGTCAGCAATACCGCGCCCGGCATGACCATGCCCATCCGAGCGACCACGGGCTGCGGGGCGACGGCGAAGGCCGCGCAGCCGAGTGCCGTGGTCAGGGCGGCCAGCGCCGCGGCGTAGTCCCACGTGCCCGCGCGGCGCCGGGTGAACAGGTGTACGGCCGTGGTCAGGCCGACCCCGATCACCAGCGGCAGCAGCAGTGTGAGCAAGTCGAGATGCAGTCCGAAAGCGCTGGCGAGACTGAGCGCGTAGACCAGGGCGAGACCGATACCCAGGAAGATTGCCGCGACCAGCCGCGTGTCACGCAGGAACAGGCGCAGCAGCACGGCCGCGGTGAGCGCGAGCAGGGTCATCACGCGGGCTAGATCGCGTCCAATCGCGTCGGCGAGCGCTTCGCTGAACCAGATCGTGCCGGCGAGGTCGACCCGGATGCCGGCGCTGTCGAAACCGTTGCGCACGCTCTCGATCAGGCCGGCGTGGGTCGCGCGCGCCGCTGGATCGGCGAGTACGAGCAGGCCGAGTGTCTTCATGTCCCGTGCGACGAGAACGTTGCGGTAATCCGCTGGCCGGCCGCGCATGGTCCGGGCCAGCAGCTCGGCGTCGAGCGCATCGGGCGCGTGGCGGTCATCCGCGCCGAGCAGCAGTCGGGCCGGATCGAGTACAGCGAGCACGCCGGGCCGGGCGGCGATGCGATCGACCAGCGCCGCGTAAGCCGGGTAGTGCGCGTCATCGAGGGCCGAGCGGTCGAACACCGCCAGCAGCGTGTCGGCATCACCGAACTGCTCGCGCAACATGGCGTACCGCTGGTAATGCGCACTGTCTTGGTCGATCCAGTCCGCGTAGTCGTGGCTCACCTGCAGCGGCGCCGCGAGGCCGGCGGCGAGTGCAACGAGCACGAAAGCGAGCACGACGCGTCGTGGCTGATGCGCGACGAGCGTGACGAGCCAGCGCTCGAAGTGTTTCAAACCGCGACCTCCTCGATGACGTGCTCGTCGACGTCGCGGTAGTACATGCCGAGCAGGGCGCCGAACTTGAGCGCGAGTTCCTTGTTCCCTTCGATCCGCACCTTGCCGGCAAAGAATGCGCTACGCAGGTCGGCGCGCCCGGCGACGATGCGCATGAACAGATCGCCATCGAGACTGTAGATGCAATCGCTGGCAAAGGCGTCGTGCGAGGCGACGACGCGTGCCTGCCCGTGGCTGATATGGAGCACGGCGCTCGCGGGGTGGTCGCCGCGCACACGGAACTCGACGCGCAGGTCGACGAAGTCGTGACGCGCGAGGAAATGGCGCGCAACGCGTCCGTCGGCCAAGGCGTGGAAGTAATCGCGCGGCTCGTGCACTCCCGCCACGGCGAGCGCAAGTGCACCGACCCCGCGCGTCGCATGACTGGCGGCATGGTCGTCGAGCGCAGCGCAGTAAGCGCGCGTCAGTGCATGGGGGTCGACGGCACGCGGCGTGTATGCCGTCGGTGCGGGGAAGCGGGCGGCGCGACGCAGGTACGGCTGGTAGACCTGCGTCATGCGTTCGAACTGGGTTTCGAGCCGGCTGCGTGGAGCACCCGTGAGGGAGTCTCCGATGACGAGTTGCGGACCGTCGACGGCGAGCGCGCGACAGATGCCGTCGCGCAGCTCACCCAGGCTCACCCGCTGGCCGGTGAGGTGGTGCACTTCGAAACGGTCGCTCGCGTCGAAACCGCGCATGATGCCGTCGATGACGTCGTCGATGTCGACCAGGTCGAGGCTGACGGCAGGTTCGGCGGCCACGCGCAGCGGAATATGGCAGTGGCCAGGGTTCGCCACGACGCCCTGCTGCGCCAGGCGGGGTGACTGACGCCGCGCGTCGCGCACGCAGCACGCGCGCAGGAAATGCAGCGCCTTGACGAACGTGTAAACGGTGCTCACCGCGTGGGTGTCGCCCACCGGGCAGCCGCCGACCACGATGCTCGGGCGGTAGATGCTGATGGCCGGACCGGTGTCGCTGGCAGCGGCATCGGCAAGGTAGCCTTCGGCCGCATGCTTGGCGGCTTCGTAGGGATTGTTGAAGGCCTGTCCGCAGTCGCGATCGCCGGGACCGAACAGGCGCTCGCTGTCGCCGGCGACGAAGGCCGTGCTGAGATGGTGGAAGCGGGCGATGCCGAGACGCGTGGCGAGCCGATGAGCGTGCCGCGTGCCAACGAGATTGTTATGCCAGATGTCGTCGGCGAGGTGCGTTTCGAAGCGCGTCAGCCCGGCACAGTGGATGAAGCCATCAGGCGGCGTGTCGCCGAGCTCGGCGATGGCTTCCGCGGCCAGGCCGCAGTCGGGGCGGCCGATGTCGCCGGCGAGAACGTCGATCTGGGGCAGGCCGCGCGCCGTTCCGATGGTGTCCTCGAGCGGGCGTAGGGCATCGATGACGCGCGCGTGCAGGCGTCCGCCGCGAGGGCGCACCAGGACCGTGACGCGGTGCCCGCATCGCAACAGTCGCGCCAGAACGTGTTTGCCGAGATAGCCGGTGGCGCCGGTGAGCAGGTAGTGCACGCAGTATCCCGAATCAGGCCGAGGCCATCGCGGCGTTGCCGATACGTCCCGGCGGGACCGGATCGACGAGATCGAGCGGCGGGATGCCCTCGATGAGGCCGCGTGCGTGAGCGCGCGCGTACAGCGTTGCCAGGCCGCTGCGCACGTCACCGGGCATCAGCAGCGTATCGGTGTTGGCGAACTTGGCGACGAACTCGTCGCGTACCCGGCTTTGCGGGCCGCGCCCGAAACGGCTGGCGAAGTCCATCGCGCCGTCGGGTGCTTCGAGCGCATGGCGCATGGACGCGTAGAGCAGGTTCTCCAGCGCGACGATGAGGTCCGGACCGAGCGCGCGGCGCGCCACGTTGAGGCCGACCGGCAGCGGCAGCCCGGTCTCCTCGTACCAGCGTCGGCCGAGGCAGCACAGGCGCCTGAGCGGCTGCTCGCAGTAGTTGAGCAGCTCTTCGTGAATCAGTACGCCGGCGTCGACTTCGCCGCTGACGATGGCCGCGGCGATGGCGTCGAACGGGAGCTGCACCGGGATGAAATCGCGATAGAAGTAGCGCAGCAGGAACGTGCCGGTGGTCAGGTCGCCGGGAATGGCAACGCGCCGGCCGGCGAGATCCTCGAAATCGCTGTCGGCAGCGACCGCCAGAGCCGGACCGTAACCGCGCCCGACGCTCGCCCCCGAGGCCAGGATCACGTAGTCATGGGCGATTGCCGGATAGTGCACCGAGGAGATCGCGCAGACGTCGTAGCGTTCGGCGAAGCAGCTCTCGTTGAGGTGCTGAATCGGGGCATGACTGAATGCGAAGCGATAGCCGGGCGGCGCCGCGAGCAGTCCGCGTTCGAGCGCGTGGTAATGGAAGGCATCGTCCGGGTCGGGTGTATAGGCAATCTTCAGGGTGTGACTCACTCAGGCCTCCGGTCGGCTCGCGATGGTGTTGCCGAATGCCGGTGCAAACCCTGCGCCATGTCGTTCGCGGTGTGCCGAATCACTTTGCAATCAGCATCTTGCCTCGTGGCCAGGGCCCGGCCGGCGGTCCCCGCGAGACGTCGTCGACCGGAATTGCAGACCAAACTTGCGCCGCCGCGCCGTGCGCCGCATGCTGGCCCGGTCACGCGTCACGGGGAGAAGCCGCTGCCAGCGGCCGCGCGGGGGAGGACATCATGACCAGCAAACCGATCCGCATGAATGCGTTCACGCAGTGCTCGATCTGTCATCATTCGAAAGGCCAGTGGAAACACCCGCTCGATGGCTCGAGCCAGGGCTACAAGGACGTCGGCTACTGGGTGGAACTCGCGCAACTGCTCGAGCGCGGCTGCTTCGACAGCCTGTTCCTGGCCGATGTGCACGGCACTTACAACGTCTACAAGGGCTCACGCGAGACCGCGGTGCGCCACGCGGTGCAGTTCCCGAGCAACGATCCGACCCTCGTGATCTCGGCCATGGCGCACGCGACGCGGCGCCTCGGTTTCGCCTGCACCTACAGCACGACCTACTTCCCGCCCTACCAGGCGGCCAAGGTCTTCTCGACGCTGGATCATCTCACGCGCGGGCGCATCGCCTGGAACGTGGTGACCTCCTACCTGGCCGACGCCAATGCGAACTTCGGCATCGACGACCAGTTGGCGCACGACGAACGCTACGACCGCGCCGAGGAGTATCTCGAGGTCGTCTACCAGCTGTGGGAGCACTCCTGGGAAGAGGATGCGATGGTGCGTGATGTCGAGGGAGACATGCACACCGATCCGTCGCGCGTGCACGAGATCGATTACCGCGGCAGGTATTTCAAAGTGCCCGGCCCGCACATGTGCGAGCCTTCGCCGCAACGCACGCCGGTACTGTTCCAGGCCGGGCAGTCGGGGCGCGGCGTGCAGTTCGCTGCGCGCCATGCCGAGGCCATTTTCGCCATCTACCCGCACATGGAGGCGGCACGCAAGAGTATTGCCGCGGTGCGCGAGCAGACGCGTGCGGCGGGGCGCCAACCGGACCACGTGAAGGTCTTCCCCGGGGTGTCGGTGATCGTCGCGCCGAGCGACGAAGAGGCGCAGCTCAAGCTCGAGACGTGCAAGCGCTACCGCAGCCCGGAAGGCGCCCTGGCCCTGTTCTGTGGCTGGATCGGCATCGACATCGCGCAGTTCCCGAGCGACGTCAACCTGCTCGACATGAAGACCGACGC
>JAPOKK010000172.1 GCA_029977665.1 Pseudomonadota bacterium | reverse complement strand
GCGCTGGAACTGTTCGACAACCTCGTCATGCTGCCGTGCTACCGCTGGAACCGCAGCATCATCGTGCCCGAGGGGCACCCGCTGACCGAAGCCGAGCCGCTCACGCTCGAGGCGATTTCCGAGTATCCCATCGTCACCTACGTGTTCGGCTTCACCGGCCGCTCGCAGCTCGACGCCGCATTTTCCGCCGCCGGGCTCGAAGCGCGCGTGGTCTTCACTGCCGTTGATGCCGACGTCATCAAGACCTATGTCAGGCTCGGTCTCGGCGTCGGCATCGTCGCTTCGCTGGCCTATGACCCAGCCACCGACCACGGACTCACCGCGCTCAGCGCCGCTCACCTGTTCGACTACAGCGTGACCAAGATTGGCTTCCGGCGCGGTTCCTTCCTGCGCACGTACATGTACGACTTCCTGCACCTGTTCGCCCCGCACCTGACGCGCGAGGTCGTCGATGCTGCCATCTCCGCCGCGTCGCGCGACGAACTCGAGGCGATGTTCGACGAGCGCCAGCTGCCCGAGCATTAGCCAGGCTGATCAAGCACCATCGCGGAGACGCTCCGCGGACCTGCGTGCTCGACCGCGGTGTGCGTTCATTCACGTCCACCGAGGGTCTCGCCGCGCGGCGTCCTTCGCCTGCCGGCTGCTGCCAGCGGCGAGGCCGGGCCGCGCTCAGCCGTCGC
This sequence comes from Pseudomonadota bacterium, assembly GCA_029977665.1. GTDB lineage: Bacteria > Pseudomonadota > Gammaproteobacteria > JACKNG01. Next base: position 8,169 of record JAPOKK010000172.1, on the reverse strand, counting down.
CCGCGGGCATCAGCGGGGTGGGCAGGAAGGTGCCGTGAGAGGAGAGGTCGGTGAAGCGGATCGAGCCGTCGTCCAGGGGCTCGATGATCAGGTGCATGCGCGAGACGTCACGCAGGCCGCCGCCGACGACGATGTTGCACACCGAATCGCGCCCGACGATGTTCTTGCTCGCCTGCAACTCGTGCTCCTGGCCGAGATGGTCGACGATGCTGAACGGCTCGCGGTTGCAGAAGCGGAACAGGTGCTTGGACAGCTTGAACTCGAAGTCAGCCTGCGGCGGCGGGTGCACGATGACCGCTTCGCCCTTGGGCAGACGCGTGAAGTCGTGGCCGGACAGGTCGACCGGGGCGTCGAGCGCGACGGAGTCGAAGATGTTCGTCTCGCGCAGGAATTCGCGGCTTTCTTCCGCCACGGGTGCGTCGCCGCTCTTGCCGCGGGCCTCCCCGTGGCGCGCGGCTTCCCTGGTCTTCACCTTGTAGGTCTGCTTGATTACGTCCTGGCGCGAGCGCAGGTACTGCATGTACTTCACGACCGCCACGCGGCGCAGTTCGTCGTAGTCCTCGTCCTGCCGGTTGAGGGCCTTGAAGATGGCGCGCCAGTCGTAATCGTTGGAGAACACCTGGATGTCGAGCTCGCGCACGAGCTTGCCGATCTCGCCCGGGTGTTCGATCGAGCGTGACAGGATGTCGACGAAACGGCGTTCGACGGCCTTGATGCTCTTCGCTTCGCGCTTGAGCTCCTCGGGCGAGAGCATGATCAGGTCGGCAAGCTTGGAAGCGGGCACATTGGTACGCCCGCCGAGCGCGAACTCGAACTCGGTGAGGGTGTTGAAAGTGATCTCCTCATCATTGATGAGGAGCGTCATGGCCTTGCTGAAGAGCTTGTCGAGCATGTCTCTCGTGTTCCACGGTTGCTGCCGGCAGTGTCTGCCGCGACCCGGCCTGCCGGGGCAGGTGGCACGGGTTGGCATCGGTCTCACGGCGCGTCCTGCAATCGCCCGTTATCGTCTTCGCGATCGTCTTTTTTAGTGTGTTCCGGGCGACCTGCGTCGCGCCCTCGGTGGATGAGTGAAGCGTGACGACTTTGGCATAACCATACCGCAATCCGCCGTCACGGCAAGCACGAGCGGTAGGGGCATTACGCGGCGTCGCGGACGCTCAGCCCGCGCAGGGCGGGAGTGTCTCGGCAGCGGCGAGCGCGAGCAGGCAGTCGCTGCGCGCGGCCGGCGCGAGTTCGCCGATCCGTGCGGCCACAGCATGGAAGCGCTGCCAGTCGCCGTTGACGAGGTTGAGCAGGGTGCGGAACGCGGCGACGTGGTCGTGATAGGTGGCGACGGCCAGCACGCGGGCGTTGTTCCAGGGCTGTGCCGGCGCCTCCGGCAGGCCGTGCTGCGCAGCGACCCGGGCGAGGTCCTCGGCGAGTGCGGCGAGCGTGGCCTGCTTGGCGGCGAGCTTGTCGGCGTCCGGCACCGTGCCGGCGTAGATCGCCGCCAGTGCCGTGCGTGCGGCGAGAATGCGCTCGGTCATGGCGCGACGCGCGGCGCGCACCGTGCGTACGCGCACGGCCTCCTGCCCCTCCTGCGCGAGCCACTGATCGAGCCCCGCAGCTGCCACTGCGCTCGCGTAGCTCTCGTTGAAGGCGCTGTCATCGGCGACGTAGAGACGCTGGTGGGCGAGTTCGTGGAACAGCAGCTCGACGAGATCCGCCGCGTCCCAGCCGAGGAAGGTATTGAGCACCGGGTCGTCGAACCAGCCCAGCGTGGAATAGGCGGCAACGCCGCCGACATAGACGTCGTTACCGGCGGCGCGCAGCGTCGCGGCATGGCGTTCGGCGTCGGCTCGCGCGAAGTAGCCGCGATAGTCGAGACAGCCGGCGAACGGAAAGCACGATTGCACCGGTTCCAGCGCGAGGGTCGGGGCGGCGAAGACGTTCCACACCACGTAGGGCCGCTCGAGATCGGCGTAAGTGCGATAGCTGCCATCGTCCGGTAGTCCTAGCGTATCCGCAGCGAAGGTGCGTGCGCGCACCGTCAGCGCGAGCCGCGCGCGGGTCTGTGCCGGCACGGACGCGTCGGCGAGGACCTGCTCGATGGGCCGCTCGCGCCGCCAGATGTCGAGCTGGCCGGCGATCGCCTGGTGGTAGAAGCCGAGTGTGCTGCAGCCGCTGAGCGTGACCGTCAGCACGAGCAGGACGAGCGCGGCGGCGCACGCCCGGAACGGGTCGGACAGGAAGCGGAGCGGGGCCAATTGCAGCATTGCCGGGTTCGCAGCAGCGGTCATTCGGTACCGCGCGCGGCGCGGGCGGGAAACGCGCCACGCCGTGCCACGGCCATCCCGTCGGGCCGGGATCGCGGGCGGAGGCGGTCGCAGGCATGCAGTGTATACGCGGCGGAGCGTGCGCGCCGACCGGCTGCGCGAAGCCTGGACGTGTCGTCGCTTGTGCTGGCTGCAGCGCTCCTGGTCACGCGCCCAGCGCGGTGTTTTCTACCCGGCACAGGCCCTGCGGGTTATGATGACCGGCATCGCGGACCCGGGGGATCAGGCAGCGCAAGCGCGCGGCTGCGGGCGCCACACGCGAGCGTGCCAGCGGGTGCGGCGGTGGGCTCGCGAACGATGCCTGGAAGCGCCATCGGTGCGGGACCGCTTCTGCCGCAAGGATCCAATGCCATGAACCGTCGTCGTTCATTCTTCTTCGCCGCGTTCCACCGCGCACCGCGAGCATGGCGCGGGATGTTCCGCTCGATCTGCATGGCACTGGCCGTGTTGTGCAGTGTCGCACCGGGCGCGGTCTGGGCGGCGAGCGACGTCATGCTGGTGCTCGACAACTCCGGCAGCATGCGCAAGAACGATCCGCAGTTCCTGCTCAAGCCCGCGGTGTCGGCCTTCGTCGCCGGTCTCGAGGCCGACACCCGCGCGGGCCTGCTGATCTTCGACGAGGACGTCGACTACGCGGTGCCGCTGGCCGACCTCGACGCGGCCACGCAGGCGGCCGTCGACGGCGCCGTCGATGCTATCGATTATCGCGGGCAGTACACCAACAGCCCGGCGGCCGTCGAGCGCGCGATCTACGAACTGAAGCGGAGCGGCCGTGAGGATGCGGCACGCGTCATCATCTTCATGACCGACGGCATCGTCGATACCGGCAATCCCGAGATCGACGCGGAGAAGACCAAGTGGCTGCGCGAGGAACTCGCGGCCGCGGCGGCCGCCAGCGGCATCCGCGTGTTCGGCATCGCCTTCACCGAGAACGCCGATTTCTTCCTGATCCAGTCTCTGGCGAGCAAGACGGGCGGCGAGTATTTCCGCGCCCTGGGCGCGGCCGATCTCGCCGGCGTGTTCGCCGACGTGCGGGGACAGCTCGCCGCGGCGCCGGTGGTGACGCCGCCGCCCGCCCCCGTCGCGCCGGCACCTGCCCCGGCTCCGACGCCGGTCGAAACGTCACCGCCCGCGCCCGCCGCGCCGGCGGATGCGCAGTCCTGTCTCGACACGGTGTCGGGCGAGGAACGCGCGCTGATGGAAGAGGCGGCCCCGGACGCTGGCATGACGGCGGAGCAATTGTGCCGCGAGATGATGATGCCGGCGGAGAGCGGGGTGATCGTCACGCGTCCGGGCGAGGAGGCCCAGCCGCTGCAGCCGCCGCCCGAAGAAGCCGGCGTCGACCGCGAGACCGGCCTCGGCATCGCGCTGCTCGTGATCATCGCCCTGCTGCTGCTCGCGCTGGTGGCGGGCGTGGTCTGGTTCATTCGCCGCCGCGGTGGCGGCGGCGCTGTCGCGCTCGGCGATGGCGCCCGCGAGGCCAGCATCCCGGAAGCGTTCATCAAGGATCTGCAGGGCGTTGCCGACGAGCCGGCGGTGCAGATTGGCGCGAAACCACTGATGATCGGCCGTGTCGTCGGCAGCAACCCCGAGCACGTCGACTACTTCGTCATCAACAAGGGGACCGTCGGCCGGCAGCACGCGATCATCCAGTACCGGGATTTCGGTTTCTGGCTGAGCGACCAGGGCAGCGTGAACGGTACCTTCCTCAACGGCGAACGTATCGAAGGCGAGCGCCAGCTCAAGCACGGCGATCGCATCCGATTCCACAAGTTCGAGTTCGAATTCTCCATGCCCTCGATGGCCGATGCCGGCCACACGGTGTTCGCCGACCCGAACGATCCGAACGCGACCATGGTCGACGACGGCACCATCGCGGGTTCGATGATCGCGGCTGCCGCCGCGACCGGCGGTCACACGCCGCCCGCGCGCGCGGCACGCGCCGACCTTGGTCGCCTCGATCCTGACGATGTCTTCGACGTGACCGGCGAAGGGGACGTCGCTGCCGTCGCCGCGCAGCCGTCGCTGGACGACCTCGACGACGCCGAGGACGACACGCCGACACCGGAGAAGCTCGACGCCATGCTCGACCGTGCCGCCGCCATCAGTGCCGCGGCGAGCGCCGATGACGCCGATGACGCGGCCTTCGGCACGCCGGAAGACGACACCGCCGCGCCGACCGCCATGCCGGATGCGGTCAGCGTCGGCGATCCAGACGATTTCGATGCCGAGGCCTCGGCCTTCTTCGACGACGACGAACTCGGCAGCACCTCGAGCCCCTACGACATGAGCGCATCGCGCTTTCACGACGAAGACGTCCGGACGGACGAAGACGACGTACCCGAACTGGTCACGGCGCGCCCGTTCGCGGCCGCGGATCTCGACGAAGCGTTCACCGAGTCGGAGACACTCGTGCCGGGTTCGCCCGAAGCGATCGACGGCGCAGCGGACGCCGCGGACGACATCAGTCTCGACGAGTTCATGGAAACCGAGACCTTCGATGCTTCGCTGCGCGAGCGCGATGCGTTCGCCGACGAGGACGGCGACGACGCGACGCTGCGGCCCGAGGACGTGGTGACCGATCTGCCATCGATGGACGACTTCTTCGACGTCACCAGCGAAGGCACGATTCCCCCGGTCGATCCGCACGATGCTGGCGACGACGAAGACGACGACGGTGACGGGCCGCGCGGGCCTGGCCGCTCGCGCGAATGAAGGTGGCTGCAAGGCCGGTGGTTCTGGAACATCCGGACCACGTGTCACGCCCGTGGTGCGGCCGCGCTGCCCGTCATCACGCGTGCGACGCGTTCGAAACGTCGCCATCGCGCGAACAAGCCAGTGCGCAGACGTCCTGCATCGGGCCGGGCGCTGCTGGCGGACGACGTCCCGTGGTGCGCGCGCTTGCAGTGAGCGGCGCCGCGCGCAGCTCGCGCGCCTCGCTCGTGCGCCCGCGTGCCTGTCCGGGGAGTTCGCCATGCGACGCGCGCTAGAGCTGCTTGGCCTGCTCGCCGATGGCGCCGAGCATCCGGGCGCGGAACTCGCCGCCCGTCTCGGCGTGACGCGGGCCGCGGTGTGGAACCAGGTGCGGCGCCTGCGCGACGAAGGCATCGCGATCGACGCCACGCCCACCCAGGGTTATCGCCTCGGTGGTGGCTTCGAGGCGCTCGATGGCGCACTGATCCATGCCCTGCTCGCGCGCGCAGGTTGTTCGGCCTGGCGCGAGATCGCGGTCGCCGGTATCACCGACTCGACCAACGAGCGCTTGCTCAAGGCGCACGACGACGCCGAGCAGCATGGCCGCGTGCTCTTCGCCGAGTACCAGACGGCCGGGCGCGGGCGGCGCGGCGATCGCTGGATCTCGCCACCCGGCACGGGGCTGTGCTTCTCCCTCGGTTGGCGCTTCGATACGCCGCCGCCGACCTTCTCCGCGCTGAGCCTCGCCGTGGGGCTGGCCGTCGTGAGCTGTCTCGAAGCGCACGGCGTGCGCGATGCGCGCCTGAAATGGCCCAACGACGTGGTGCGCAACGATGCCAAGCTCGCCGGCATCCTGATCGAAATGCGTGCCGAGGCCGGTGGGCCGTGTCTCGCCGTGATTGGTATCGGCCTGAACACCGCGTTGCCGGAATCCGCGCGTGGCCTGATCGATCGGCCGAGCGACGACGTCGCCGGCGCCAGCGGGCGCGCGGTCTCGCGCAACGAACTCGCCGCGGCGCTGCTCGAAGCACTCGCCAGGCTGCTCGATGAGTTTGCGCATACCGGCTTCGCGCCGTTCCATGAAGCCTGGCTGCGTCACGATGCGCTGGCCGATGCGCCGGTCACGCTCGAACTCGGCAACCGCACCGTGCACGGGATTGCGCGCGGCGTCGACGAACACGGTGCGCTGATCATCGAGCACGACGGTGCGCGCGAGCGATTTCTGTCCGGTCACCTGGCACGGCGATGACGGCGCTGCTGCTGGTCGATATCGGCAACACGCGGATCAAGAGCGCGTGGTGCGTGGACGGTTGCCTGAGCGGCTGGCCGAGCCTGCCGACGCGCGGTGACGCCGTCTTCGCCGGCTGGCCGACCGCGCACCTCGACGCGGGGCCGCAGCGGGTGCTGGTATCGAACGTCGCCGGCCCGGCCATCGCCGGCCAGCTGGCGGAGTTCGTGCATGCGCGCTGGAACATCGAGGCCGAGTTCGTGCGCCCGGTGCGCGAGCGCTGCGGCCTGCGCACGCGCTACCGCGAACCGGCGCGCCTCGGCGTCGATCGCTGGCTGGCTGCGCTCGCCGCCTGGCAGGAGCGCGACGGGGCGGTCTGCGTGATCGACATCGGCACTGCGCTGACGGCCGATATCGTGACGGCCGACGGCGAGCATCTCGGCGGCCTCATCGCCCCCGGCCCCGAGCTCATGCGCACGAGCCTCACGCAGGGCACGGCCGATCTCGAATGCGAGGCGATCACGGCCGTGCCGGGTTTCGCCGACAACACGACCGACGCCATCTCGCTCGGCTGCACGCTCGCCGTGGCGGGCCTGTTGCGCCAGGTGCGCGAACGTCTCGCTACGCAGGACGGCTGCGCCGACGCCGCTTGGTACCTGACCGGCGGCGGTGCCGCGCCGCTGCTGCCGCTGATCGACTGGCCCTATGCGCAGGTTCCCGACCTCGTGCTGCGCGGTCTCGCCGTGCTCGCCGGAGACGACGCGTGAGCAAGTGGCTGGCCGTCATACTGCTCGTCGCCAACGCAGTGCTGTTCGGCTGGCTCTACCAGCGCGACGTCACGGCCCGCGCGCGCGAGGTCGTTGCGCACGCACCGCTGCCGGCGTCGACGCCTGGGCTGACACTGATCGCCGAACTCGACGAGCTGCCACCGGCGAAGGCCGGCAGCGAGCCGGGCGGCGTGCGCAGCGAAGACACCTCCGAAGTACTCGATCACGTCGATGCCGCCGATCGCTGCATCAGCGTGGGACCGTTCGTCGATACCGCCGCGCGCGATCGCTTCCGCGACTGGATCAGGGACTACGTCGCGCAACTGCACAGCCGCGCCGAGAGCGTGCGCGAGCGGCGCTTCTTCTGGGTCTACCTCGAGCCGACCAGCGAGGCCCGCGCGCAGCAGAGCCTCGACGACCTGCGCGACCGCGGCGTCACCGACACCATGCTGATCCGCCGCGGCGACCTCAAGAACGCCATCTCCCTCGGCCTGTTCCGCTCGCAGGATTCGGTCAACCGCCGCCTCGCCGAAATGAGCGAAAAAGGTTTTAAGCCGGTCGTCGTGCCGCGTTTTGAAACCAGCGAGCGGCACTGGGTCGAAGCCCAGCTCGCCGCCGAGTACGGCGATTCCCTCGACATCCCCGAATCGCTGCTCGAAGACGCCACGGTCGAGCCGGTCGACTGCACCGGCCTCGGCCAGGGCGGGACCTGAGGGCGCCGCCGCGGGTCGAGTCGGCGCACGCGGCACGTTATAATCAGCGTCCCACCCGCCGCGCTCCGCGGCATCCCCGTGCCGGCTTAGCTCAGTTGGTAGAGCAGTTGCCTTGTAAGCATCAGGTCGCGAGTTCGAGTCCCGCAGCCGGCACCACATCACGACTTCTGGTAGCGTGGGCCGATCTGCCGACCGGCGCGCCAGCGTGGATGGCAAGAGGGGACTGTTCAGTCTTCACAGTCATGCCAAAGTCGATGCGTTGCCGTCGGAGTCAAAAGTAAACCGTCCCCATTCGCGCCCCATTCAGCACATGGTGACTAGGTCCCGGCCGTGCGGCGCGAGAGCCCTGTCATTGCCACCACTGCGGGCAACGCCAACCAGAGTGCCGCCGGTAGCGGGACCGTCGACGTGAACGAGAGATTGTCCATCGCAACGATGTACCCGTTCACCGT
>JAPOKK010000433.1 GCA_029977665.1 Pseudomonadota bacterium | reverse complement strand
AGCCCGGGATTCGACGCCGTCGACCTCGGTCTGTCGATACCCGGCACGACGTTTGTGGCCCGCGGCTTCGCCAGGCGGCCCGATCAGTTGCGCGGACTGGCCCGGGAGGCGATGGAACATGCCAACGCAGGCAGAGGCTTCGCCTTCCTCGAGGTGCTGTCTCCCTGTGTCACCTACAACGACACCTACCGCGACTGGCGTACCGCCGTCTACGACATCGATGCCGAAGACGGCTACGACGCCGGTAACCGCGCGCAGGCGTTCGTGCGCATGAGCGAGCTGCGCGAGCAGGGCCGCCTGCCGCTCGGCCTGATCTATCGCGGCGAGCGTCCCGCGCTCGAAGAGGTCGCGCTCAACCAGTCGTTCGAGGCCCCCGCGCTGCAGGACGTGGCCGCGCCGGCCGTCCTCGCCGGTTACCGCGAGGCGATGCAGTCTTTCATGAGGTAAAGGATTACCAGTTGCTTCCTCCCACACTGCCGGGGTGCGTTTCGCCAGACGCACCGGTTTGACAATGCAACATTCCTGGGGGCCCGGATCGGCCCCCGTTTTTTTTGGGGGGAGTGGCAGAACGGGCGCGGGCCGCCCGGTCATGGCGCAGCGCGCGTCATGATTCGCCGCAGCGGGCTGGAATTGGGTAATGTGTCGGCCTCATTCGCTAACGTCACCACAAGGGGGAGAGATGGCAGAGGACCTATTCGATCTGAGCGGCAAGGTCGCGCTCGTGACCGGCGGCAGCCGCGGATTGGGGCGCCAGATGGCGCTCGCATTCGCCGAGCGCGGCGCGGATGTGGCGGTGATCAGCCGTAAGCGCGAGAGCTGCGAGGCGGTGGTCGGCGAAATCGAGGCGCGCGGCCGGCGCGGCTTCGCCTACGGCTGCCACGTGGGCTACTGGAACGAGCTCGACCCGATGGTCGAGGCAGTCTATGGCGAGTTCGGACGTGTCGATATCCTCGTCAATAATGCCGGGATGTCGCCGCTATATCCTTCCCTGGAGGAGATCAGCGAAGAACTCTTCGACAAGGTCGTGGCGCTCAACCTGAAGGCCCCGTTCCGGCTCATGGCGCTCATCGGCAAGCGCATGATGGACGGTGCGGGGGGCAGCATCATTAACATCTCGAGCACCGCCTCGATGCGGCCGAGCCCCGGCTCCCAGCCTTACGGCGCGGCCAAGGCCGGGCTCAACATGATCACCCAGGCGTTCGCCCACGCCTATGGCCCCGCGGTACGCGTCAACTGCATCATGGCAGGGCCCTTCCTGACCGACATCTCGAAGGCCTGGGACATGGAGGCGTTTTCCCAGCGCGCCGAGCGCATGGCGCTCAAGCGTGGCGGCGAACCGCACGAAATCGTCGGTGCGGCACTGTATTTCGCGAGCAGCGCCTCGAGCTTCACGACGGGCTCGATTCTCGCCGTCGACGGTGGCTGGCTGGGCGGCGACGACTGACTTTGTTGCGGCGCCGCAACGGCGCCGCAGGCCCCGGGCCGACATCTAAAGATGGACTGCGCGCGGCCGCTGACTACGGTGGTTTTCCCCGTGGGTCATCGTCAGCGGCATGCGCGCGCCTTCACAACGGATTGTTACGCTGTTCTGCGTCCTGGTGACGCTGCTGGCGCTCGCGGCCTCGCTCGCGCTCGCGCTGACCGAGCAGCGCCGCGCGACGACGCGGGCCGTCGCCGCGCAGGGGCCGGCGCTGACCGCCTT
>JAPOKK010000123.1 GCA_029977665.1 Pseudomonadota bacterium | reverse complement strand
TCGGTTCCTGGGGCAAGTATTATAGGCTCAAAGATTGTCGGGTCAGTGGTCGCACAAAGCAGAGAACACCATGGACGTTATCGTACAGGTTTCGTCCCGCTTTAGAAAATTCCTACGTGGCCTGGCAGCCGTGCGGATACTACGGGGCTGGCGTGGAACCGGCCGGGGCAGGTGGCGGCGCCGGTGACCGGGGCTTGCGGCGCGTGCGGGCCTCAGTGGCTGCCCGAGCCGCCGAGTGCGAGTGACTCGCCGCGATTGAGGGCGTCGGCGATCTTCGACTGCATGCGTTCGATGCCCGCGCCGATGTCGGAGGCGAGCGTCTCGTTGTTGCGGCGAAACTCGAGGTATTCGTGCGCAATGTTCAGCGCCGCCATCACCGCAATGCGTTCGCTGCCGATGACCTTGCCGTTGTCGCGCTGCTCGATCATCTTGTTGTTGAGGAACTGCACCGAGGCGAACAGCGCTTCGCGCTCGTTCTCCTTGCAGCCGACCACGTAGTCCTTGTCGAAGATGGTCACGGTGATCGGCTTCACCTCGTCGCTCATTAACGGGTCTCCATCGCTTTGAGTCGGGCGATCATGGCCTCGACGCGGCTGCGTGCCTGCTCGGTCTTCTCGATCAGGGTTGCGCGCTCGGCGGTCAGGGCAGCCTGCTGGTTGCGCAGGGCCACGTTTTCCGTGGTCAGGCTGTCCACGGTCTTGATGAGCTCGTCGACGCGGGATTCCAGTGCGGCCAGGTCCAGGCGTTCGTTACTGGCTGAGTTCATGACGCCGAACGGTCTCACAGGCGGGATTTAAACGTGCGCTTCACTATAGAGCCCGAGGTGCGCGACGGTCAACACGACTTCCGTGGATTGCGCGGCAGCGCGGCGAGGTTCTGTGACATCCGCGGGCATGAAATAATCGGTGGCCATGAACCTATCGACATCACGCTGCGGGGCTTGGCCGGCATGAGCGCGGAACTGCACGACCGCGTCGCGCGTGCGCTCGGCGCGCTCGGCTGCGACGTGGGGGCGGCGGAATGCCACGGGGCGCTGTGCGGCCTGCTGTGTGCGCCGCGGGCATTCGCCCCGCGGACCTGGCTCGAGCATCTCGCCGGCGCCGACGATCTCGGCCCCTTCGAGGAGGGTGACACGCGCGCGGCGCTCGACGAGTTGCTGCACGCCTCGGTCCGCGTGCTCGCCGAAGACGCCTTCGGCCTGTTCCTGCTGCTGCCCGGCGACGAGGCCGACCTCGGCACGCGTAGCGCGGCTTTCGCCGCCTGGTGTCGCGGCTTCCTCGCCGGCCTCGGGCTCGGCGGCATCGGCGATTTCACACTGCTCGGCGAAGACGCGCGCGGTTTCGTCAAGGACCTCGAGCGTTTCTGCCGCATCGATGCGGCAGATGGCGACGAGGCCGACGAGCAGGCGTTCGCCGAGCTGACCGAGTACACCCGCATGGGCGTGATGATCATCCACGAAGAAGTGCAGGCCGCGGCCGCTGCCGGCGCGCCGTCTTCTTCCCTGCACTGAATCGGCATGGCAGGCTGCCAGCAACGGCACCGCTCGTGGCGCGGCAGCGTCAGCCTGACTCACAGACTCTGACGGGATCACTGCATCAGGGAGAAACGAGAATTCGCCCGCCGCCGTAAGCGGCTGATGGACCTGGTCGAGCCGGGCTCGATCATCATTCAGCCCAACGCGCCGGAACGCGTACGCAATCGCGACGTGTACTACCCGTTCCGCTCCGACAGTGACTTCTATTACCTGAGCGGTTTCCCGGAGCCTGAGTCGGTGTTGGTCCTGGTGCCGGACCGGCCGCAGGGCGAGTTCCTGCTGTTCTGTCGTGAGAAGGATGCCGAGCAGGAGACCTGGCACGGGCGCCGCGCCGGTCTCGAGGGCGCCTGCGCCGAGTACGGCGCCGACGACGCGTTCCCGATCACCGATCTCGACGACATCCTGCCGGGCCTGCTCGAGAACAAGGAACGCATCTATTACACGATGGGGCGCTACGTCGAGTTCGACCAGCGCCTGGTGAGCTGGCTCAACCGCGTCACGTCCAAGGGCCGCGCCGGCGTGCACGCGCCTGACCAGTTCGTCTCGCTCGGTCACGTCGTCCACGAGATGCGCCTGTTCAAGAGCAGCCAGGAACTCAAGGCCATGCGCCGCGCGGCGAAGATCGCGGCCGAGGCGCACAAGCGCGCGATGGCGGTGTGCCGCCCGGGCATGCGCGAGTACCAGGTCGAGGCTGAGCTGCTGCACTGTTTCATGCAGCACGGTGCGCGCGCCCCTGCCTACCCTTCGATCGTCGGCAGCGGCGCCAACAGCTGCATCCTGCATTACACCGAGAACACGGCGACGATGAAGGACGGCGACCTGCTGCTGATCGACGCCGGCGCCGAGTACGACTACTACGCGAGCGACGTCACGCGTACGTTTCCGGTCGGTGGCGAGTTCAGCGAGGCGCAGCGCCTGGCCTACGAAATCGTGCTCGAGGCGCAAGCCGCGGCGATCGCCGAGGTGCGCCCGGGTAACGGCTGGAACGAACCGCACGAGGCTGCAGTCGAAGTGATCACGCGCGGGCTGGTCGATCTCGGGATCCTCAAGGGCCGCCTGCGCAAACTCATCGACGCCGAGGCCTACCGGCCCTACTACATGCACAAGACCGGGCACTGGCTGGGCATGGACGTGCACGATGTCGGCGATTACAAGCTCGCCGACGAATGGCGCATTTTCGAGCCCGGCATGGTCACCACCATCGAGCCCGGGCTTTATTTCGCCGCGAGCATCCGCGACCTGCCGCAGGCGTGGTGGAACATCGGTATTCGCATCGAGGACGACGTACTGGTCACCGAGACCGGCCACGAGGTACTGACCATCGAAGCGCCGAAGAGCGTCGACGACGTGCACACGGCCATGCAGCGCAGCAGTGCCGCCTGATTTCGATTGCGTCGTCGTCGGCGCCGGGCTGGTCGGCAGCGCCACCGCCTGTGCGCTGGCCGCGCAGGGGCGTCGCGTGCTGGTCGTCGAGCGCCGCGCACCGCTGACGACCCTGCCGGACGACGTGCGCGGCCTGGTGCTCGCGCCGGCTTCGGTACAGGTGCTCGAACGTTGCGGCCTTTGGGCGCCGCTCGCCGCCCACGCCGCGCCGATCCGCCATATCCGCATCAGCGAGCGCGGTGCCTTCGGCTGCGTGCGCCTGGATGCCGCGGAAGCCGGCCTCGAGGCGCTCGGCTGGTCCTGCCCGGCCGATCACATGTTGAGCGAGCTGAACGCGGCGCTGGTCCGCGCGGGTGCGATCGAGATCAGCTGGTCGACGCGTTTCGTCGACGCGCGTGTCGGCGCCGAGGCCGTCACTGTCGAGCTGGCCACGGCCGAGGGACCGCGCGAGGTCTCCGCACAGCTGCTGGTCGGCGCCGACGGTGCGCGCTCGCTGGTGCGCCACGCCGCCGGTATCGAGCTCGACCGGGTCGACTACGGCCAGAGCGCGGTCGTCGCCAACCTCGAAGCGCCGGCGCTCGCCGCGGATCTCGCCATCGAACACTTCACTTCGGAAGGCCCGCTTGCGCTGCTGCCGCGCGGCGGTACGCGTTTCGTGAGCGTGCAGTGCCTGGAGCGCGCGCACGCGCAGCGCGCCGCGCAGATTGCCCCGCAAGCCTACCTCGAACAGCTTGCGGCGCGCGCCGGGCAGCGTCTCGGGGATCTCGACGGCCTCGGGCCGCGGCGGGTCCATGCGCTCGTCCGGCAGCGTGCGCGCAGCCTCGTCGCCGCGCGCACCGTGATCGTCGGCAATGCCGCCAACACCGTGCACCCGAACGGCGCGCAGGGGCTCAATCTCGGTCTGCGTGACGTCGCGGCGCTGGACGCCGCGCTGCGCGACGCCGACGACATCGGCAGCCGCACGCTGCTCGCGCGCTATGCCGCGCGCCGCGCGCAAGATCACCGGACCATCGGGACGTTCACGCATCTCGCGGCGCAGGCTTTCGCCTCGCCGCTGCTGCCTGTGCGCTGGGCGCGCCGCGCCGCGCTCGCCGCGTTCGCCCACGCGCCGCCCTTGCGCCGCCGCCTGGTCGGTGAGCTGAGCGGGCTCGGGGCGCTCGCGCGCCTCGCCACACCGGGCAGGGATGCGCCATGAGCGAACACTTCGACGTCCTCGTCGCCGGCGCCGGCATCACCGGGCTGACCAGCGCGGCGCTGTTCGCGCGCGCGGGAGCGCGCGTCGGCCTGGTCGCGGCGCTCTCCGACAGCGAGCCGCCGCAGGGCGACATCGCGCTGCGCACCTTGGCCATCACGCCGGCTTCGGCGCGTGTCCTGGCGGCGGCGGGTGCCTGGCAGCACGTCGACATGGCGCGCGCCGGCACCTTCACCGCGATGGAAGTGTGGGACGCCGGATCGGCGGGGCGACTCGCCTTCGCCCCTGACGCGCTGCACAGCGGTCCGATGGGCTGGATCGTCGAGTACCAGAATCTCGTCGCCGCGCTCCATCGCGCGCTCGCGCGCCTGCCGGTCACGCGCATCGCGCACCAGGTGCATACGCTGGAGCGCGGCGCCGACGCCGCGGTGGTGCTCGACGACGGCGGCCGCCTCGACGGGCGCCTGCTGATCGCCGCCGACGGCGCCGATTCGCGCCTGCGCACCGCGGCCGGCATCACCTGGGAGCACCATGCTTACGGGCAGCGTGCGATCGTCGCCAACGTCGTCACGCGCGAGGCGCACGGCGCCGTTGCCCGCCAGCGTTTCCTGCCCAGTGGGCCGCTCGCCTTCCTGCCGCTCGCCGATGCACACGCTTGTTCGATCGTGTGGTCGTGCAACGACGAACTCGCGACGGCGCTCGAGCAGATGGACGATACTGCCTTCGCCGCCGCGCTTGGCGAAGCGTTCGAACACCGTCTCGGCACGATCGAGACGGTCTCGCCGCGCGCCGCGTTCCCGCTCGCGCGGGCACACGCCGAGCGGCTCGTCGCCGGTCGGCTGGTGCTGGTCGGCGACAGCGCCCACCTCGTCCATCCCCTCGCCGGTCAGGGCCTCAATCTCGGCCTGCTCGACGTTGCCGCGCTCGCCGAGTGTGTCGGCGAGGTCACGCCCGGCCGGTGGCCACACCCGGCCGCGCTGCGCCGCTACGAGCGCTGGCGCAAGAGCGAAGCGCTCGCGATGACGCTCGTCACCGATGGCCTCGAGCGCCTGTTCGCACGCGAGGAGCGGCCGCTGCGCTGGCTGCGCGGTGCCGGTCTCGCCTTGACTGCGCGCCTGCCGGCTGCGGCGACGTGGTTGTGCGAGCGCGCCATGGGCGAGCGCGGCGACCTGCCGCGGATCGCCCGCCGCGACGCGGCCGCGGCGCTGGTGAGCGACCCGCCGCTTGGGCAGAATAGCCGGCCCTGAATGGAACCGCCGGCATGAGCAACGACTACACCGCTCTCTACGAGACGCATCTCAAGTCCCTGCCGCTCGTCGCGCGCGGCAAGGTACGCGACATCTACGCCGTGGGCAGCGACCACCTGCTCATCGTGACCACCGACCGGCTGTCGGCCTTCGACGTCATCCTGCCCGACCCGGTGCCCGGCAAGGGCGCGATACTCACCGCGGTGTCGAACTTCTGGTTCGCGCGCATGCGCCACGTCATCCCCAACCATCTCGCCGACATGACGCTCGAGGAAGCCGTGCCGGATGCCGCCGAGCGGCAGCTCGTCGCCGGGCGCGCGGTCGTGGTGCGCAAGCTGCGTGCGCTGCCGGTCGAAGCCGTTGCGCGCGGTTATCTCATCGGCTCGGGCTGGAAGGACTACCAGCAGACCGGTGCGGTCTGCGGTATCCGCTTGCCGCCGGGACTCGCGCAGGCCGCCGAGTTGCCGCAGCCGATCTTCACGCCGGCGACGAAGGCGGCGGTCGGCGATCACGACGAGAACATCGATTTCGCGCGCGCCTGCGAATTGATCGGCAGCGAGCGCGCCGCGCGCGTGCGCGACGTGACCCTGCAGATCTACCGCGAAGCGGCCGCGTTCGCGCGCGACAAGGGCATCATCATCGCCGACACCAAGTTCGAGTTCGGCCTCGACGAGCACGACGAGCTGGTCCTGATCGACGAGATCCTGACCCCCGATTCCTCGCGTTTCTGGCCGGTCGATGGCTACCGCGTCGGCACCAGCCCGCCGAGCTTCGACAAGCAGTTCGTGCGCGACTACCTCGAGACGCTCGACTGGGACAAGCGTGCGCCGGGTCCGCACCTGCCGCCGGAGATCCTCGCCCAGACCGCGGCGCGCTACCGCGAGGCACTGGAGCGCTTGACCAACTAGAAAGCCAGCGAGCGCCCTGGCGGGAAGGGACCTCGTCGTTCCGTGACCCGAGCCGCTCCCTTTGCCGTCGTTCCCGCGTTCCGTCCGCATCACATACGTTCATTGGAGCTCACCCCATGCAAGTCATCGAAGTGAAGAACCCCGCCACGCTCGACAGCCTGACGCTCACCGAACGGCCGGACCCGACGCCCGGTCCCGGCGAGATCTGCGTACGCGTGCGCGCCAGCTCGCTCAACTACCACGATTACGCCGTCGTCAGTGGTGTGCTGCCGACCGCCGATGGGCGCATTCCGATGTCGGACGGCGCCGGCGAAGTCGTTGCCGTCGGCGCGGGGGTCGACGCGTTCGCGGTCGGCGATCGCGTCATGTCGACGTTCTTCCCGCACTGGCCGGCCGGACCGGTCTCGGCCGAACGCACGCGTGGCGTGCCCGGCGACCACGTCGATGGCTTCGCCGCCGAACTGGTGTGCATGCCGGCCACGGCGTTCACGGCCATCCCGGCCGGTTACTCGATGGAAGAGGCGGCGACGCTGCCCTGCGCAGCGCTGACCGCGTGGCGTGCGTTGTTCGTCGAGAACGCCGTGCGTGCCGGCGACTGGGTGCTGACCCAGGGCAGCGGCGGCGTTTCGGTGTTCGCGCTGCAGATGGCCAAGGCCGTCGGCGCCCGGGTCATCGCGACCTCGTCCTCGCAGGCCAAGCTCGAACGCCTGGGCGCGCTCGGCGCCGATCACCTGATCAACTACAAGGAGACGCCCGAGTGGGGCGTGCGCGCGAACGAGCTGAGCGGCGGACGCGGCGTCGATGTCGTGGTCGAGATCGGCGGTGCCGGTACCCTGCCGCAGTCGATCGAGGCGACCCGCGTCGGCGGCCACATCTCGCTCATCGGCGTGCTCGCCGGCTGGGGCGGCGAAGTGCCGACGGCCGCGCTGATGTGGAAGAACATCCGGCTCGCCGGCATCACCGTCGGGTCGATCGAGGACCAGCGCAACATGGTCGCGGCGCTCGAGGCCACCGGCATCCGGCCGGTCATCGACCGCACGTTCCCGCTCGCCCAGCTCGCCGATGCCTTCCGCCACCAGGCGTCACAGCAGCATTTCGGCAAGATCTGCGTGAGTCTCTGAGACCCGCAGGAGGTGCGCTCTAGCCGACGTGTTCGACGAACGCGCCGACGGTGACGATCTTCATGCCGTTGGTGCTGCCCGAATGGCCGTGCAGGTCGCCCTTGGTGATGATCACGCGATCACCGGGGGCGACCGCGCCGCGTGCTTCGAGCAAGGACAATACGGCGTGGGTGACCTCGCTGTACGGCACGGCGTGGATGTCGAACCAGGCCGGGTAGACGTCGCGATAGAGGGTTACTTTGCGCAGCGTCGAGGTGTGGCTCGATAGCGCGAAGATCGGAATCGCGGTGTTCATGCGCGACATCCACAGCGCGGTGCGCCCGGACTCCGTCAGTGCGGCGATCGCCTTCACGCCCATGCGGTTGCCGCAGTAGATGGCGGACATCGCGATCGCTTCGTCGACGCGCTCGAAGGCAACGTCGGGCAGCACGGACGACGCCGGATCGCTCCATTCGTTCTCGGCGCCCATGCACACCCGCGACATCGCCGCGACCGCGCGATCGGGGTAGGCGCCGACGCTGGTCTCGCCGGAGAGCATCACCGCGTCGGTGCCGTCGAGCACGGCGTTGGCGACGTCGAAGACTTCCGCCCGCGTCGGCAGCGGATGCTCGATCATCGATTCCATCATCTGTGTCGCGGTGATCACCGTGCGATGCTGCTTGCGCGCGCGCGCGACGAGCTGCTTCTGCGCCGGTGGCAGGCGCGCGTCGCCAATTTCGACGCCGAGGTCGCCGCGCGCAATCATGATGCAATCGGATGCCGCGATGATTTCGTCCGCGTAGTCGAGCGCTTCGGCGCGCTCCATCTTGGCGATGATGCCGGCGCTGCCGCCGGCGTCGTGAATGAGTGCGCGCGCGGCCTCGATGTCCTCGCCGGTGCGCGGGAACGACACCGCGATGTAGTCGGCGCCATGCGCGAGCGCGTGCACGAGGTCGGCGCGATCCTTCGGCGTCAGCGCCGGCGCGGAGAGGCCGCCGCCCTGGCGGTTGATGCCCTTGTGATCGGACAGCGTGCCGCCGCTGACGACGGTCGTCTCGATGACCTTGCCCGTCACGCGTTCGACGCCGAGCACGATGCGGCCGTCGTCGACCAGCAGCGTGTCGCCGGCCTGCACGTCGCCGGGCAGCGCGGTGTAGGTCACGCCGACCCGCTCGACATCGCCCGCGTCCGGTGCGAGCCCGGCGTCGATCAGGAAGCGCCGGCCCTCGACGAGTTCGACCGGGCCATCACGAAAACACTCGAGCCGGATCTTCGGCCCCTGCAGGTCGGCGATGAGGCCGATCTCGCGCCCCGCCGCCTGTGCGGCTTCACGCACCTCGCGCGCGCGGCGCGCGTGGTCTTCCTGGTTGCCGTGCGAATAGTTGAGGCGGGCGGCGTCGAGGCCGGCGGCGACGAGCCGGGCGAGCATGCCCGGCCGGTCGGTCGCCGGCCCCAGGGTCGCGACGATCTTGGTGCGTCTCACCCGCCGCTCGCGCGGGCTTCGAGCACCGCGATCGCCGGCAGCGTCTTGCCCTCGAGGAACTCGAGGAAGGCGCCGCCCGCGGTGGAGATGTAGGAGATGCCGTTGGCGACGCCGAACTTCGCGATCGCAGCGAGCGTATCGCCGCCGCCGGCGATGGAGAAGGCATCGGCAGCGGCGATCGCGCGAGCGAGCTTCTCGGTACCGGCGGCGAAGCTGGGGAACTCGAACACGCCGAGCGGGCCGTTCCACACGACGGTACCGGCGCCCTCGATGACCGCGCAGAGCTGGTCGACCGAGTCGGGACCGAGATCCATGATCATGTCGTCCGGGGCGACCTCGCCGACCGCCTTGACCACGCCCGCTTCGTTCTCATCGAAGCGTTTGCCGCACACGACGTCGGTCGCGATGGGAATGTCGGCATCACCGTCGATGAGCCGTTTCGCGATGTCGAGCATCTCGTCTTCGCACAGCGACTGACCGATCTCGTGGCCCGCGGCCTTGAGGAAGGTGTTGGCGATACCGCCGCCGACGACGAGCTGGTCGACCTTGGTCACGAGCGTCTCCAGCAGGTCGAGCTTGGTCGAGACCTTGGCGCCGCCGACGATGGCGACGAGCGGCCGCCGCGGCTTGTCGAGCGCCCGTTGCAGGGCATCGACCTCGGCCATCAGCAGCGGCCCGGCACAGGCCACGGGTGCGAACTTCGCGACCGCGTGGGTCGAGGCCTGGGCGCGGTGCGCGGTGGCGAAGGCATCGTTGACGAACACGTCGCACAGCGCCGCCATGCGTTTCGCGAGCGCTTCGTCGTCGGCTTTCTCGCCGACCAGGAAACGCGTGTTCTCGCACAGCGTGATGGTGCCCGGCGCGCAGTCGACGCCGTCGAGCCAGTTCGGCGCGAAGGTGACCGAGCGATCGAGCAGGCGCGAGAGCGCCTCGGCGACCGGCGCGAGCGACGCGGAGGCTTCGACGACGCCTTCCTTCGGCCGCCCGAGATGCGACATCACGAGCACGCCGGCGCCGGCCTCGAGCGCGGCGCGCAGGGTCGGCAGCGCCGCGCGCAGGCGCGTGTCGTCGGTGATCGCGCCGTCTTTCATCGGCACGTTGAAGTCCTCGCGGACAAGCACGCGCTTGCCCGCGAGGTCGACGTCACTCATGCGCAGCATCGGGCTCAGCTCCCGGCCTTCATCATGGCGATGGTGGTGTCGAGCATGCGGTTGGAGAAGCCCCACTCGTTGTCGTACCACGACAGCACCTTGACCATGGTGCCGTCGATGACCTTGGTCTGGCTGGCTTCGAAGATCGACGAGTGCGGGTTGTGATTGAAGTCGATCGAGACCAGCGGCTCGTCGTTGAACGCGAGCACGCCCTTCAGCTCGCCTTCGCTCGCTGCGCGCAGGATGTCGCTGATTTCCTCAGCCGTGGTCGCGCGGCCGGCGTTGAAGGTCAGGTCGACCAGCGAGACGTTGATCGTCGGCACGCGCACCGCGTAGCCGTCGAGCTTGCCGTTCAGCTCCGGCAGTACCAGGCCGACCGCGGCGGCGGCGCCGGTCTTGGTCGGGATCATCGACTGCGTGGCCGAGCGCGCGCGACGCAGGTCCGAGTGGTAGACGTCGGTCAGCACTTGGTCGTTGGTGTAGGCGTGGATGGTCGTCATGATGCCGTTGACGACGCCGAGCTTCTCGTGCAGCGGCTTGACCAGTGGCGCGAGGCAGTTGGTCGTGCACGAGGCGTTGGAGACGACCGTGTCGGAGGCCTTCAGCACGCCGTGGTTGACGCCGTAGACGACCGTCGCGTCGACGTCGTTGCCGGCCGGAGCCGAGATCAGGACCTTCTTGGCGCCGCCGTCGAGGTGCGCCGAGGCCTTGGCCTTGCTTGCGAACAGGCCCGTGCACTCGTGCACGACGTCGACGCCGAGATCGCCCCAGGGCAGCTTGGCCGGGTCGCGCTCGGCGAACACCTTGATGGGCTTGCCGTTGACGATCATGGTGTCGTCCTTGACCTCGACGCTGCCGGGGAAGCGGCCGTGCGCGCTGTCGTAGCGCGTCAGGTGCGCGTTGGTCTTGGCATCGCCGAGATCGTTGACGGCGACGATCTCGATCTCGTTGGTGCGTTCGGCCTCGAACAGGGCGCGCAGTACGTTGCGGCCGATGCGGCCATAGCCATTGATGCCAATCCGGATAGTCATCTCGTTGTCTCCTTGAAAAATGCCGAACGGTGAAGCGGGGAGCGGGCGCCCGCGCTCAGGCGGTGCGCTCGAGGTAGGCCGCGATGCGTGCCGTGACGCTGTCGAGGTCGAGCTCGAAGTGGGTGAACAAGTCGGCCGCCGGCGCCGAGGCGCCGAAGCGGTCGAGGCCGATGGCGAGGCCGTCGAGGCCGACGTAGCGGTACCAGTTGGTCGTCGAGCCGGCCTCGATCGCGATGCGCCGTGTCAGTGCGCGCGGCAGCACCGCTTCGCGCCAGTCCGCCTCCTGGCGCTCGAAGACTTCCATCGAAGGCATCGAGACGACGCGGACGGCGTGGCCGGACTCGTTGAGGGTAGCGGCCGCGGCGCGCGCGAGCTCGAGCTCGGAACCCGTCGCGATGATCACCGCCTCGGGTGCGCGGGCGGGTTCGACGAGGACGTAGCCGCCGCGCGCGATGGCCGCGAGCTGGGCGTCGTCGCGCTGTTGCGCAGGCAGTCCCTGGCGCGTCAGCAGCAGGCTCGTGGGGCCGTCGCGTCGCGCGATCGCGGCCTGCCAGGCGACGGCCGTCTCGGCGCCGTCGGCCGGTCGCCAGACGTCGAGGTTGGGGATCAGGCGCAGCGCGTTGGCGTGTTCGACCGGCTGGTGCGTCGGACCGTCCTCGCCGAGACCGATGGAGTCGTGCGTGAACACGAAGATCGACCCGAGTCCCATCAGGGCCGACATGCGCACGGCATTGCGCGCGTAGTCGGAGAACACGAGGAAGGTGCCGCCGTAAGGGATCAGGCCGCCGTGCAGGCACATGCCGTTCAGCATCGCGCACATCGCGAATTCGCGTACGCCGTACCACACGTAGTTGCCCGACTTGTCGGCCAGCGTCATGCCGCGGCTGCCCTTGTGCCAGGTGTTGTTGGAACCGGTCAGGTCGGCCGAGCCGCCG
>JAPOKK010000375.1 GCA_029977665.1 Pseudomonadota bacterium | reverse complement strand
GCAAAAGTGTCAGACACCCGGGCGTGGGCAAGCGGTGGTACGGAGCCCGGGACGTCGACGGTGTCTGACACTTTTGCTCGCGGGCCCCGTGGCCGTGGTAGGAGGCGTAGCGAGCAAAAGTGTCAGACACCCGGGCTTGAGCAAGCGGTGGTATGGAGCCCGGGAGGTCGACGGTGTCTGACACTTTTGCTCACGGGCCCCGTGGCCAGGGCAGGAGGCGTGACGAGCAAAAGTGTCAGACACCAGCCCACGGCGGGGCCGCACACAGGTTGCGTCGCCGCGGCGCTGCTACACTGGCGCCACGGCGGCACGGAGAGCCATGTCATGTACCTGCGCAAAATCGGGCGTGCGCTCGCGCACCTGCTGCTCGTCGCGGCGTGGCCGCTCGCGGCGAGTGCGGTGACGATTCACACCTGGGTCGACGAGGCCGGTGTGCGCCACTACGCCGACGCGCCGCCGGCGGCGGCGTCCGACGACAGCCAGGCATTCGAGATCGAAACGGCGCCCGCGGCCGACGCCGAGAGCGACTACTACTCGATCGCCAACCAGTGGGAGCGGCTGCGTGCCGAGCGTGAAGCCGAGCAAGCGCAGCGGCTCGAGCGCGAACGCCTGCGGCGCGAGAGTGCGTTGGCCGAGCAGGCGCGCGAGCAGCGCGAAGCGGTCCCCGACGATGTCGTGCGCGGCGTAGCCCCGTGGGGCGTGGTGCCTTACGGCGGGGTGTATCGGCCGGGCTTCGGCCCCGGGTTCAATCCCGCTTATGGACACGATGGCCGCCGGCCGTACGGGCGACGGCCCTTCCCGATCGACCGCGACGCCTACGTCAGGGAGAAGCGCCGCAACGATTTCCTGCCCGCCCCGACGCCGCGCTGGCCGCGCGAGCGGTACACGCCGGGCCGGCAGTGAGGTGCGCCGGGCAGCCTCTCCGGGTAGCATCCCCGGGCGGCGGCCGGGTACTACTTGGCGCGCCGGATGAGGAAGCGGAAGACCTCGCCGTCCTGGCCGGACTCGACCAACTCGTGGCCGGTGGTGCGACAGAAAGCCTGGAAATCGGCGTCGGCCGCGGGATCGGTGGCGAGGATTTCAATCGTGCCGCCGACCGGCACGTCCTTCATCGATTTCTTGGTCTTGAGGATAGGCAGCGGGCAGTTCAGGCCCTTCGTATCGAGCGTCAGGTCGGCCATCGGGTCTCTCCCAGGGTGGCCCGCGGGGCGGGCAGGCGTGGTTGCAGTTGGGCGCATCATAGCCCAATCGAACGCCTTATGAAGAATGGATATAACCATATAACCAATTAGCATATATGCTGATCGGGTCGGCGCGAGCGCCGGCCCTGTGCACGGTACGAGGGGAAGGCAGCGGCATGCATGCAGTGAACGAGAGCCTGGACTGGGCGGCGCGCCTCGCGCTCATCGAAGAACTCGAGGACGCCGAACTCGACACCAGCCTGATCGCGCGCCTCGAACAGCGCGCCGCGCAGGTTACGCCGCGCGCGCTGCGCTTCTCCACGCCGACCTTCAAGAGCTACGGCTCGAGCGAACTCAAGGGCTGCTCGAAGATGAGCTTCCCGGCGTTCTCGATCACCGGCGGTGCCTGCGCGCTCGATTGCGACCACTGCCACGCGAAGATCCTCGAGCCGATGATCCCGGCCACGCGGCCGGAGAGTCTCGATACGCAAGTACGCCGCCTCGTCGCCGAACAGGACCTGCAGGGCTTTCTGCTCTCGGGCGGCTCGAACCGCAGGAACGAAATCAAGTACGAACGCTACTGGCCGGTCGTCGAAGCGCTCAAGCGCGACTTCCCGCACCTGCGCGTCGCCGTGCACTCGGCCCTGATCGACGCACCCCGGGCGCGCCGCATGGCCGACGCCGGCGTCGATACCGCGATGCTAGACATCATCGGCGCGCCCGAGACCATTCGCGAGGTCTATCACCTCGACCGCCCGGTGGACGATTTCGAGGCGTCGCTCGCCGCGCTCTGCGCGACCGGCATGGAAGTCGTGCCGCACATCGTCATCGGCCTGCATTATGGCGAGATCCGCGGCGAGGCCAACGCGCTCGACATCTGCGCCCGCCACGACATCCACGCGCTCGTGCTCGTCGTCATCATGCCGTTCTACGCCGCGCCGGGGACGTTCGCCACGCCCAGCCCGGCCGCGGTCGGCGAGATTTTTCTCACCGCGCGCGAACGCCTGCCCGAGCGCGAAGTGCTGCTCGGCTGCGCGCGTCCGCCAGGCATGCACAAGCGCCTGACCGACACCTACGCGGTGCTCGCCGGTCTCGACGGCATCGCTTTTCCGGCCGACGGCACGGTCGCCGCGGCGCGTGCCATCGGCCGTCCCTGCCACCAGGAACACGCCTGCTGCTCGCTCAAGCTCGCGCAGGCGCGGCGACGCATCGCGGTCGCCTGAGCGCGTGGTGGAACGAGTGCAACGGCCGCGAGGGTGTGTGTCGCCACGGCACGCGCGTTTTGGCCCAGCGCCACCGTCGGCCGGCTTGTCGCGACCGGGTACGCGGCGTGGCGGCTCGCCCGTGAGCGCGCTCGCGACGATGCGGGCTCAGGATCGGCACGCGGCGCGCGAGGTGAACCGGTGACGACCGATGTCGACGTCATTGTGCTCGGCCTTGGCCCCGCCGGGGCGAGCGCCGCGGCCGCCGCGGCGGCGGCCGGCGCCAGCGTGCTCGCGTTCGAGCGCAAGGCCGTCGCCGGCCAGCCGGTGCAGTGCGCGGAACTCGTACCCGGGTTGATCGGCCAGGACGTCGCCGCTTTCGACGACGCGCGCAGACAGTCGGTGCGGCGCATGACGACGACCGTCGCCGACGAGCCGCCCGACGAGACCGCGCCGTTCCCCGGACACATGATCGACCGCGCGCGCTTTGACGCGGCACTGGTCGAGGACGCGCGCCGCGCCGGTGCCGACTGCCGTCTCGCCACGCGCGTCGCCGCGGTCGACCCGGCGGGTGGGGTGACCACGCCCGACGGCACGAGCTTTCGCGCACGCGTGCTGATCGGCGCCGACGGCCCGCTTTCGCGCCTCGGCCGCGCGATCGGCGCGGTCAACACCGCGCTCGTGCACGCGCGCCAGCTGAGCGTCGAACTCACTGCGGCCAGCGGCGCGGCGGATATTTTCCTC
>JAPOKK010000128.1 GCA_029977665.1 Pseudomonadota bacterium | reverse complement strand
TACTCGGAAATCGCCTCGAGCGTGAGCGGCTCGGCTTCGGTCAGCGGGGGCCCCTCGGGCACGATGATGCTGCGGGTCCAGCGGTAGCACGGCAGCATGACGAGGTTGTCGAACAGTTCCAGCGCCTCGGGCGCGATGGCGAAATCGACACTGCGATTGGCAGCAAGCTCCGAAATCTGCATCGGCGTACCCTGGTGCATGTGCAGGGCGACGTCGGGGTAGGCCTCGATGAAACGCTTGATGGTTGGCGGCAGCACGTAGCGTGCCTGGGTGTGCGTGGTTGCGATGGCCAGGCTGCCGCGCGAGGAATCACTGTGGTCCTTGGCAATGCGGCGGATGTTCTCGGCTTCGCCGAGAATGCGCCCGGCAACCTCGAGAATGGTCTGGCCGGCCGGCGTGATGTCGACGAGATGCTTGCCGGAGCGCTGGAAGATCTGCACGCCGAGCTCGTCCTCGAGCTGGCGTATCTGCTTGCTGACCCCGGGTTGCGAGGTATAGAGGCTGTCGGCGGTGGCCGACACGTTGAGCCCGTGGCGGGCGACCTCCCAGATGTAGCGCAGCTGCTGCAGCTTCATGTCGACCACCCACTCCAGGAATAACAGGGCGGAATTGTATAACAGGAACGCATATCAACCGTGCCGCGGCGCTGCGCACGCAAGCCGGGAGGCCGGAAACGCCGACCCCGGCGCAGGGCCGGGGTCGGACGGGATGGAACGGGCGCGCGATCGCGCCGTTCGCGGGTCAGTGACGGGCGTTGAAATCCCGGATCATGTTCTGCATGCGGTCGGCGAGGAGCAGTTTCTCTTTCTTGAGCGCCTCGAGTTCGAGTTCTTCCATCGGCGCGTCACCAGCGGTGACCTCGTCGACGCGGGCGTTGAGATCGGCGTGCTTGTCGTACAGCCGGCGAAATGCGTCGTCGGACTGGAGCAGGGTTTCGACTACGGAATGGTCGTTTTCGAACATAGGGATCCTCCCACCGGGTTGCCGTCGGGTTGAACGTCATCAGATCGTCATATTCAAAGCTAGTCCACGAGCCGAAGCGCGGCAAGGCCGTGTCGAGGCGGATCACCCGACTGGTTGATCCCGATCGGGAGCGGTGCCGAAAGTCCTTGCACGAACGTCGCGTGCGTGGGCACAGGGGACGACGTAAGACCACCCCGCCGGGTTTCCCGTACACTGCCGCTTCCGTCGCCGCACTGCCCCGGATACCGCCCCGAACCATGGCCGAACGACTGCTATTCGTCACCGGAAAGCTCGCCGAAAAGAGTCTCGCACGCGTCCTCGACTCGCTCGAAGCGCCCGGATTCAGCTACGAGATTCGCGTGCCCGGCGTCGCCGTCGCGGCACTGCTGACCGCGGACATGCTCAAGCGCCGCCTCGGCGACGTCGACGGATTCGACCGCATCATCCTGCCCGGGCGCTGCCGCGGCGACCTCGACGACCTCGCCGCGCACTTCGGCAAACCGTTCGCCCGCGGCCCGGAGGAGCTCAAGGACCTGCCGGCCTATTTCGGGCGTGGTGCGCGCGAGCGCGACATCAGCCGTACCGACGTGCGCCTGTTCGCCGAGATCGTCGATGCACCCCAGCTGGAGGTCGCCGAGGTGGTCGAGCGCGCCGCGCGCTTTCGCGCCGACGGCGCCGACGTCATCGACGTCGGCTGCCTGCCCGACACGCCGTTTCCGCATCTCGAGGCATGCGTCGAAACGCTGCGTGCCGAAGGCTTCGCCGTCAGCA
This sequence comes from Pseudomonadota bacterium, assembly GCA_029977665.1. GTDB lineage: Bacteria > Pseudomonadota > Gammaproteobacteria > JACKNG01. The sequence goes on along the minus strand of JAPOKK010000128.1, from coordinate 9,955 downwards.
TCGACTCGCTCGACCCGCGCGAACTCGAACGCGGCATCGCCGCCGGCGCCGACTATTGCTTCAGCCTCACCGACCAGACCCTGCACCTCGCCGCGCACGGCGAGTGCATGCCCGTGCTCATCGCAGAGAACCCGCGCGACCTCGATGCCCTGTGCCGCACCATCGATCGCTACGCGGCCTACGGCCGGCCGTTCTACGCCGACCCGGTGGTCGACGTCATCCACCACGGTTTCACGCGCTCGCTGGTGCGCTATGCCACCCTGCGCGAGCGCTACCCCGATATCGAGATCATGATGGGCATCGGCAACCTCTCGGAGCTGACGCACGCAGACACCCTCGGCATGAACACCCTGCTGCTCGGCATCGTCTCCGAGCTCGGCATCACCGGCGTGCTGACAACCGAGGTCAGTGCCCACTGCCGCAGCGTCGTGCGCGAGGTCGACCACGCGCGACGCGTGATGTACGCCGCGCGCGAGGACAACATGCCGCCGCGACACATCGACGAGTCGCTGCTCGCGCTGCACGAGCGCCGCCCGTTCGTCTACAGCAGCAGCGAAGTGGCCGATCTCGCGCGTGCGGTCAAGGACGACAACTTCCGCATCCAGGTCAACGCCGACGGTATCCACGTCTACAACCGTCATGGGCTGCGCCATGGCACCGACGCCTACGAGCTCTACCCGCAGCTCGGCGTGGACGACGATGCGCCGCACGCGTTCTACCTCGGGCTAGAACTCGCCCGCGCCGAGATCGCCTGGCAACTGGGCAAGCACTACGACCAGGACGAACCGCTCGGCTGGGGCGTGGTGCGGCCGCGGCCGCGCGACGACAAGCGCCACTTCGCCGCCGAGCGCAGCACGTTGAAGGCGCGCCGCGCGCAGCGCCGCAAGCGCCTCGAAAGCGACTGATGGGTCCGGCCCGCGTCGCCGCGGTACTCAGCGCAGCGCGTCGCGCCCCGTCTTCCCGCGCGTGCCGTCGCCCGCGCGCGGCGGGCTGCCGCGCGCCATCTCCGGCGGCAGCGCGCTCAGCCCCATGCCGAGCAGCAACCACGCGAGGGTCGACCAGTACGATCCGTAGAACGCGAGGTGGGCGTTGAGCGGGAACCAGGCGACCAGCGCACACAGCAGCCATACCGGCGCCAGCGACGCCTCGCGTGCGCGCCAGGCGAGCGACGTCAACACGGCATAGAAACCGAGCAGGCCGGCCAGGCCGATGACGCCGGATTCGGCGGCGACCTCGAGCACGAGCAAGTGGGGGTGGGTCTGCCCTTCGCCGTCGTTGCGCGCCATCCAGAAGTCGTCGGGCGCCGCGTACTCGGGGTAGGCGTGGCGGTAACCGCGCGGGCCAACGCCGTTGAGCCAGTTGTCGAGAAACATCGCGCTGCCGGTACGCCACAGCGTGACGCGGTAGGAAGTGGCGCGATCGATGGCGGCAACGTCGCCGCTGACCATGTCGGCACTGCGCGCCAGCTGCTGGCGCAGCGCGGGATTGAAGGCAATCGCCCCGGCGACCACGACCACGACCAGCAACGCATGCCACCAGCGCGGCCCGCGCCGCGAACCGCCGCGCGTGTTGGCGAGCAGCACGAGGTAGCCGCCGACCCCGACGACCAGCATCAGCCAGGCGCTGCGCTTGAGTGACATCAGGATCACGATGACGAGCGGCACATGCAGCAACCACAGGCGCGGAAACGCATGGCACCAGTGCCGCACGATCTCGAGCACGAGCGGCGCGAAGACCGCCAGGAACAGGCCGAGCCGCTGCTTGGGATGAAACACCCCTTTCAGTACCTGGCCGTCATAGGGGTAACCGAACAGGTCGACGTGCCAGATCAGCTGGACGAACGCGTCGAGCCCGACGAAGACCACCAGCGCCACGACGCCCTGCGCGACGAGGCGGTGGACAGGCGGACGCGTGCACACACAGATCAGATACCAGGCGGCGGGCAGGAAGTGGAGATAGAGCAGCACCGTCTTGGTCGCGTGTCGCGGCTCGACGGCGTCGACGAGCGCGACGAGCATCGGCACCCAGACACAGCCGAACAGGACCAGCAGCGGGCGCACCGCGGCGGCGTTCGGCTGCGGTGCGCGGCGCACCATGAACACCAGTCCGCACAGGCCCATCAACGCGACCGGATAGTGCACCAGGTTCTGGCTCGCGAAGAGCGCAAACGTGAGCAGCACCAGCGTGGCGTGGGCATAGTCGCCGAAGCCGGCGCGCCCCCCGGGCAGGAGCCCGGGCCGCGTATCCGATGAGGACAAGCGTTCCTGCCTCAGGACAGCGCCTGCACGAGCAGGCGATGGGTCTGCTCGGGTCTCTCGCTCATCATGATGTGGCCGCAATCGCCGATGACGTCGACCGCGCAGGTCGGGATCACGCTGGCCAGTTCGCGCGCGCTGGCCGTCGGTGTCATGCGATCCTCGCTGCCGCAGATGAGGCGCGTGCGCGCGCTCACCCGGGCCGCCGCGGCATAACCCTCGACGTAGGCATTGCAGGCATAGAGGTCCGCGTGCAGCAGCCCCGGGCGGGCACGCTCGATCAGGCGCAACGCGGCGTTGACCATGGTGATGCCGGCGACCGGGTTGCCACCGGTGTGCGCGCGCGTTCCATGGCCCCACAGGACCATCATGTCGCGGGCCAGGGGGCTGTCGGCGGCGGCTTGTTCGAGCAACGGCGGCGCGACCGCCATCGGCAAGGCGCAGCCGAGCAGCGCGAGCCGCTCGACGCGATCGCCCGCACGGCCGGCGAGTTCGAGCGCGGCTAGCGCGCCCATGCTGTGCCCGGCGACCGCCGCGCGCGAGATGCCGAGTGCATCGAGGCAACGCTCGAGCCACGCGGCCATGTCCTCGATGGTGGCGAGCGGCGCGCCGTCGGAGAGCCCGTGCGCCGGCAGGTCGACGGCGACGACGTCGCGCCCGGCATGCATGAAGTAGCGCGTGTGGTAGACCCAGATGCTGTGGTCCATGGCGGCGCCATGGACGAGCACCACGACCGGGGCGTTGGTAGCGCCGGTGATGCGACCGGCGGCAAAGGTACGCGCGCCATCGACCTCGAAATACATGTGCGACTCCTGGCTCTTCGCGACGGTTTCAGACAGCGGGCAGCGGGCTCATTTCTGCGAGCGGTAGAGCGCGCGCGACAAGTCGTCGATCAGGTCGTCGGCTTCCTCGAGCCCGATCGACAGGCGCACCAGGCCCGGCGAGATCCCCGCCGCGGCGAGCGCGTCATCGTCCATGCGTGCATGGGTCGTGCTGGCCGGATGGATCACGAGCGACTTGGCATCGCCGACGTTGGCGAGATGCGAGAACAGGTTGAGGCTCTCGATCAGCTTGCGACCGGCCGCGCGCCCGCCCTTGATCTCGAAACTGAACACCGCGCCCGCACCGCGCGGCAGCAGCCGTGCGGCGAGTGCGTGATCGGGATGATCGGGCAAGGCCGGGTGAGTGACGTCACTGCAGGCCTCGTGGGCGGCGAGGAACTCGGCCAGCTTGCGTGCATTGGCGACGTGGCGGTCCATCCGCAGCGAGAGCGTCTCCAGCCCCTGCAGCAGACCGAACGCGCTGGTCGCCGGCAGGGCCGCGCCGAAATCCCGCAGCCCCTCGCGGCGTGCGCGGATGATGAAAGCCTGCGGACCGAACTCCTCGGCGAAATTGAGCCCGTGGAACCCTGCGTACGGCTCGGTCAGCGTCGTGAAACGCTGCGGCCAGCGCAGCCAGTCGAAACGACCGCCATCGACGACCGCGCCGCCCATGGTGGTGCCGTGGCCGCCGATGAACTTGGTCAACGAGTGCACCACGATGTCCGCACCGTGTTCGAGGGGCCGCAAGAGGTGCGGGGTGGTCAGCGTGGAATCGATGACGAGCGGCAGGCCGGCCTCGTGGGCACGCGCGGCCACCGCCTCGATGTCGAGCACCTCGCAACGCGGGTTGGCGACCGTCTCGGCGAACACCAGGCGCGTCTCGGGACGCACCGCGGCGGCGAAGGCGTCCGGGTCACGCGGGTCGACGAAAGTCGTCTCGATGCCGAAGCGGGGCAGGGTGTAACTCAACAGGTTGTGCGTGCCGCCGTAGAGCGCGCGCGAGGCAACGATGTGATCGCCGGCACCGGCGAGCGTGGTGATGGCGAGATGGATGGCTGCCATGCCGCTCGCGGTCGCGACGGCGCCGACGCCGCCTTCGAGCATCGCCAGGCGTTCTTCGAGCACCGCAACCGTAGGATTGCCGATGCGCGAGTAGACGTAGCCCGAGCGCGCAATGTCGAAGCGCGACGACGCTTCGTCGGTATCGTTGAACACGAACGAAACGGATTGGTAGATCGGTTGCGCGCGCGCACCGGTGACCGGGTCCGGCTGCTGGCCGCCGTGCAGCGCCAACGTGTCGAAGCCGAGGTGCTTGGGTCCTGACATGGGTGACGTTCCCGCGTGGCTGGAGCGCGGCATGGTAGCCGACACCCTGCAAAAAAAAACCCCGCCCTGGCGGGCGGGGTCAATAATGCTGAGACCGGGCACGATACCGGCCTAGCGGCACTACCCGGTGGGTGAAGACGCCTTGGGTCGTCAGCCTCGCGGAGGAAGCCGAGCGACGCCGCGGCAAATCACACACCACCGTGTAAGCGGGAACGGCACCCGCGCTCGAAGCGCTGCAAGATCGTTGCCAAGCCGATCACGGACTGGGAATCAACGAGTTGCGTCAACAGCGAGCAGGGAGCGCGGCGACAGGTGTAAAGATTCCCGCTCGCCCGGCCTGCGTCAGGATCGGACAACCTGCATTCGCATGGCTCACATGTCGCTGTGCGAGCGGGAATTTTCCCGTTCGACCACGGTGTCAACATCCTTGACATTACGGGCCCGGGCCGGTGCGGCGCGGAATAGTTTTGCGCGCACGGTGGCACGGTACTCGGTTGGCGTGAGCAGCATCTCGCGCTGGAACAGGCGCGTGAAGTAGCCGGCATCGGCGTAACCGACGCGCCAGGCGATGTCACTCACGCTCAGATTGGTCTGCTCGAGCAGTTCCTTGGCAAGCCTGAGACGGCGCCCCTGCCACCAGGCCCGCGGACTCACCCCGGTGGCGATGCGAAAGCGTCGCTCGAGCGTCCGCACACCGACATTCAGCCGCGCCGCGAGCTCGGCGACGGTCGCAGGCTGCGCGAGGTGATCGTCGATCCAGGTCTGCGCCTCGACCACGATTTCGTCGGGCGAGGCGCTGGCATCACCGTCGAGGTAGCGATACTCGGCGTAGGTACGGCGGATCTCGTGGGAGAAGTTGCGCTCGACGTGCTGCGCGCTGGCGCGGTCGAAAAAGCGTTCGATGAGATGCACGGTGACATCGGCCAGCGAATTGATGCTGGCCGCGCAGTAAAGCGGACCGGCCTGGGTGATGAAGTAGTCGCGCTTGAGCTCGACCTGCGGATAACGTCGCGAGAAGCACTCGAAATTCGCCCAATGCGTGGTCGCCGCGCGACCGTCGAGCAGGCCGCTCGCGGCGAGCAGGCTGACCCCGGTGCTGACCGCGGCAAGCAGGGCCCCGGCGTGCTGCTGAGCACGCAGCCAGGGCGCGAGCCCCGGCACCCGCGCGGTGACCTGGTCGGGGTGGCGCCACAGCGCCGGCAGGTAGACCAGGTCGAGCGGCGGGCAGTCGACCAGCGCGACATCGGGCGCGAGCGGCAGGCGGCCACGCCCCGCCTCGCCCCCGGCATCGACGAGCCACAGCTTCACATCCGGCCCGCGCCGCCGCTGCGCACGTCGGTGGTCACTCGCGGCCAGCCACATTTCGTACGGCAGCGCGGTGCCGGTGGTGAGCATGCCGGGGGTCATCACGAAACCGATTCCGAGCCGCGCGGCAGAGGTCTATTCAGTCATCGTGAATGCCGGGGAGGAAGTGTCGCATAAGCCTGATTATATGACGCATATGTCACATCCTGCCTCGCATGGGCGGCTCCCTACAATAAGCGCCCACACACTCGAGAGGGCGAGCATGACGCGCTTACCGGTCATCGTCGGATTCGGCGGCGTCGGCGCCGCAGGGCGTTCATCCTTCCACCACGCCTACCGCCGGACCATCTGGGAAAGCCTCGACGACAGCGCCAGGCGGCAGACCGTCAGCGCCCTCGCGGCGATGATGAACCTGGCGACGCTGCGCGACGGCACGCTGGTCGATGCCGCCGGCCACGCGCTCGACGCGGCCGCGTACGCCGCTCTCGAAGCGCGCGTGCTCGACGGCACGCTGATCCGACGCCTCGAAAGCGAACGTTTCGATCCCGACCACGTGCCCGGCAACCTCGCCCTCGCCCTGCGGGGTGATGCCGGCAACGGCAACACGCTGACCTTCGCGAAGCGCGATCTGCCGGCTGTCCTGCCGGCCGGCTGGCACGTGCGTCACGACGACGGTGAACGCGTCACCGTCGCCATCGACGGCGGCGGCACGGTCATGGTCGAGACGACGCGCAAGCTCGCCGTGCAATCGGCCGGCCAGCTGCCGAGCGGCTTCGACCCGGCTGCGCTGTATCCCTCGCGCTTCCATCCGCGCGGTCTGCAGCTCGCCATTGTTGCCGCGTCCGACGCGGTGCGCGCGAGCGGCATCCCCTGGAGCACCATCACCGAGCGCGTCCACGCCGACGAGATCGCGGTCTACGCGGCGAGCGCCATGGCCCAGCTCGACGGCTGCGGCACCGGCGGCATGCTGCAGGCGCGCCTGCGCGGCGGCCGCGTCAGCTCCAAGCAGCTGCCGCTCGGCCTGAACACCATGCCGGCCGATTTCGTCAACGCTTATGTCCTCGGCAGCGTCGGCGCGACCGGCGCCAACGCGGGCGCCTGCGCGACCTTCCTCTACAACCTGCGCCTGGCGGTCGAGGACATCCAGTCCGGGCGCCGCCGCGTCGCCGTCGTCGGCAACGCCGAGGCGCCGCTGGTTCCCGAAGTCATTGAAGGTTACGCGGCCATGAGCGCGCTCGCGACCGACGAGAACCTGTGCAAGCTCGATGGCGTCGAGACGCCGGACTACCGCCGTGCGAGCCGTCCGTTCGGCGACAACTGCGGCTTCACGCTCGGCGAGTCCGGTCAGTACTTCATGCTGATGGACGATGCGCTCGCACTCGAACTCGGCGCCGACATCCACGGCGCGGTCACGGACGTCTTCGTCAACGCCGACGGCTTCAAGAAGTCGATTTCGGCGCCCGGCCCCGGCAACTACATCACGCTCGCCAAGGCGGTCGCCGCGGCGCGCGCACTGCTCGGCGACGACCTCGTGCGCCGCCACAGCTTCGTCCAGGCGCACGGCTCGAGCACGCCGCAGAATCGCACCACCGAGACGCGTATTTTCGATCTCGTCGCGCGCGCATTCGACATCCGCGACTGGCCCGTAACCGCGATCAAGGCGTTCGTCGGGCACTCGCTGGCGCCGGCCAGCGCCGACCAGCTGGTCAGCTCGCTCGGCGTGCTGCGCCACGGCATCCTGCCCGGCATCAAGACCGTCGAACGCCTTGCCGAGGACCTGCACGCCGAGCGGCTCGCCATCGCGCTCGATGACGTCGCGCTCGGTGAACGTGCCGCGGTCGCGTTCCTCAATTCCAAGGGTTTCGGCGGCAACAACGCGACCGGCACGGTACTCGCACCGCGGCTCACCGAGGCGATGCTCGCCAGGCGTCACGGTGCGGGCGCGATGGACGCGTGGCGCGAACGCCGCGAGGCCGTGCTCGCCGCGGCCGCCGCCTACGACGCCGAATGCATGGCCGGCCCGATGCAGCCTATCTACCGTTTCGGCGATGCCCTCATCGATGAATCGCAGATCGCGCTCGACGACCGGCACATCACCATCCCGGGCTTCGCGCTCGGCGTCGACCTGCCGACCGAGAACCGTTACGCGGACATGGTCGAGTGAGTACGGCCACACCCCGCAGTGACGCCGATCACTGCTTCGTCTGCGGCCAGGCCAACCCGATCGGGCTGCGCATCCGCTTCGCGCTCGACGGCGATCGCTGCCGCGGTGAGTACACGTCGAGCACCGACCACGCCGGCTTCGACGGCGTCACGCATGGCGGCATCGTTTTCGCCGTGCTCGACGACGCGATGGCCAACTGGTTCTTCCTGCAGGGCGCGCGCGGCTACACCGCCAAGTCCGAAATCCGCTACCGCAACCCGATGCCGATCGGCGCCAGCGCGGTGGCGGAATGCGAGCTGGTGCGACGCAAGGGCCGCCTGGTCATGCTGCGCGCGCGCCTCGTCGATGCGTCCGGCACCGACGACGCGGGGCCGACCGTGTTCGCCGAATCGGACGCGAGCTTCATGCTCGAGGACTTCGGCCGCCTCGAGGGGCAATGACAGGGGCGCCGCCGGCCCACCGGCCGCACCGTCCGTGAAACGCCACGGACCAAAGGAGCGAACCGATGCAGGAAAAGCACTGTAGCCGCTGCGGCGCCACGTTCGGCTGTGGTCGCGACGAGGCCAGCTGCTGGTGCGTCGCGTTACCGCTGTTGCCGCGCGACAAACTCGACCCTGCCGCCGACTGCTTGTGCCCACGTTGCCTCGCCGCCGCCGTGGACGACGCAACGGCCGCGCCGACCGAAACGGACACCGATGCCTGCGCGGCCGATCCTGATTCTCACGCATGACGCGCGCCAACGGCCGGCACTGCTCGGCGACCTGATCGCGCGCGCCGGGCTGAGCAGCATTGCGCTGCACGTCGGCGGCATCGCGGATTTGCCGGATCCGCGACTGCTCGAGAACTGCAGTGGCCTGGTCGTGCTCGACCGGCCGACGGCGAACGACCCCGCGTGCGCCGGTGCGTCGAGCAGACTCGTCGCGGCGTGGCACGCGCAGGGCCGTCCCCTGCTCGGCCTTGGCGGTGGCGCGCGCCTCGTGACGCATGCGCTCGGCGGCCAGGTCGCGCCGGCCCCGAGTCCCGTGCGCGGCTGGTTTCGCATCGGCCTCCATCCGCAGGCGGCGTGCGCGCCCTGGCTGGAGATGCTGGGTGCGGAAATACCTACCGTGCTGCAATGGCACATCGACGAGTTCCGGCCACCGCCAGGCGCAAGCACGCTGCTGCGCGGCGCGCCGGCAGGCTGCCAGGGCTGGAAGGACGGCGCCACCATGGCATTGAACCCGCTGCTACACGTGGATGCCGCACTCTACGCCGACTGGCTCGCCGCCTGGCAGGCCCGACCAGGCACGCCCAGCGCGAGTTGGCAGACGCCCGCCGAACTCGCCGCGGGCAGCGCCGCCCGCCTGGCCGCGCAGCGCGTGCTCGGCACGCGCCTGCTCGGCGCCTGGCTGGCGGGCGCGCCGAGCGGAACCCCGGTTCGGCCCGTACCCGGCTGAACGCTCGCCAGCGCGGCAAGCTTGCCCGCCGCGGCTCGGAAGGCCTTCGTCGCCACGCAATCCCTGCCTGTCCCGGAACGACGGTCCGGGGATGACGCATTTGATGGCTGTCCCGAAATTGCCGTCCCGAAATTGGGGATATCGGCACCTGCGGGATACTCGCGGCTGCGCGGCCCTTGGACGCCAGGGAATCTGCCCTCATGTAAACTGCAACGCGGCTCGGTGCCCGTGCTGCAGCGTGCATCCGGCATTGCTCCGGACAATGCGCGCCGACGTGGCCAGTCAGTGCCCCGATACCGCCCCGAACGTGTGAGTGCCCGGACCAGCCCCATGCCGCTTCTGAGATCGACTTCGCGTCGCGCCCCGCTTGTCTTGCTGGCCGGGGTCGCCGCATTCGCGCTGTCCGCTTGCGCGAACAAGCCACGGCCACCACCGCCGCAGCCGCGCAGCGCGGCGCCTGCCATGGAGGAGCCGGTAGAACAGGCGCCGCGCGAAGCGCTCGAAGCACGGCCCTACGCGCCGCCGAGCGAGAACGCGGCAGAGGTGAGCATCGAGGAAATCCCGCTCGATGCGGAAGGCAAACCGCTGTCCACGCCACAAGCGGCCGAAACCGCGGCCGAGACAGGCGAGGACGGCGCCGCCGCGCGT
>JAPOKK010000019.1 GCA_029977665.1 Pseudomonadota bacterium | reverse complement strand
TTGGCGTCCACACCGCCGGTGAGGACCTTGCCGGGCGACGGCACGACCGGGTTGTAAGCGCGCGCGAGGCGCGTGATCGAATCGAGCAGGATGACCACGTCACGCTTGTGTTCGACGAGACGCTTGGCCTTCTCGATGACCATTTCGGCGACCTGCACGTGGCGGCTGGCCGGCTCGTCGAAGGTGCTCGAGATGACTTCCCCGCGCACCGAACGCTGCATCTCCGTGACTTCCTCAGGCCGCTCGTCGATGAGCAGCACGATGAGATAGCACTCGGGATGGTTCACTTCGATCGAGTGCGCCAGGCTCTGCAGGATCATGGTCTTGCCGGCCTTGGGCGGCGAGATGATGAGGCCGCGCTGTCCCTTGCCGACCGGTGCCGCGAGATCGATGACGCGCGGCGTCAGGTCCTCGGTGCTGCCATTGCCGAGCTCGAGCTGCAGACGCTCCTGCGGGAACAGTGGCGTGAGGTTTTCGAACAGGACCTTGTTCTTGGCGTTCTCCGGCGGTTCGAAATTGATCTCGCCGACCTTGAGCAGCGCGAAGTAACGCTCGCCGTCCTTGGGTGGGCGAATCTTGCCCGAGATGGTGTCGCCAGTACGCAGGTTGAAGCGGCGAATCTGACTCGGAGAGACGTAGATGTCATCCGGACCCGCGAGGTAGGAACAATCGTTCGAGCGCAGGAAGCCGAAACCGTCCTGCAGGATCTCGAGCACGCCATCGCCGGAGATGTCCTCGCCTTTCTTCGCCTTGGCCTTGAGGATGCTGAAGATGACGTCCTGCTTGCGCGAGCGAGCAACCCCTTCGATGCCCAGTTCGTCGGCGAGGTCCACGAGTTCCGATGCGGGTTTTTGTTTGAGTTCGGTCAGGTTCATCGTCAAGCTTGCATGTGGGATTGGAGCACGCACGGGCGGCACGCTGCGCGGTGGAAAGGGATCTGTAAGGAACGTGGGGGGCGGGCTCGGCGGGTTCGTGAGCCCGGAAAAAACATAGCACGCAGCGGGGGGGGCGTCTACCTTCGACGAACGCGCCGCAGCCGCGCATTCTGGGCGTGTGCGGGAGCGTTGTTCATGCGTCGATTACCGCGCAAGAAACGCCGCCGGACGCGAGGCGGTGATGGTTACTGTCTCACTCGCGCGGGCCGCGCGCGATGTTCGATCGCCGCGGCGAAGCGATGGTGCGGCAGCGGGGCAAGCCGGGTGATTCCGGCGCCTGCCGCGACCACCGGCGGACGGGCTCAGACGTTGCTGTCGATGAACGCAGTCAGCTGTGACTTGGTCAGAGCGCCGACGTGCGTCGCGACGATGTTGCCTTCCTTGAAGAGCATCAGCGTGGGGATGCCACGGATGCCGTACTTCATCGAGGTCGCCTGGTTCTGATCGACGTCGAGCTTGGCGATCGTCAGCGTGCTGTCATAGTCCGCAGAGATCTCCTCGAGAATCGGTGCGATCATTTTGCAGGGGCCGCACCACTCGGCCCAGTAGTCCACGAGCACGGGTTTGTCCGACTGCAGCACGTCGGCGTCGAACGAATCATCGGTGACGTGAATAAGGTTGTCGCTCATTGCGGTTGGTATCTCACACTGAGTGAAAAAGGGGCGGGCATTGTCGACCGATCCCAAACGCAAATGCAAGGTGGCCACGCTCGCCGCGGCGGCGCGGAAAACGTTATGATCCGCGCCCCGGAGCCCTGCGCCGGGCAACCCCCGAACGTCCACGAATCGCGGCGCCTCGCCCGCGGCGAGCAAGCGGGAGCACCACGCCCCATGTCCGAACCGAGTCCACCCCGTGCGCTGCTGCTCGCGGCACTGATCGCTTGCGGCGCGCTGGCCCTCGCGGCCTGCGGCCAGAAAGGGGACCTCTACCTGCCCGACGAGCCGGTCGAACAGGTCGCGGACGACGAGGATGCCTGAGCCCTGCGCTTCGCGTCGCGGCCCATTCCCGGATCCCACCATGCATTGTGATTACGTCGACGGCCAGCTGACGCTCGATGGCAGCGCACTGGCCGCCATCGCCGAGCGCTACGGCACGCCGTGCTACGTTTACTCGCGCGCTGGCATCGAGGCACGCTTTCGCGCCTACGACGAGGCCTTCGGCGCCCGCGCCCACCGCGTCTGTTACGCGGTGAAGGCCAACGACAATCTCTCCATCATCCGCGCGCTCGGCCGCCTCGGCGCCGGCTTCGACATCGTCTCCGGCGGCGAGCTGGAGCGCGTGCTCGCGACCGGCGCGCCGGCCGGCAACGTGGTGTTCTCCGGTGTCGGCAAGACGGCCGCCGAGATCCAGCGCGCGCTGGCTGCCGGCGTCGGTTGCCTGAACGTCGAATCGGCGGCCGAGCTGGCCCGCATTGCCGCCGCCGCGGCGGCGACGGGGCGCACCGCGGCGATCGCCATCCGGGTCAACCCGGACATCGATGCAGGTACCCACCCCTACATCTCCACCGGCTTGAAGGAGAACAAGTTCGGTGTGCCGCTCGACGAGGCGCGCGCGCTCTACCGCTCGGCACGGGACAACCCGTGGATCGAGCCGCGCGGGGTCGCGTGCCACATCGGCTCGCAGCTGACCACCATCGCGCCCGTTGTCGCGGCCGTGCGCGAGGTCGTCGCACTGGCCGGCGAGCTCGCCGCGGAAGACATCCCACTCGCACACATCGATGTCGGCGGCGGCCTCGGCATCCGTTACGAAGACGAGCAGCCGCCCGCGATCCGCGCCCTGGTCGAGGCGCTGCTGCGCGAGGTGCCGGCGCATTACGAGGTGGTGATGGAACCGGGCCGCTCGATCGTCGGTGAGTGCGGCGTGCTGCTGACGCGGGTCGAGTACGTCAAGTCGACCGCGGCGCGCAATTTCGTCATCGTCGACGCGGCGATGAACGACCTGCTGCGGCCGGCGCTCTACGACGCCTGGCACGAGGTCTTGCCGTGCACCGCACCCGCGCCCGGCGCACATACGCTCGAGTGCGACGTGGTCGGGCCGGTGTGCGAGAGCGGCGACTGGCTGGCGCGCGGGCGCACGCTCGTCGCGGCGCCCGGCGACCTGCTCGCGGTCATGTCGGCCGGCGCCTACGCTTTCGCCATGGCATCGAACTACAACGCACGGCCGCGGCCGCCCGAAGTGCTGGTCGAGGCGGGCGGGCCGCGCCTGGTGCGGGCGCGCGAGCGCGTCGCCGACCTCATGCGCGACGAACTGGAGCGATTGTCGGAGGAGGAAGCACCAAAATAGTGCGTACGCTATCTGGTACGCTCTATTTCAGTGCGTTGTTTCTCCGGAACGGCTTCGTTCCCCGCAGGATCAATGACTTGTCGTTGGCATACATTATGCTCACTCATGGCGCATGGGTGATCGCGTGAAGCGACCGGCGCGCCTGCGTGGCGCCGGCTCAGTCAGCAACAGGGCATCCCAATTAAACGACAGCAAAAGTGCATGGTTGGAGGAAATCGAACATGTCAGTTGAGAGCATTCTGAAGACATTGAAAGACGAGGAGGTGCGCTTCGTCGACATCCGCTTCACCGACACCAAGGGTAAGGAGCAGCACGTCACCGTACCCTCGCGCGAGATCGACGAGGACTTCTTCGAGGACGGCAAGATGTTCGACGGCTCGTCCATCGCGGGCTGGAAGGGTATCAACGAGTCCGACATGATCCTGATGCCCGATCCGGAAACGGCGGTGATGGACCCGTTCTTCGAAGAGAAGACGCTGATCGTTCGCTGTGACATCGTCGAGCCTTCGACCGGCGAGGGTTACGAACGCTGCCCGCGCTCGGCAGCCAAGCGCGCCGAGGCCTTCCTCAAGTCCTGCGGCGTCGGCGATACCGCGTTCTTCGGTCCCGAGCCCGAGTTCTTCGTCTTCGACGACGTGCGTTGGGGCAACGAGATGAAGGGTTCTTTCTTCTCGGTCGATTCCGACGAGAGCGCCTGGAACTCGGAGAAAGTCTTCCCTGACGGCAACATCGGTCACCGTCCGACCATCAAGGGCGGTTACTTCCCGGTTCCGCCGGTCGATTCGCTGCAGGACCTGCGTTCGACGATGTGCCTGGTGATGGAAGAGATGGGCGTGCCCGTCGAAGTCCATCACCACGAGGTTGCGACGGCTGGCCAGTGCGAGATCGGCACGCGCTTCGATACGCTCGTCAAGCGCGCCGACACGCTGCAGATCCTCAAGTACGTCGTGCACAACGTCGCCCACGGCTATGGCAAGACGGCGACCTTCATGCCCAAGCCGCTCGTCGGTGACAACGGCAACGGCATGCACGTGCACATGTCTATCTCCAAGGACGGCGGGAACCTGTTCTCGGGTGACGGCTACGGCGGCCTGTCGGAAACCGCGCTGCACTACATCGGCGGCGTCATCAAGCACGCGCGTGCCATTAACGCCTTCACCAACGCCAGCACCAATAGCTACAAGCGACTGGTGCCGGGCTTCGAGGCGCCGGTGTTCCTCGCCTACTCGGCGCGCAACCGCTCGGCGTCGGTGCGTATTCCCTGGGTTTCCAGCCCCAAGGCACGTCGTATCGAAGTCCGTTTCCCTGACTCGACGGCGAATCCGTACTTCGCCTTCACGGCGCTGCTGATGGCCGGCCTCGACGGCATCATCAACAAGATCGACCCGGGCGGCCCGATGGACAAGGACCTCTACGACCTGCCGCCGGAAGAGGAGAAGGGCATCCCGACGGTCTGCCACTCGCTCGACCAGGCGCTCGAAGCGCTGGACGCCGATCGCGATTTCCTCAAGGCAGGCGGTGTGCTCGGCGACGACGCCATCGATGCCTACATCGCCCTCAAGATGGAGGAAGTGCAGCGCATCCGCATGTCGACCCACCCCGTCGAGTACGACATGTACTACAGCGTCTGACGCGAGGTCTTCGACCTGACCGAAAGCCCCCGCTCGCGGGGGCTTTCTTTTCGCGCCCGGGCGCGTTGGACATTCCCCGGCCGACGGATACACTGGGTTCAGACGTTTCATTCCGCCGGTCGCCCCGCCATGCGAAATTCCCCCACCCTCGTGCTTTACCTGACACTGTTGCTGGGGGGCTGGTCCGCCGCTGCCACCGAGGTCTATCGTTGGACCGACGAGGACGGCAACGTGATCTTCTCCGACGTGCCGCGCGAAGGCGCCGAGCAGATCGAGATCGGCGAAGTCTCGACCGTACCGGGGCAGCGCGTACCGCCGCCACAAGCCGGCGGAACCGCGGCCGCTGAGACGAAACCGGGCGATGCCTACACCGCCGTACGCATCACCGCGCCGGCCGACGAGGCGACGATTCGCAACCAGCAGCAGCTCGACGTCGGCGTGAGCGTCGATCCGGCGCTCGACATCGGTGCAGGTCACCGCGTGCAGTTCTACTTCGACGGCGCGCCCTACGGTGAGCCCGTGGCCGGTACGACGATCGTGGTGCAGCCGCTGGAGCGCGGTACGCACCAGCTTGGGGCGGCCGTAGTCGATGCGGCCGGCAACGCGCTGCGCCGTGCCGACACGCTCACCATCTATGTGCACCAGCAATCGGTGCTCAACCCCGCGCCGGCACGGCGCGCTCCGGCCGGTTCCTGATTGGTCCGATTCTTGCCCCTTTGTGAACGGGGCCGCTTCCCGCTGCACCGGACCTGCTCCGTGGTCCGGCGAGACTTCCTAAGCCCCTGATATTTCGTGGTGCGATCTGCTCGCACCGGAACCGACAATCATGTTGGAACCATGATTGCACCAAAATAGTGCAAACTAGTGCCGATGCCCACCGTACAGACTCCTACGGACACCGACCTCGTCGAGGCGCTTGCCACGGCCGTGCTCTTGCTCGACCGTGACCTGCGCGTGCTGAAGGCCAACGCCGCGGCGCTGGCGCTGATCGAAACGAGCGAAACCCGACTGCGCGACAACCTGCTGGCCCACGCCCTGCCGGGCGCCGACGAACTCGTGCATGCGGCCCAGCGTGCACTGCTCGAAGGCCGTACATTCGCCGAACGCGGCCTCGACCTGCGTCTCGGCAAGCTCGCCACGACCCTGGTCGACTGCTCGGTCACGCCGCTGTGGCGGCAGCATCCCGACCCCGCCTTCGTGGTCATCGAGATGACCAACGTGGAACGCCGCCAGCGCATCCAGCACGAAGGCAACCTGCTGATGCAGAACCATGTGTCGAGCGCGCTGCTGCGTGGTCTCGCGCACGAGATCAAGAACCCGCTGGGCGGCATCCGCGGCGCCGCGCAGCTGCTCGAGCGCGAGCTCGAAGACCAGCGCCAGGCCGAGTACACCCAAATCATCATCGGCGAGGCCGATCGCCTGCGCACCCTGGTCGATCGCATGCTCGGTCCGCGCGGCGCTTCGAACAAGCAGGTCCTCAACATTCACGACGTGCTCGAGCATGTGCGCATGGTGGTCGAAGCCGAGCGCGTCGGCGATGCCGTCATCGAGCGCGACTACGACCCCAGCCTGCCCGAGATCAGCGCCGATCGCGATCAACTCGTGCAGGCGTTCATGAACCTGCTGCGCAACGCCGTGCAGGCGGTCGGCGGTGCCGACGGCACGGTGACGCTGCGTACGCGCATCCAGCGCAAGTTCACCATCGGCACGACCCTGCATCGCCTGGTCGTGCGGGTGCAGGTGATCGATACCGGGCCAGGCGTCGACCCGGATCTCGGCGCCAGCATCTTTTTCCCGCTCGTGTCCGGCCGCGCCGAAGGATCGGGCCTCGGACTGCCGATCGCGCAGTCGCTGATCCAGCGCCAGGGCGGGCTTATCGGATTCGAAAGTGAGCCAGGCCACACCGAGTTCTCGGTGTGGTTGCCGCTCGGAGAAGAACCATGAATAAACAGCACGAAGTCTGGATCGTCGATGACGATCGCTCCATACGCTGGGTGCTCGAGCGCGCGCTCGAGCGCGAGCACATCGCAACCCGCAGTTTCGACAGTGCCGACAAGGTGCTCGGCCGCCTCGACAAGTTCGAACCCGACGTCATCATCACCGACATTCGCATGCCGGGTACCGATGGTCTCACCCTGCTCCGTCACATGCAGGACCAGCACCCCGGTCTGCCGATCATCATCATGACCGCGTACGCCGATCTCGACCGCGCCGTTGCCGCTTTCCGTGGCGGTGCGTTCGAGTATCTGCCCAAACCCTTCGACGTCGACGACGTCATCGCCATCGTGCGTCGCGCGCTACGCAAGGCGCAAGAGGTGCCGGCGCCGCTGGAGGATGAGGAGGCGCTGGCCGAGGTCCCCGAGATCATCGGCTCCTCGCCGGCCATGCAAGAAGTTTTCCGTGCCATCGGGCGGCTCGCCAACTCCAACATGACAGTGCTGCTGACCGGTGAGTCGGGCACCGGCAAGGAACTCGTCGCGCGCGCGCTGCACCGTCACAGCCCGCGTGCGCAGCAGCCGTTGATCGCACTCAACACCGCGGCGATCCCACGCGACCTGCTGGAATCGGAACTGTTCGGGCACGAGAAAGGCTCGTTCACCGGCGCCGCGGGTCAGCGCATCGGACGCTTCGAGCAGGCCAACGGGGGCACCCTGTTCCTCGACGAGATCGGCGACATGCCGGCCGAGCTGCAGACGCGGCTGCTGCGTGTGCTCGCCGACGGCGAGTTCTACCGGGTGGGTGGCACGGAGCCGGTCCGAGTCGACGTGCGCGTCATCGCCGCCACCCACCAGCATCTCGAGGAGCGCGTCCGTGAAGGCAGCTTCCGCGAAGACCTCTTCCACCGTCTCAACGTCATTCGCCTCGAGTTGCCGTCGCTGCGCGAACGACCCGACGACATCGAGGCCCTGGCCGAACATTTTCTGCGCACCACCGCGGCCGAACTCGGCGGCGAGTCGAAGCGACTCACGCCACGGGCGCTGGCCGCAATGCGCGCCTACGACTGGCCGGGCAATGTGCGCCAGCTCGAGAACGTCTGCCGGCGCGTGATGATCATGGCGCCGTCACGCGAGATCGACGTCGACGATCTGCCGGCCGAACTGCTGCTCGGCGGCGAGCGCGAGACCGGCGGCGAGGAAGACTGGGAAAGCGCGCTCCGGCGCTGGGCCGAGCGCCGCCTGCGCCAGAGCCACGAACCGATCCTCGACGAGGCCCTGCCGCGCTTCGAGTCGACCATGATCCACGTTGCGCTGAACAGCACCCACGGGCGTCGCCAGGAAGCGGCCAAGCTGCTCGGCTGGGGACGCAACACCTTGACCCGCAAGATCAAGGAGCTCGACCTCGACGTGTGACGCGCGGGCGCTTACCTCATTCGGCCAGCCAGCCGGCGGCGGCGCCGGCAAAGTAGGTCAGCACACCGTCTGCGCCGGCGCGCTTGAAGGCGAGCAGGGCCTCGAGCGCGACGCCGCGCTCGTCGAGCCAGCCGGCCTGGGCTGCGGCCTTGAGCATGGCGTACTCACCGCTCACCTGGTAGACGAAGGTCGGCATCTGGAAGGTCGCTTTGACCCGCTGCACGACGTCCAGGTACGGCATACCCGGCTTGACCATCACCATGTCCGCGCCTTCGGCTATATCGAGCGCGACCTCGCGCAGCGCTTCGTCGCTGTTGCCGGCGTCCATCTGGTAGGTCTGCTTGCCGCCCTTTCCGAGGTTCGCGCCCGAGCCGACGGCGTCGCGGAACGGCCCGTAGAAAGACGAAGCGTACTTGGCCGAGTAGGCCAGGATCTTGACGTCACGGTAGCCCTCG
This sequence comes from Pseudomonadota bacterium, assembly GCA_029977665.1. Classification (GTDB taxonomy): domain Bacteria; phylum Pseudomonadota; class Gammaproteobacteria; genus JACKNG01. Next base: position 18,230 of record JAPOKK010000019.1, on the reverse strand, counting down.
CTCTCGAGCGCCGCGCGAATCGCCGCCACGCGGCCGTCCATCATGTCGGACGGCGCGACGACGTCCACACCGGCGCGCGCCTGTGACAGTGCCTGGCGCACCAGGACCTCGACGGTTTCATCGTTGAGGATACGCCCGGCGCTGTCGAGCACGCCATCATGGCCATGGGTCGTGAACGGGTCGAGCGCGACGTCGGTAATCACGCCGAGTTCCGGCACCGCGTCCTTGATCGCCGCGATCGCGCGTTGCGCGATGGCATCCGGGTTGTATGCCTCGCGGCCGTCGTCGCTCTTTGCCGCGGCGGGAGTGACCGGGAACAGCGCCACGGCGGGTATGCCGAGCGTATGCAGGCGGCGCGCCTCGTCGACGGCGAGATCGATACTCAGGCGCTCGACGCCCGGCATGCTCGCGACCGGCTCGCGGCGGCTGTCGCCGTCGAGCACGAACATCGGCGCGATCAGGTCGTCGACAGTGAGAACGTTCTCACGCACCAGCCGGCGCACGAATTCGTCGGATCGGTTGCGGCGTGGACGCGTGGCGGGAAAGCGGGTCGGTGGCAGCTCGGGCATTGGTAAGCTCGTGGCGCGGATGGAACGGGCGCCATCATAAAGGATGCGCGAATGCCGCGCGCGAACCGCGCGGCGCGATCGGGCGCTCAGGCGCCGGGCTGCAGCGGCAGGCGCGCGCAGGTGGCCTCGATCCATTCCTCCGCTTCGCGGATCACCGCCTTGGCGCTCTTGCCGGTGGTCTCGATGGGCGGGCCGATGACGACGCGGATCGTGCCGGGGTGCTTGGTCACCGCGTTGCGTGCCCAGAACACGCCGGCATTGTGGGCGACCGGCACCAGCGGACAGCCGGCCTCGATCGCGAGCGCCGCGCCGGTCGAGGTGTAGCGCCCGCGCGTGCCCGCCGGTACCCGTGTCCCCTCGGGGAACAGCAGCACCCACCAGCCGTCGCGAATGCGCTCGACGCCGCGCGCCAGCACGGTCTTCAAGGCCCGTGCACCGGCCTTGCGGTCGATGGCGATCGGGTTGAGGCTGGCCAGGCCCCAGCCGAAGAACGGCACGCGTAACAGCTCGCGCTTGAGCACCTGGCACTGGCGCGGAAAGATCAGCTGCAGGGTGATGGTTTCCCAGGCCGACTGGTGCTTGCACACGATCACGCCCGGTGAGGCCGGAATGTGCTCGCGCCCCTCGACGACGTAGCCGAGCCCGCAGCTGACACGCAGCCACCAGATGGTGACGACCGACCAGCGTGTGATCACCGCGTAGCGCAGCGTGCGCGGCAGCGGCAGGATGGCGATACCGATGAGGCTGAACAGCACGGTCAGCGGAGCGAGCCCGAGATAGAACAGCCACGAGCGCAGGCGGGTCAGCACGAGAGCAGCGCCTCCACGGCGGCGGGCAGATCGTCGAACACGTCGACCGGGCCGAGCGCGGCGAGCGCGGCCGCCTCGAGGGGCTGCAGACCGGTGCGAACGAGCATGGGACGCGCGCCGACGCTCTGCGCGGCGCGCACATCGCTCAGGCGATCGCCGACGAAGGGTGTGCCGCCTAGCTCGACGCCGAGTCGCTCGCCGAGCGCGCGCAGCAGACCGCCGGCAGGCTTGCGGCAGTCACAGCCGTCGTCGGGTCCGTGCGGGCAGAAGAAGAAGGCCTCGACACGTCCGCCGAGGCGTTCGAGTTCGTCCTGCAGGCGGCGATGGATCGCGTTCAGATCGCGCATCGCGAACAGGCCGCGCGCGAGGCCCGACTGGTTGCTGACGATGATCACGCGGTAGCCGGCACGTTGCGCACGCACGACGGCCTCGAGCGCACCCGGCAGCGGCCGCAACTCCCCCGGCGAGCGAATGAAATCCGGCGAGTCGCGATTGATGACGCCGTCGCGATCGAGCAGCAGCGTGCGCACGTCGCCGGGCTCAGTTCTCGCTCAGCCGGCTGATGTCGGCGACCCGTCCGAACAGGCGGTGCAGGTGCGCGAGCAGTGCCAGGCGGTTGTCGCGCAGCGCGGCGTCCTCGCACATCACCATCACTTCGTCGAAGAAGGCATCGACGCTCTCGCGCAGGCCGGCCAGGCAGGCCAGGTAGCCGGCATAGTCGCGCGCCTCGAACAACGCGCCGGCTTCGCCCGCGACGGCGTCGAGGTCGTCGGCGAGCCGCTGCTCGGCGGTATCGACGAGACGTTCGCGTGCCCAGCGCTCGGGTGCAGGACCGTCGAGCTTCTTGAGGATGTTGCCGATGCGCTTGTTGGCCGCGGCCAGTGCAGCGGCGGCGCTGTGCTCGCGGAAGCGCGACACGGCCTCGACGCGGCGGTCGATCTCGCGCGGCGCGGTGACCTCGTTGGCGAGTACCGCGGCGCAGACATCGGCCGCGACGCCGCGTTCGAGGTAATACCCGCGCAGGCGTTCGCGCATGAACGCATAGACCTGTTCGGCGGTGTCCCCGGCAAGCGGCAGCTCGCCGTAGATCGCGCAGGCGGTGGCGATGACCTCGGCGAGGTCGAGATCGATCTCGCCTTCGATCAGGATGCGCAGGCAGCCGAGCGCGGCGCGCCTGAGCGCGTAGGGGTCCTTGTCGCCCGTCGGTGCCATGCCGATGCCGAAGATGCCGACCAGCGAGTCGAGCTTGTCGGCCAGCGCGACGCAGCGTCCCACCGCGCTCGCGGGTATCGCGTCACCGGCGAAGCGCGGCTGGTAGAACTCGTCGAGTGCCTGGGCGACCGCGGCCGGCTCACCGTCGGCGAGCGCGTAGTAGCGTCCCATGGTGCCCTGCAGCTCGGGAAACTCGCCGACCATGGCCGAGAGCAGGTCGCAGCGCGAGAGGGCGGCGGCGCGGGTGACGAGTGCCTGTTCGGCGCCACACGGCTCCGCGAGCCGCGCGGCCAGACGCTCGACGCGCGCGGTCTTCGCATCGAGCGAGCCCAGGCGTTTCTCGAACAGCATGTCGGCCAGCCCTGCGCGGCGCGTTTCGAGGGGCTCGGCGCGATCGCTGCGGTAGAAGAAGCGCGCGTCGGCAAGGCGCGGCCGGATCACGCGCTCGTTGCCATCGCGCACGACCTCCGGCTGCTTGCTGTCGAGGTTGGCGATGGTCACGAAGCGGTTGAGCAGGCGCCCCTCGGCGTCGCGCACGGGGAAGTATTTCTGGTGCCCCTGCATGCTCGCGATGAGGGCTTCCTCGGGCAGTTCGAGGAACTCCGCATCGAAACTGCCGCCGATCGCCGCCGGCCATTCGACCAGCGCGGTGACTTCGTCTACCAGCGCTGCGTCCATGACGGCCTGCCCGCCGGTCTCGTCGCACAGGGCTTCGACCTGGGCGACGATGCGCGCGCGGCGCGCGTCGAAATCGGCAATCACGTGACCCTCTTGCTCGAGCGTCCGGGCGTAGTCGTCGGCGCTCGCGAGTGGCAGTTCACCGCCGTGGTGGAAGCGATGGCCGCGCGTCGTACGCCCGGCCGCGATGCCGAGGATCTCGCACTCGAGCACGGCGCTGCCGTAGAGCGCGACGACCCAGTGCACCGGGCGCACGAATTCGACCTCGCCGTCGCCCCAGCGCATGCGCTTGGGAATCGGCAGCGCGGCCAGCGCCTGGTGGGTGATCTCGCCGACCAGCTCGTTGATGTGTCGTCCGGCGACGTGGCGTTCGAAGGCCAGCCATTCGTTGTCGCCGCTTTTCACCCGGCCGAGATCGGCGACTTCTACACCACAGGAACGTGCAAAGCCGAGCGCCGCCTTGGTCGGCTGCCCGCCGTTGTCGAAAGCGGCGGCGAGCGCCGGGCCGCGGCGGTTCTCGACGCGGTCGGGCTGGCGCTCGGCGAGGCCGGAGACGCTGAGCGCTAGGCGCCGCGGGGCGCAGTAGGCGGTGATGCCGTCATGGGGCAGGCCGGCATCGCTGAGACCCTTGTCGAAAGCCGCGGCGAATGCCGCCGACAGGCGCGGCAGGGCCTTGGGCGGCAGTTCTTCGGTACCAATCTCGATCAGCAGTGTCTCGCTCATGACGACTGGGCCTCGCGCCGGGCCAGCGGGAAGCCGAGCGCTTCGCGCGCGGCGTAGTAGGCCTCGGCGATGGCGCGCGCGAGCGTGCGCACACGCAGGATGTAGCGTTGCCGTTCGGTCACCGAGATGGCGCGCCTCGCGTCGAGCAGGTTGAAGGAGTGCGAGGCCTTGACCATCTGCTCGTAGGCGGGCAGGGGCAGGCTCAACGCGATCAGGCGCGTGGCCTCCTTCTCGCACTGGTCGAACCAGTCGAACAGCGCCGCGGTGTCGGCGTGCTCGAAGTTGTAGGCCGACATCTCGACCTCGTTCTGATGGTAGACGTCGCCGTAGGTGACGACTTCGCCCTCGTGCTCGGCCCACACCACGTCGAACACCGAGTCGACGCCCTGCAGGTACATTGCGATACGCTCGAGGCCATAGGTGATCTCGCCGGAGACCGGTCTGCAGTCGAGCCCGCCGACCTGCTGGAAATAGGTGAACTGGGTGATCTCCATGCCGTTCAGCCACACCTCCCAGCCCAGGCCCCAGGCGCCGAGGGTGGGGGATTCCCAGTTGTCTTCGACGAAGCGCACGTCGTGTACCTCGAGGTCGAGGCCGAGCGCGGCGAGCGAGCCGAGGTAGAGCGCCTGCAGCGCGTCCGGCGAAGGTTTGAGCAGGACCTGGAACTGGTAGTAATGCTGCAGCCGGTTGGGATTGTCGCCGTAGCGGCCGTCGGTCGGACGGCGCGACGGCTGCACGTAGGCAGTGCGCCAAGGTTCGGGGCCGATCGCGCGCAGGAACGTCGCCGGGTGAAACGTGCCGGCGCCCATCTCCATGTCGTAAGGCTGCGCGATGACGCAACCGTAGCCGCTCCAATAGCGTTGCAGGGCGAAAATCAGGGCCTGGAATGTGGCCGGCGGAGAAGCTTGCTCGGTCATCGGCTTGCGGTCGGGGACGGGCGTTTCCGGGGCGCGCAGTATAGCCGCTGGGTGGAGGCTTGAGTATGCCGCGGCGCGCCGTCGAGGGCGCTCCGCCCCCTAAAGATCGCCGCGCCGGGGCCGACATCCTGAGCCACGACGAGGACCATGCCGATGCCCAACCAGGACTTGCACATTCCCCAGACGACCGGCTGGCGCGCGCTGCTTACGCATGCGCAGAATGCGGGCGGTCTGCACATGTCCCGGGCGGTCGAGGAGCATCTCGTCGCGCTGCTCTACCGGCACGTCGGCGCCGACATCTCGCCGGCGGACATCGAGCACGGCCTGCTCGATCGGCTCGATCGACTGCTGCATGCCGATACCAGCAAACCGTGCGTGGTGGGCGACCAGTGCCTGCTGTTCGCCGGGCTGCTGCCCGAGCATGCCATCCGCAAGGGGCTGCCCGTGTCGTACTTCGTCGAAGTCGGGCGCAATGCTTACCGCGAATACGCCTCCAAGCATCGCCTGGCGCTCTACGAACAACTCGCCGAGGAGTTCGTCGTAGCGATGGACGTGCTGCAGACCCTGCGCGCGCTGCAGAGCGGCGAGCCGTGCATCGACGGCCTCAACGCCTTTCACCTGTGGCACGAACTCGGCAGCGCCCACGGCTGGCGCGTGCTGCGCGCGCTGACGCCCAGCTTACCGGCTTCCTGCTCGACCAGCGCCCGCGTGCACTAGGGCCTCCACCGGGGCCTGCACTGGGATCGGGTCGGCATCGTCGCGCGGGAGCCCTGCACGCGCGCCGGCGGCGCGCGGTCCCCGGTTACTCGTCCTCGCTGGCGGCCGTCTCCTCGACGGGCTGCACGAGGCTGTCGAAATCGCGCTCGATCATGCGTCGTTTGTAGTCCGGGAGCACGTAGACCCAGCCGCTGGTGCGGGCATTGAGACGCGCGGCGCGTTGTGCGACGGTCTCGCTGTCCGCGGGCTCGTCGGCAGCCTCGTCAGCGCCGTCACCCGCTTCACTGTCGCCATCAGCGGCGTCGGGCGCGGCCGCGTCCGTGTTGCCGTCCGTGGTTTCCGGTTCGACCGTGGTTTCGGGTTCGACGGTGGTTTCGGGTTCGACGGTGGTGAACTCGAACGCGGTCACCGTGCGCTGGTCGAGCGCGTAGTCGCGCAGCGTCGCGAGCAGGCCGTCGAAGGTGCGCACGGTGACGGTACGCAGCGGGGTCGCGCCGGCGACGGCGTCGGCACTGGCGACATCGTTGAAGCGCAGGTCGAGCAGCAGCGCGCCGCCGCTCGAGACGGTCGCCTTCGATTTCGGCTCGAATCCTTCCGGCACGTTCATCAAGGCGAAGAAGTTGTCGTCCGCTTCGCGCTTGCGGATCACGACTGGCGTCGCGTCGTCGCGTTCTATGCGCACCTCGGCGACCTGGGCGGTGTCGACATCGACGATTCCCGCGTCGAGCCAGGGCACCGGGTCGGCCGGGACTTCCAGCTCGCCCTCGACCAGCCATGACTGCGCCTCGCCGGCGCGGCGTACGTAGTGGCGCGGCGCCGTGGTGTTGTCGCTGGCGTGGCCGACGAGCAGGCGCGCGAGCGCCGCGTCGCCGGCGCCGAGCAGCTCGACGAGGGTGCTGTCGGCATCTTCGGCGTCGGCGTCCTGCACGCCGAGTCGCGCATAATTCTCCGCGTTCGCGGTCTTGGGCTCGACCACGCGCAGGCTGGCGACCTGCAGCACCGTGCGGCGTACGGCCGCGCCGTCGGCCGGGAAGTCGTCCTTGTTGGCCATCAGCCAGCGCTCGCCCGTGCGCACCAGCACGCTCTCGTCGTCCCCGCTGCGCAGCCGCACGCGCTCGACGTCGTTGAGGCGGTCGAGCAGGCCCGGGTAGAGCTGGCTGCGTGACACCTCGGTCTGCGGCGCCTTGTCCTGGCTGATCTTCCAGGCGACGACGATGACGACCAGGGTGAGTAGCGCGAGGCCCAGGGTCCTGCCTTTCACGGGAAAGCCCTCCGGATGCTCAGGCGCGCTTGCGGGAGCGCGCGTTGACGATGCTCATGACGATGGCGACGACGGCAATGACGAGCGGTACGAGGCCGGTGTTGACGAACGTCAGCAGCGAGCCGAGGCGCTCGATGTTGCTGCGCAGCTCGTGCTGGACGTTGCGCAGCTCCTTGCGGGTCTTGACCTGCTCGGCGCGGAAGCGCTCGATCTCGGCGCGCTGCTCGGGTGACAGCAGCAGCTCGCCGCCGCTCTCTTCGCTCTGCAGCTCGGCGAGTTTCTGCTCCGCCTCGGCGAGCTTCTGCTGCAAAGCCTGCTCGCGATCGCGGAACTTCGCTTCGGCCTCGCGCTGGATGCGTTGCACGACTTCGAACGGGCGCGTGTACTGGCCGCGGCTGCGCAGGCCGATGAGGTCGTCGTTGCCGCCGAGGTTGTCCACCGCGTTGATCAGGAAATCGGCATTGTTGGCAAACGGTTCGGGGATGCGCATGCCGGCGAAATTGTTGAAGCGGACCCAGAAACGGTCGGCGAGGATGTCGGTGTCGGCAACCACGATGACGTTGATCGAGGCGGTCGATTCGCTGAGGAATGCTTCGTCCGCCGGGGCGCGCTTCTCGTCGGCGCCGAGCGGGCGGCCGTCGGGGAAAGCGGTCTTGGCCTTGCCGGAGACGCGCACGGCGATGGCGTGGGTGGCATCGTCCGGCGTGAAGTTGTCGAGCAGCCCGGCCGGATCCTTGACAAAGATGACGGCGTCGCGCTCGAGCAGGCCCGAGCCCTTGCCGGTCTCGATGAGCGGCACGTGGGTCAGCGTGCTGCCCTCGCGGGTATCGAGCGCGCCGGCCGTGCCGACGTTGATGACGTTCAACTCGTTGGTGATGAAGTCGTCGCGGTTGAGCGTGTCGCCCTGCAGCTGCAGCCATGGCAGGTACTCGACTTCGCGCGGTCCGCGCGGCGTGCGGAAACTGACGCGCACGGCCGAGGCGGGATCGCCGACGACCTTGTCCGCCGTCAGCTCGAGGCCCCATTGTTCGAGCAGCGCCGGCAGGTCGGAGCCGAGCTCCGGCAGCACCCCGGGGCGCTCCGGGTCCGGTGCGGCGGCGTCCTGCTCGGCCATCGGGTCGACGAAGACCATCGCCTTGCCGCCGCCGAGCACGAACTGGTCGATGGCGTAGGCCGTCTCGCGTGACAGTCCCTTGGGGTGAACGACGATGAGGGTGTCGACGTCGTCGTCGATCTCGGTCGTCTCGAACGACAGCTCGCGCACCTCGTATAGTTCGCGCAAGAGCACGAACGCGGCCCAGTCCTGGCCGGCGGCCTGCCCGGTCATGGGATCGGGCGGCGGCGCGAACACCGGCAACGCCGAGATCACGCCGATGACGCGTTTCTGCGGCTCGCCGAGCGAGTAGATCATCTTGGTCAGCTCGTATTCCAGCGCGTCCTCGCGCTCGGGGCTGAGCAGCGGCAGTACTTCGACGTCGTCGGTGGTGTTGGTGCCGACCACGCCGAGATAGCCGGTGTCGCCGGCCGCGCTGAGCGCGAGCTGGCGCACGCCGTAGGCGACGGCCTCGTCCTCTGCCTCGGAGAACGGCTCGGGATCGATGACCTGCAGCCGCACCATGCCGCCGCTCTCGGCGGCGTATTCCTCGAGCATGTCGCGCACGCGCTTGCCGTAGGTGAGCAGGCGCGGCACGCCGGCGAACTGCTGCGCGGAGTAATAGAGCCGGATGGTGACCGGTTCCTCGAGGTCTTCGAGGATGTTCAGCGTGCCGTCGGAGAGCGTGTAGAGCGCGTTCTCGGTCACGTCCAGGCGCCACGAGGTCAGGGCCTGGTTGCTGATGACGTTGACGCCGAGGAACAGCGCCAGCGCGATGACGAGACCGGAGCCGGTGACGAGATTCCTGTTCATGGCCATCAGTTGCTCTTGTTCACTTCGATCGCGAGGACGTTGGCGTAGAGCCAGAACGCGATCAGGGTGGTGAAGAAGATGAGGTCGCGGATATCTATGACCCCCTTCAGGATCGAGTTGAAGTGGGTCAGGAAGCTGAACGAGCTGATGGTGTCGACGATGACCTGGGGCGCCCAGGCGCTGAACACGTCGATGACCATCGGGAAGCCGCTCAGGTTGAACGCGAAGCAGATGACGAAGCTGATCACGAAGGCGATGACCTGGTTGCGGGTCAGTGCCGAGATGCACGAACCGATGGCGAGGAAGCCGCCGGCCATGAGCAGGCTGCCGAGGTAGCCGGCGACGATGACCGTGTTGTCGGGATCGCCGAGATAGTTGACGGTCAGCCAGATCGGGAAGGTGCCGGCGAGCGCCACGGCGGTGAAGACCCAGGCGGCAAGGAACTTACCGAGCACGCTGGCCGCGAGCGAGACCGGCAGCGTGAGCAGCAGTTCGAGCGTGCCGGCCTTGCGCTCCTCGGACCACAGGCGCATCGAAATGGCCGGGATGAGGAACATGTAGAGCCACGGGTGGAACTGGAAGAACGGCTCGAGATCGGCCTGGGCGCGCTCGTAGAAGCCGCCGACGTAGAACGTGAAGATGCCGTTCAGGACCAGGAAGATGACGATGAAGACATAGGCTACGGGCGTGGCGAAATACGCCATCAGTTCGCGCCTGAAAATCGTGCCGAGACCTTTCATGTGCGATGGACCTCCCCGCCGCGGGCGCCGAGGGTGATGGTGCGGAAGACCTCGTCGAGGTGACCGTGCTCGATGAACAGCTCGCGTGGCGCGACGCCGGCCTCGCGCAGGCGCGCCTGCACCGTCGTCGCGGCGTTCGCGCCGTCGCTCGAAAGCAGCGTGAGGCGCGTCTCCTCGGCGAGTTCGCGCGTCTCCACCTCGCCCAGCCGGGACAGCACCGCGCTCGCCTGCCCGGCCTCGGCGCTGGCGACGATCGCCGTTACCGCGTTGTGGTAGCGCGAACGCGCGGCGAGTTCGCGCGGCGTCCCCGAGAAGATCAGCCGGCCGCGCGCGATGATTACCGCGCGCGTGCACACCGCATCGACTTCTTCCAGGATGTGGGTCGATATGAGGATGGCCTTGTGCGGCGCCATCGCCTGGATGAGGCTGCGGACCTCGTGCTTCTGGTTGGGATCGAGGCCGTCGGTCGGCTCGTCCATGATCAGGATCTCGGGATCGTGGAGGACCGCCTGGGCGAGTCCCACGCGGCGCTTGAAGCCCTTCGACAGCGTCTCGATGCGTTGGTCGAGCACGTTTTCGAGATGAATCTGCGCGACCACTTCGCGGATGCGCTCGGCGCGGGTCGCGCGCGGCAGGCCGCGGATGTCGGCGATGAACTCGAGGAAGGTCGCGGCCGTCATCTCGCCGTAGGCCGGCGCACCTTCCGGCAGGTAGCCGATGCGCGCCTTGGCCGCGAGCGGGTCGCGTTCGATGTCGAAGCCGGCGACCGAGATGCGGCCCGCGCTCGGCGCGAGAAAGCCGGTGATCATCTTCATGGTCGTCGACTTGCCGGCGCCGTTGGGCCCCAGGAAGCCCAGCACTTCGCCGCGTCGGACGGTGAGTGACACATTGTCCACCGCCTGCAACGTGCCGAAGCTCTTGCTGAGCCCGGTGACTTCGATCAGGGTCTCCATCGATCCAGTCTCTCTGTATTTCTTCGCGTCGTGTTCGGATGCCGGCGCGTCGCGGGACGGCACCCCGGGCGGCCGTTGACCTGCTGCGCAATGCGGACTCGAAGGTGGTATCGACCGTGCTCGCGTGGCCACGGCTGGCGTCGAAGGCGATCGCCGCGCGAGCCATGCGCTGCCGCGGGACGACGGGCGGCAGAGTGTTCCACATCGCCGGCGAAAGCGTCAACAAAGGCACTGACCACCACGAGGCGCGTAGGTTTCGTTGCGGGTCGCGGCGCGTGTCATCCAATCGTCGCCTGACGTTCATCGGCCCGTCATGCACCCGGCCTAGTCTGCGCTCGGCCGACCTGACAGGAGCGACCATGCAGAAGCTTTCCCGGCACGGTGCACGCCGCCGCGTGCGCACGGTATGGATCTCTGACGTGCACCTCGGCTTCCACGCCGCGCGCGCCGATCACCTGCTCGAGTTCCTGCGCGGCGTGGAGTGCGAGACGCTCTACCTGGTCGGCGACATTGTCGATCTGTGGCAGATCCGGCGGCGTCCGTTCTGGCCGCAGCCGCACAACGATGTCGTACGGGCGATTCTCGGCAAGGCGCGTGACGGTACCCGGGTGGTCTACGTGCCGGGCAACCATGACCAGGCCCTGCGCGGCTACGTCAACCACGATTTCGGCAACATCGCCATCCGCGAACGCGCCGTGCACGAGTGCGCGAACGGCATGCGGCTGCTCGTGATCCACGGGGACCAGTTCGATGCTGCGGTCGCGTCGTCGCGTTGGCTCGGTATGCTCGGCGCCCACGCCTACGGCCTGTTGCTGATGGCGAATGTTGCCGTCAACGCCGTGCGGCGGCGTTGCGGCTTCCCCTACTGGTCCCTCGCGGCCTTTCTCAAGCACAAGGTCAAGAACGCGGTCCAATACATCAGCCGTTTCGAATCCGTGGTCGCCGAGGCCGCGGCTCGCGAAGGCGTGCACGGGGTTGTCTGCGGTCATATCCACCGACCGGAGATCACTACCATCGGCGGCATCGTCTATCACAACTGCGGTGACTGGGTGGAAAGCTGCACGGCACTGGTCGAGCAGCGCGACGGGCGCATCGAACTCATCGACTGGCACGCGGAGCAGGCGGGTGCCGTGCCCGCGGCCGCGGCCTGAGCGGACCATGCGCGTCGTCATCGTCACCGATGCCTGGCACCCCCAGGTGAACGGCGTCGTGCGCACGCTGGAGACGACCGGGCGCTACCTCGAGCGCAGCGGCTTCGAGGTGCGTTTCGTGACCCCGGCGGACTTTCGTACCGTGCCCTGCCCGACCTACCCCGAGATCCGGCTGGCACTGTGGCCCGGCCGGCGCGTGCGCGCGATCCTCGACGATTTCGACCCCGATGCCGTGCACATCGCCACCGAGGGGCCGCTCGGACAGGCCGCGCGCCGCTGGTGCCGGGCCCGCGGGCGCCGCTTCACGACGTCGTTCCACACGCAGTTCCCCGAGTACATCCGCCTGCGCGTGCCGCTGCCGCTCGCCGTCAGCTACGCCTGGCTGCGCCGTTTCCACGCGGCCGCCGAGCGCACGCTGGTGCCGACCGCCTCGCAGCGCGCGCGGCTGGCCGCGCGCGGCTTCACCAACCTGTGCCTGTGGCAGCGTGGTGTCGACACGGCCGTCTTTCATCCCGGGGACGCATGCGACTATGCCGATCTGCCGCGCCCGATCCATGTCTACATGGGGCGTGTCGCGGTGGAGAAGAACATCGAAGCCTTCCTGGCGCTCTCGTTGCCGGGCAGCCAGGTCGTGATCGGTGCGGGACCCGACCTCGAACGGCTGCGCGCGCGCTGGCCGCGCGTGCGGTTTCTCGGCGCCAAGTTCGGCCGCGAGCTGGCCCGTCACCTCGCCGGCGCGGACGTATTCGTGTTTCCGAGCCGTACCGACACCTTCGGCCTGGTCCTGCTCGAGGCGCTTGCCTGCGGCCTGCCCGTCGCCGCCTACCCGGTGACCGGTCCGCTGGACGTCGTGACCGACGAACGCGTCGGCGCGCTCGACGAGGACCTCGGTTGCGCGGTGGAGCGCGCGCGCGGGCTGGACCGCGCAGCCTGTGTCGAATTCGCCCGCGGCTACGCCTGGGAGTGCGCGACGGCCGTCTTTGCCTCTCACCTGGCATGGCGCGAGCCGCAAGCCGCGACCGCGCGAGCCTGATTCGCGGCAAGCGTACTTCTCATCGCCGGGACCTTGCCCTATCCTTTGCCGCCCTCTCCTTGCCTGGGGTGCCAGACCCATGCAATTTCCCGAATCTTTTGATGTCATCGTCGTCGGCGGCGGTCATGCCGGTACCGAGGCGGCACTCGCGAGCGCCCGTATGGGGGCGCGCACCCTGTTGCTGACGCACAACATCGAAACGCTCGGCCAGATGTCCTGCAACCCCGCCATCGGCGGCATCGGCAAGGGTCACCTGGTGCGCGAGATCGACGCCATGGGCGGTTTCATGGCGCACGGTGCGGATGCCTGCGGCATTCATTTCCGCACCCTCAACGCGAGCAAGGGGCCGGCGGTACGCGCCACGCGCGCCCAGATCGACCGTGGCCTCTATCGCCGTGCCGCCCGGCGTGCGCTCGAGGCGAGCGCCGGGCTGACGCTGTTCCAGCAGGCGGTCGACGACCTCTGGCTCGAGGGCGATGCGCTGGTCGGCGTCGTCACGCAGATGGGCCTGCGCTTCCGCGCACCGGTCGTGGTACTGACGGTCGGCACCTTCCTCGGCGGACGCATTCACGTCGGCGAAGCGAATTACAGCGGTGGGCGCGCGGGCGACGCGCCCTCGAACGCGCTCGCCGCCCGCCTGCGCGACGGCGCCTTCCGTGTCGGCCGGTTGAAGACCGGGACACCGCCGCGGATCGCCCGCCGCAGCATCGATTTCAGCGTCCTCGAGGCGCAACCGGGCGACGAACCGCGGCCGGTGTTCTCCTTCATGGGCTCGCGCGAGGCGCACCCGCCGCAGGTCTGCTGCCACATTACTTATACCAACGAGCGTACCCACGCCCTGATCCGCGACGGCCTCGATCGCTCGCCGATGTTCAGCGGCGCCATCGAAGGCGTCGGGCCGCGCTACTGTCCTTCGATCGAAGACAAGGTGGTGCGTTTCGCCGCGCGCGACAGCCACCAGATCTTCGTCGAACCGGAGGGGCTGGAGGTCGACGAGGTCTATCCCAACGGCATCTCGACCAGCCTGCCGTTCGACGTCCAGCTGGCCCTCGTGCGTTCGATCCGGGGCTTCGAGCAGGCCCACATCACGCGGCCCGGTTACGCCATCGAGTACGACTATTTCGATCCGCGCGATCTCGCGCCCTGGCTCGAGACGCGGGTCGTCGACGGACTGTTCTTCGCCGGCCAGATCAACGGCACCACCGGCTACGAGGAAGCCGCCGCGCAGGGCCTGCTTGCCGGCATCAACGCTGCGCTGCGCGTACGCGGGGCCGAACCGTGGTACCCGCGCCGTGACGAAGCCTACCTCGGTGTGCTGGTCGACGACCTCGTCACGCGCGGTACCAACGAGCCTTACCGCATGTTCACCAGCCGCGCCGAGTACCGTCTGCAGCTGCGCGAGGACAACGCCGACCTGCGCCTGACCCCGGTGGCGCGCGAGCTCGGCCTGGTCGACGACGCGCGCTGGGCGCGCTTCGAGGCCAAGCGCGAGGCGCTCGCGCGCGAGCAGCAGCGCCTGGCGACCACCTGGCTGTCCCCGGCCCGCGTGCCCGAAGCGGCGGCCCGTGCCGTGCTTGGCCAGCCGCTGCGCAAGGAGCAGCGGCTCGACGAGCTGCTGCGGCGCCCCGGCCTCGATTATGCCGCGCTGATGCGCCTGCCGGGCGCCGGGCCGGGGGTCGATGACGCCGAGGTCGTCGCGCAGGTCGAGATCGCGGCACGCTACAGCGGTTACATCGCGCGTCAGCACGAGCAGGTCGCGCGCACCCGCGAGGTCGAGGACATGCCGATTCCGGCCGACTTCGATTTCGCCGCGATCCGCGGGCTGTCCAGCGAAGTGGCGCAGAAGCTTGGCGATCACCGTCCGTGCACGGTGGGCCAGGCCGGCCGCATCGCCGGCGTGACACCGGCGGCCATCTCGCTGCTGCTGGTCGCGCTGCGCCGGCACCGCGGGCGCCTCGCGCAATCGGCGTGAGCGGCGCTGCGCCGGGTGACGGCGCGGTCGTCGCCGAGGTGCTGGCGTCCGCCGCGCCGGCGCTCGGTGTCACGCTGGATGCGACGCAACTGGCACAGCTCGCGCGCTATGCCGAGCTCGTCGACAAGTGGCGCCACGTGACCAACCTGACCGGCGCACGCAGCCCCGCGGCCTTCGCCCGCGAACACCTCGTCGACAGCCTCTCGGTCGTACCGCACGTCGACGACGGGCCGCTGCTCGACGTCGGCAGCGGCGCGGGCTTGCCGGGGGTGGTGCTTGCCATTGCCCGCCCGGGAACCGCCGTGACCCTGCTCGAGCCGCGCCAGCGCCGCGCGCGATTCCTCACGCAAGTGACGATCGAACTCGCGCTCGCGAACGTCGACGTGATCAGCGCGCGCATCGAGGACCTGCCCGCAGCGGCGCGCTACGAGGTCGTCATCAGCCGTGCGTTCAGCGCGCTCGCCGACTACGTCGCCCTGGCCCTGCCGCAGTGTGCCCCGGGCGGGCGGATTCTTGCCATGAAGGGCCGTGTCGACGCGGCTGACCGCGCACGTGCCGAGCAGCTCGCCGGCCCCGCGCGGGTGATACCGCTCTGCGTGCCGGGCTACCGCGAGCGGCACCTCGTGGTGTTCGGCGGTGGGTGACGGCCTGCTGCCGGGGCGGCTGCAGGGCGCGGAACTTGTGCCATAATTCGCCGTTCCGACGCGCGCTCCGACATTCGCGTGCCCCCCATCTACAGGTACCCAGCAGCCCACCAGCATGTCACGCGTTCTCGCCATAGCGAACCAGAAGGGGGGCGTCGGCAAGACCACGACGAGCGTCAACCTGACCGCGTCGCTGGCGGCGACCAAGCGCCGCACGCTGCTCATCGATCTCGACCCGCAGGGCAACGCGACGATGGGCAGCGGGGTCGACAAGCGTGAGATCGAGGCTTCGAGCTACGACATGTTGATGGGCGACCGCCCGCTCGACGACTGCCTGGTGAAGGGCGTCGCGGCTGGTTACGACCTGCTGCCGGCGAACGGTGACCTGACCGGTGCCGAAGTCGGCCTGCTCGAGGAGCTGGGCCGCGAGCTGCGCCTGCGCCACGCACTGGAATCGGTGCGCGAACACTACGCCTACATCATCATCGACTGCCCGCCGTCGCTGAACATGTTGACCATCAACGCACTCGTCGCGGCGGATGCCGTAGTCATCCCGACCCAGTGCGAGTACTACGCGTTGGAGGGACTTTCCGCCCTGCTCGAGACGATCGACAAGATCCGCCGCTTTCTCAACCCGGGACTGCGCGTGGAGGGGCTGTTGCGGACGATGTTCGATCCCCGCAACAACCTCGCCAACGAGGTGTCGCGCCAGCTGCTCGACCATTTCGGCGACAAGGTCTATCGCACCATCATCCCGCGTAACGTGCGCCTGGCCGAGGCCCCCAGCCATGGACTGCCGGCCCTGATGTACGACAAGTCCTCCAGCGGTGCGGTCGCCTACCTTGCCCTCGCCGGCGAAATGCTGCGGCGCGAAGCGGCGCTGACGGCGTGACGGGGCGTGCGGGTGGAGGCTTGCGGCAGTGAGCGGGCAGGTCCGGCCGCGCATCGCGTGGCCATGGGGCAACGCAATCGGCGCGAATACGGCACGCAGCGCTGCATTCTCATCGCCGCGCGATGCGGCGCACGTGCAGGGCTTCCCTGGTGGAACGACAAATCAACATGACTAGCAAGAAACGCGGACTCGGCCGTGGCCTCGACGCGCTGCTCGGCATCGGCGCCGACCAGGTGACCATCGAGGAGGCCAATGGCGACCAGCTCAAGGTGGTGCCGGTCGACCTCATCCAGCGTGGCCAGTACCAGCCGCGCATGGACATCGACAACGAGACACTCGAGGACCTCGCCGAATCGATCCGCGCCCAGGGCGTGGTGCAGCCGGTCGTCATCCGGCCGCTCGGCGACTCCGGGCGCTACGAACTGATTGCCGGCGAGCGCCGCTGGCGCGCCTCGCAGCTGGCCGGCCTGGCCGCGATCCCGGCGATCATCAAGCGCGTTGCCGATGCCGACGCGATGAGTATCGCCCTGATCGAGAACATTCAGCGCGAGCAGCTCAACCCGATGGAGGAAGCACTCGCCCTCGACCGGCTGGTGCGCGAGTTCGACATGACCCATCAGCAGGTCGCCGAAGCGGTCGGCCGCTCGCGTGCCGGGGTCAGCAACCTGATGCGGCTGCTGGAGCTCGAACCGGCGACGCGCGAACTGGTCGAGCAGCGCAAGCTCGAGATGGGCCACGCGCGCGCCCTGCTCGGCCTCGACGGCGAGCAGCAGGTCGAAAGTGCGCGCCTCATTGCCGCGCGCGGACTGAGCGTACGCGAGGCGGAAGCCCTGGTGCGGCGCCTGCGCGAGGGCGGCGGGTCGAACAAGCCGCGCGCGGAGAAGCGCGCGGACCCGGACATCACGCGTCTCGAACAGAGCCTGGCCGAGAAACTCGGCGCCAACGTCGCGATCCGCCACGGCGCCGGTGGGCGCGGCACCCTGACCATCCGCTACACCTCGCTCGACGAACTCGACGGGATCCTCGAACACATCAAGTGACCCCCGCGCGGGGCCTGCAGAAGCGCCCGGCGGCGGCGCGCGCGGGCGAATTCGAGATTCGTTGCCGGGAAGGCTTGCCGCGGTGCGGCAAAAACGGCTAGAATCGCGCGGTTTACGCTTGCAGACTTTGGTGTGCTTACCCAGTTGCCCGCGCGTCACGGCGTGCGTTCTACGCTACAGGAGCGGTCGCGACGGACGATGTTCTCGCTCGTTGCCGGCCAGATTGGCGTCGTCGCGATCATCGCGGCGGTGCTGGCGGTGGTCATGGGCAGCAGCGGGGCCTACGCGGCCCTGGTCGGTGGACTGGTCGGCGTGCTACCGAATTATTACCTCGCCCGGCGCATGGCGCGTCGGCAGCGGGGCGCGACGCCGGAGCAGGCGTTACATCAGATATATGTTGGGGAATTAATAAAGATTGCGTTCACGGCGGCCATGTTCGTCATCGCCATCAAGCTGCTGAACGTGAATTTCCTGATCGTGGTGCTCACCTACATCGCGACCGTCGCGGTGAACTGGCTGGCATTCCTGTTCGCGGACCTCGGCGAGTCGCCGCGCGAGAAGAATGCCTTGAAAACCTGAGCGCAGGGCACCGCGGGAAGAGAACGAAGAGAAAACGGATAAGTCATGGCAGCCGGATCACCCGCTGAGTACATCAGCCACCACATCCAGAACCTGACCTGGGGCAAGCACCCCGATGGCACCTGGGGCTTTGCCCATGGCCCGCAGGAAGCGGCCGAGATGGGTTTTATGGCGATCAACGTCGATACCATGTTCTGGTCTCTGCTGACGGGCGTGGTGTTCTGCTGGTTGTTCCGCAAGGTGGCGGTGAGCGCTTCGGTTGAGAAGCCTTCGCGCTGGCAGCACTGCGTCGAACTGGTGTTCGAAATGGTCGTCGGCAGCGTGCGCGATGCCTTCCACGGCCACAACAAGATCATCGGTCCGCTCGCGCTGACGATCTTCGTGTGGATCTTCCTCATGAACCTGATGGACCTGGTGCCGGTGGATTTCGTTCC
>JAPOKK010000111.1 GCA_029977665.1 Pseudomonadota bacterium | reverse complement strand
TGCTGCGGCGTGCCCCAGACCTGGCCTTCGACGTAGGCATCCGCCACGGCATCCAGCCCCATCTCGTTCATCGCCACGGCGGTGTCGCCATAGGCCTCGTAGCCTTTCGCGTCCTTGAAGTGATCGCCCATCATCTCGTAGTGGTGCATGACGCTGAGCAGGTAGTCACGGACGTACTTGTTGGCGTTGTCCGCGGCGCGCTCGGCGCTGGTGTCACAGACCGTGATGTCGGTCATGATCGGAATCGGCGCCGGGCGCTTGTGATGCTTCTGGTAAGCCGCCGTGTAGGCCTCGATCTCGGCCTTGTGCGTCTCCATCGACTTGTAGGTGAACTGCATCATCTGGGCGCCGAGCAGCGCCGCTTCCTCGACCGAGTCGGGCGACATCGCGACCTGCTTCAGGCGCCCCTTGAACGAGGCCCGCGGCTTGGGCCGGATGACGGCCCGGGGCTGGTCGAAGTACTTGCCGTGATGTTCTTCCATCACGCCCGTCTCGAGCGCCTCGACGATCATCGCCGCCGCTTCGTCGAAGCGGCCACGCGCTTCTTCCATCGGGATGCCGAACTGGTCGTACTCGCGCCGCGAGAGACCGCGGCCGAGACCGAGGATGGCGCGTCCGCCAGACAAGTGATCGAGCAGCGCGGCCTTCTCGGCGACGCGCAGCGGCTGGATGTTCCATGGCAGGATGACCGCGCCGGTGGCCAGCTTGATACGCTTGGTGCGCCCGGCGAGGTGTGCCAGGTAGACGAAGTTGTCCGGGCAGAAGGAGTAGTCCTCGAAGTGATGTTCGACGACCCAGATGTCGTCGTAGCCGAGTTCGTCGGCCATCAGCGCGATGCTGATTTCCTCGTCGTAGACCTGCTCGTCGCTGATGCCGGTCCAGCCCCAGCTCTGCATGACCTGTTCGATACCGATGTTCATGGTCAGATTCCCCTCGTGATGACGGAAGGCGGCGGCAGCGCCGCCGCCACCGTGGTTGCTCAGCCTACCGCGCGCAGGAATGCCGGCGCCTGGTCGGCGTCCTGGTCGAAGGCCGGACGGTCACCGAGCTTCTTGAGCTCCGGCATGACGTGCTTGGCGAACGTCTCCAGGTTCTTCATGGCGACGTCCCCCGGCATGCCGGCATAGCTGAACACGCCGGTGAAGCCGCAGCAATTGGTGCGGCTATGGATTTCCTTGATCTTCTCGTAGCACTGCTCGGGCGTGCCCCAGACCTGCAGGTCCATGAAGAACTGCGCCATGCCGTCGATGCCATGCTCTTCGATGGTCTCGTTGAGCTTCTTGTAGTACTCGTAGCCCTTGGTGTTCTCGAAATGCGAGCTCTGCATCTCGTAGTGCTTCACCACCGACTGCCAGTAACCGACGATGTACTTGCGTGCCATTTCTTCGGCGCGCCCGGCGTCCTTGTCGCAGCAGACCCAGCCGGCGACGTAGGGCGGCGGTGCATCGACGCCGTGCACCTGGCGGAAGATACCGCTGTAGTCGGCGAGGTCCTGCGCGTGCTCTTCCCACGGCTTCTGCGGGATGATGAGAATGCCGACGCCGAGCTTGGCCATCAGCGCGCACGACTCGGGCGATACCGAGGCGGCGTAGGTGCGGTTCTTGAAGCTGCGGAATGGCTCCGGGCGGATGCGCGCGCGCGGCTGCTTGATGAACTTGCCGTCGTACTCGCAGTAGCCGTTCTCGAGCCCGGTCAGGACCATCTCGGCGGACTCGACAAAACGCTCGCGCGATTCGTTCATGTCGACCTTGAAGGCCTCGAACTCGACGCGGCCGAGGCCGCGGCCGATGCCGAAGATGACGCGGCCGTCGCTCATGCAGTCGAGCATGGAAATCTTCTCGGCGACGCGCATGGGGTCGTTCCACGGCAGCACCACGACCATGGTGCCGAGCTTGATCTTCTTGCTGTGGCCGCCGACCGCGGCCAGGAACTGCACCGGGTCGGGTGTCATGGTGTAGTCGGTGAAGTGGTGCTCGACCCCCCACACGGACTCGTAGCCGAGACCTTCGGCGGCGAAGGCCAGGGCCATGTCCTGCTGGTAGATGGTGTAGTCGCTGACGCCATCGGCGTTCTGCGGGTTCTGAAATATCGATGCCATGCCGACGTGCATGTGATGGAACCTCCTCGATTCGGACGTGAGTCGACGCAGCACGTCTGTACGGACTGCGCTTGATCTGTATCAACTATAGGCAGGCACTGGTTGACAGGTGAGCGACGGTGCTGTCATTTTTTAGGCATTTCGTGTCACAAACGGCCTGAGATGTCAGCGATCGCCCAGCTTCCGATGCCCAACACCTACGTCAAGCTGATGGCGCAGGCATCGTCCGACCCGGCCCGCCTGCTCGCCGGCAGCGGCCTCGACCTGGCCGAGGTGCTCGAGGGCGACGGCGCGATCGCGGTGTGGCAACAGCTCGTGTGCGCGCGCAATTCGGCCGCGATGATGACACGGCCGGACTGGCACCTGGCCTGGGTGCTGCGCGTCGCCGAGCGATTCCACGGCCCAATCACGGCCGCCTGGCTGTCCGCGCCGACGCTGGGCGACGGCCTCGACGTGTTCATCCGCTACGTGCCGACGCGCATCCCCTACCTGCGCTGGAGCACACGCAGCGGCGGCGAGGACTGGGAAGTCGAACTGCGTGTGCTGATGGACCTCGGCGACATCGGGCCGCTGCTCATGGAAGTCCCGCTGCTCACGCTAGGCGCCTACATGCGCACGCTGCAGGGCGACCGCCTCGACGCCGCGCGCTTCGAATTTCCGCACGCCGCCTTGACCGACATTGCCGACTACCAGCGGGTCTTCCCGGCTGCCTTCGAGTTCGGTGCCAGGCGCGCGGCGATGATCATGCCGACCAGCTACCGCGCACTGCCCAACCCCGGTTACGACGAGGTCCTGTGGACCACCGCCCTGCGCCGCTGTGAAGCCTCGGCACAGGAACATGCCGGTGCCGCGCTGGTCAGCCGCGTGATGGAAGCGCTGCACGACAGCCTCGAACATCCCTGGGGCGGGCGCACGCCGCCGACCCTGGCCGAGATGGCCGCCCACCTGCATGTCTCGCTGAGCACGCTGAACCGGCGCCTGCGCGACGCCGCGACCAGCTACCAGGCGCTGGTCGACGACGTGCGCCGGCAGCGTGCGCGCGAGCTGCTGGCCAACCCGCGCCAGCGCATCGGCGACATCGCCGCCGCGCTCGGCTTCCTCGATCCGACCAGCTTCGTGCGCTCGTTCCGCCGCTGGTACGGCACGACGCCCGGCCGCTACCGCCGCGAACTCGCGGCCGGCCGCCGCTGAACCGGCCGGCCGCCCGGCGTACCGTACGGCGGCCTATTCGTTACTGTCGACCCACTCGTGGTTGAGCAGCTTCATGCGCGTCGTCACGGTGAGCAGGAAGGCGGTCGACCAGGCGAACAGGATCCAGCCGTTGGTCGACTCGATCGCCGACAGCAGACGCCAGCGCGGCGACATCACGAGGTCACCGAAACCGACGGTGGTGTAGGACGAAACCGAGAAGTAGAGCGCCGCTTCGAAGCTCGAAAACTCTTCCAACCACACGAACACGATGGCGTAGCACCAGATTTCGAGCGTGTGCAGCGCGAAGATGCCGAGCACCACGATGAGCAGCACGAAAGCCTGGCGACCGCGACTCGCCAGCGGCCGCAACCGGGCGCGATGCTGGTGCATCAGGTGGTTCAGGTAGAGCAGCCCCCAGAAGTGGATGAGCACGGTGACGATGGTCATTACCGTGCCGAGCGCGAGATTGGATAACAAGCCGGAGATGTCGGTGCTCATGGACGGTGCGATGCAGCGTGGAGGATGCCGATTGTCGCGCGGCGGCTGCACGAGGTGAATGGCCGCGATCAAATTGGCGCGTCCGCGTGTGCGTGCGAGAATCGCGCCCATGCCAGCGCCTCTCAGCGGAACTCCGTGATAGCCCGGCCGCCGCATGCTCGATGGGACGGCGCCGTGCTCGTGCGTGCCGCGACCGCGACGCTGGTTCTCGGACTCGCACTGACGCTGGCCTGGGCCGCGCGCCGGCCGGGGCCCGCAACCGACCAACCCTACGCGCGCTGGCGCAACGGCGTGATCGTGTACGTGCGCAACTGCGAGGCGCCGCGTGACGACGACGCCCTGCTCAAGTGCGCCGCGCTCGCCTGCGCGCGCCGCGTCACCGAGCAACTCACCAACCCGCAGCAGGCCAAGCTGGCCCTGACTTCCTACGTGCGCAGCGCTGACGGCGAGACGATCGAGGTCCGCGGCACCCTCGACCAGTACCTTCGCGCGCCGACCCTGCCGACCGGCTTCACCTGCCGCACGCGCGACTACCGGCGCGCCGAGCCCGAATTCGAGTTCGGCCGCCGCCAGGCGACGGGCACGCTGTAACGGCCGCAGCGCATGGATCCCACCCGCCCGCTCTATGCGCGACCGTTGTTCCGCTATTGTCCGCGCTGTGCGCGCGAGGCCGGCGACGGCGATGATGGTCGGCGCTTCGTCTGCCCGCACTGCGACTTCCGCTACTACCACAACGTCGCCGCCGCGGTCGCCGCGGTCGTGGTGCACGACGGCGCATTGCTGATTACGCACCGCGCCCACGATCCCGCCGCCGGCACACTCGACCTGCCGGGTGGCTTCCTCGATCCGGGCGAAGCACCGGAGCACGCCCTCGCCCGCGAGCTCACCGAAGAACTCGGCTGGAGCGCCCTGCCGGCGCCGCTCTTGTTCCATCACGCGGCACCGAATTACTACGAGTACGCCGGCGTGCGCTACGCGACCTGCGACCTGTTCTACCGCCTCGAGCCCGCGACGCGACCGCCGCTCGCACCAGCCGATGATGTCGCCCACGCCGAGTGGCGCACCCTCGCGACGCTCGAACCGGCCGAGTTCGGCATGGCCTCGGCACGCGAGGTCGTCGCGCGCCTGCGCGCAGCGTGCGGAACTTGAGGTCGGCGGCGGGGTCGGGGACACTGTGCGCCCTTCGTCCGAACCCTGCCCATGGAGTCCATCGATGCTGAAACCACGCCTGCGTGACCTGGCCGCTCTCCTCCTCGCCGGCGCCGCCGTCACCGTGCACGCCGCGGGGCCGTCGCCGGCGCCCGACGGCGCCGAACTCTATTTCATCGCGCCGAGCAACGGCGCGCACGTGAAGAGTCCGGTCCGCGTGCAGTTCGGTCTGCGCGGCATGGGCGTCGCCCCGGCCGGCGTCGAAGTGCCGAATACCGGCCACCATCACCTGCTGATCAACGCCGACCCGATGCCCGACATGACCCAGCCGCTGCCCGCCAGCGACGCCGTGCGTCACTTCGGCAAGGGACAGACCGAGACCGAGGTGGCGCTCGAGCCCGGGACCTACACGCTGCAACTCGTGCTCGGCAACGCCCAGCACGTGCCGTTCGACCCGCCGGTGATGTCCGGCACCATCACGATCACGGTCGAACCCTGAGCGTCGCGCGAACGTCGTAGCGACGTCGCGCGACGCTCATAGCGCGGCAACGAAGTCGTCGAGCAGCGCCAGCACCGCTTCGGTCTGCTCGGCGTGCGGCGCGTGGCCGCAGTCGTGCAGGTCGACGCGGCGCGCACCGCCGAGCGCCGCGATGCGCTCGGCGTGCACGGGGGTGTTGTACGGGTCGTCGTTACCGCGGATGCACAGGACGGGCACGCGGATCGCGGCGACGGCATCGGTGATATCCCAGTGGCGAAATCCGGGGTCGAGCCAGGTATCGCACCAGCCGCGGAAAGCGCACTCGACGTTCTCGCCGTGATAACGCGCGAGGCGTTCGCGCAGACCCTGCTCGCGAAACGCCCGGTCCGCCGCGGCAATGGTGCGCAGGGTCTTCTCCTCGGTCAGCACGTGCGGCGCGATCACTACCACCCCGCACACCCGCGGGTCGGTGACACGGCCGGCATAGACCAGCGCGATCGAGGCACCGTCACTGTGTCCGATCAGCACGCATTCGCCGATGCCCGCGGCATCGAGCAGCGGGCCCAGTACCTCGCAGGCCTCCCGCGTGTGGAAGTCGAGCGGACGCGGCAGCGCAATCGCCGACGACGCGCCGTAACCGGCCCGCGAGTAGCAGAACACGCCGAGTCCGGTTGCCGCGGCGAGACGCGCCGGGAAGTCCTTCCACATCGCGACACAGCCGAGCCCCTCGTGCAGCAGCACCAGCGTCGGCCCATCACGCCGCGCGGGCTCGCGCGCGCATTCGAGGGTGCTGCCGTCAGGCAGGGTGATGAAGTCGTCTGTGGCCATGCGCCGAAGTCATATCCGGGCGGCAGCGCGCGCTCGTTCCGTGCGCCGCGGCTATCGTCGCGGCCCGCACGCCACGCCGTCCGGCGCCGCTGGCAGTGCCTGACGGGGGCGTGGAACCGCGCTCGCGATCAGGCCGCGAGCAGACCCTCGCCGTTGGCCCATTCGAGCGCCGACGCCATGGCGCGCTCGAACTTGTCGAACAGCTCGTCGACCTGGGCCGAGGTGATGATGAGCGGCGGGCAGAACGCCATCACGTCGCCGATCGCACGGCAGATGAGGCCATTCGCGTGGCAGTGCTTGAGCACTTCCGCGCCGACCCGCCCGGGCGGATCGAACGCCGCCTTGGACTGCTTGTCGGCCACCAGCTCGACGGCGCCGATGAGACCGACGCCGCGCACTTCGCCGACCAGCGGATGATCGCGGAAACGCTGCAGGCGTTCCTGGAACTGCGGCGCCAGCGCCGCGGCATGCTCGAAGAGCTTGTCGCGCTCGTAGATCTCGAGCACCTTGAGCCCGACCGCGCAGGCCACCGGGTGGCCGCTGTAGGTGAAGCCGTGGCCGAACATGCCCATTTCCGGCGCCGCGTCGACGAACGCCTGGTAGATCTCGTCCTTGATCACCACGGCCGACAGCGGCTGGTAGGCCGAGGTCAGGGCCTTGGCGAGCGAGATGGAATCGGCACGGATGCCGTAGGTGTCCGCACCGAACGGCTGGCCGGTGCGGCCGAAACCGCAGATGACCTCGTCGTCGATGAACAGCACGTCGTGACGTGCGAGCACTGCCTGTACCTTCTCGAAGTAGGTCGCCGGCGGCACGATCACGCCGCCCGCGCCCATCACCGGCTCGGCGATGAACGCGGCCACGGTCTCCGGCCCCTCGCGCCGGATCAGCGCGTCGAGGTTGTCGGCCAGGCGGGTCGCGAACGCCTCCTCGGATTCACCGGGCTCGGCGCAGCGCCAGTGGTGCGGCAGGTCGGTGTGCAGGAAGCGGCCGCCGGCGAGCGGCAGGTCGAATCCCTTGTGCGAGGGCGGCAGGCCGGTCAGGCTGCCGGCGGCCAGCGTGATGCCGTGGTAACCCTTGTGGCGGCCGATGATCTTCTTCTTCTCCGGCCGGCCGATGACGTTGTTGTAATACCACACCAGCTTGACCTGGGTGTCGTTGGCGTCCGAGCCCGAATTGCCGAAGAAGACCTTGGACTTGTGCAGCGGCACCATCTCCTTGAGCTTCTCGGCGAGACGAATGCCGACCTCGTGGCTCTTGCTGGCGAAGAGCTGCGCGTAGGACAGCTCCTTCATCTGCTCGTAGGCAGTCCGCGCGAGTTCCTCGTTGCCGTAGCCGAGCGCGGTACACCACAGCCCGGCCAGGCCTTCGAGGTACTGCTTGCCCTGGTCGTCGTACATGTACACGCCTTCGGCGCGCTTGAGCATCATGGGGCCCGTCTGCTGATGCTGCCCGAGATGGGTCTGGGGATGCAGCACGGCATCGAGGTCGCGTGCAGCGATGCTGCCGGGTTCGAAGGTCACGGCCTGTCTCCTGTCGGTGCGAAATCATGGCTTGCGGCGGCGCTGGCGGCGATCCCCGAACAGGTCGCAAGGCGGCCTCGGGAAGTCGCGCCGCGGTCCGCGGCGCCTCGCGCTCATTCTAGTCCGCACGCGCAGGCGCGGCTATTCGACGGTGATGAAAATATCGCGCGGCGTCGGATCGACCAGTACCACCACCGGTGCGGCTTCGAGCGCGCCCGCGGCCGGTGCACGCACGCGCGCCCACAGGCCGTTGCGCGACTGCACCACGGCGAGTTCGGCCAGCGCGCCGACCGGCGCCACGGCACGCACCAGGAACGGCCGCATCTCCGCCGGCACACCGACCTCGCGGCCGACGTAATGCGACGCCATGCCCGGACTGATCTGCACGTAGGGCTCGTCGGCGAGTTCCGCGACCGCCTCGGCGCGCCGTTCCGGTGCCAGGGGATGCACCAGCCAGGCGGGCAACACGACCGCTGCCTCGTCGGCCGGCGGCGCTGCCGTCACCCAGGGGTGCGCCGGAGCGGGTCCCGCGTCGTCCGGCTCGCCGCAGCCAGCCAGCGCGAGTAGCGCCAGCGCCGCCGCGCCCGCCCGTACCGTCCTCGTGCCCGTCGGCTGTTTCCGCTCGCGCATGTTGCCCCCCGCTGACCGGCGCCCGCTGCGCCGGCATGTATCGTCGCACATTCGCCGCGCGCGCAACGCGAGGGTGCACGCCTTCCGTTTGTCCGCCTGCACGTTAAACTGCGCGTGCCCGATTATCTGCGCATCACGAGGGGAAATCAGTGTTCGATCTGGAAAACATCCAAACCGTTGCCGACGTACCGCGACTGCAGGCCCGCGTACGGCCCACGGCCACGGCGCAGATCTTCGAAGGTCGCGAGACCACCTACGCCGACTTCGATCGCCACACCAGCCAGGTTGCCAACGCGCTGATCGATGCCGGGGTCGGCACCCAGGCGCGTATCGGCTACCTGGGCAAGAATTCCGATTACTACTTCGAACTCCTGTTCGGTGCCTGCAAAGCGAACGCCGTGGTGGTCGGCGTCAACTGGCGCCTCGCGCCCCCCGAGATCGAGTTCATCCTCAACGACGCGCGCTGCGAGCTGCTGTTCGTCGGCGCCGAGTACTACGAGACGGCCGCGCAGATCCGTGACAAATGCCCGTCGCTCAAGGGCATCGTCGCCATGGACGGGGCGCACGGCGATTGGCCCGCCTTCGCGGACTGGCGCGATGCTGCCTCGACGACCGATCCGCAGGTGCCGATCGGCGCCGACGACGACGTCATCCAGCTCTATACCAGTGGCACCACCGGCCACCCCAAGGGCGTCCAGCTCAGCAATGCCAATTTCCGCGCGCTGTTCGAGACCGCGGAGCGCGCGCAGTGGGGCCTGTTCGCGGCCGGCGGCAATACGCTGACCTGCATGCCGGTGTTCCACATTGCCGGCGCGAACATGGGCGTATTCTCGCTTGCCCAGGGCGCCACCAACGTGGTCATGAAGGAGGTCGATCCGGCGGCGATTCTCGACTTCATTCCGCGCTACGGCATCAACTACGCGCTGTTCGTGCCGGCGGTGATCCTCGTGCTGACGCAGCACCCGGAGGTCGGCAACTGCGACTTCACCTCGCTCGAGAAACTGTTCTACGGCGCCTCGCCTATCGCCGAAGACCTGCTCGCAACCGCCCAGCGCGTGTTCGGCTGCGAGTTCTACGGGCTCTACGGCCTGACCGAGACTTCGGGCGCGGGCACCTGCCTGGATCCGGTCGGCCATGCTGCCGGCAAGCTGCGCTCGTGCGGCAAACCGTATCCCGGGATCGACATCGAGGTGCGCGACGCGGCGGGCCAGGCGCTCGGCCCCGACCAGGTCGGCGAGATTGTCATACGTCACCCCATCATCATGAAGGGCTACTGGAACCGCGCCGAAGCGACTGCCGAAGCGATCCGCGACGGCTGGTTCCACACCGGCGATGCCGGCTACTTCGACGCCGAGGGCTATCTCTACATCCACGATCGGGTCAAGGACATGATCGTCTCGGGCGGTGAGAACGTGTACCCGGCCGAGGTCGAGAACGCGATCTTCGGTCACGAGGCGGTGGCCGATGTCGCCGTCATCGGCGTGCCCGACGAGCGCTGGGGCGAGGCGGTCAAGGCGGTAGTCGTCCTCGGCAGCGAGGGCGCCGCCAGCGCCGCGGACATCATCGCCTACGCGCGCACCCGCATCGCGGGATACAAAGTGCCCAAGTCGGTCGACTTCGTCACGGCGCTGCCGCGCAATCCGTCCGGCAAGATCCTGCGCCGCGAATTGCGCGCACCCTACTGGGAAGGGCGCTCGCGCAACGTCAACTGATCGGCGCTGTCCGGGCACACCGCGGGTGCCCGGCAACGGCTAGGGATCGGGGGCGCCGCTCAGGCGCGCCCCCGGAGACCGTCGCGCGAGCCGCGCTCTCGCCACAACAGGTAAGCGAGCGGCCCGAACGACCCGGCCACGGCTGTGGCAAGAACGAACGGCCACGGATTGAGGCCGCGCACGCGGGCATCGGCAATCATCCAGGTCATCGCGAGCACGGCGAGGATCACGAGGTCGGCGAAGATCTGGGCCGCGCCCCAATTGTCCAGACCGGCCGCGAAGATCCCAAGGTAGCCTACCGCGTCGACCGCGCGCAGGGTCAGCAGCGCGAAGCCGCCGGTCACCGCGGCGATCAGCAGGATGTGAAGCTTCATCGACCGTCTCCCGTCGTTTGAACACCGCCAACACCCTGCGCGCCCGGCCGGGGGCGCGCAATTACCTGGCAGGTCATCGCATCGGCGCGCCACTGCGCTATGGTTGGCGGCGAGGCATCCGCCCGCTACGGGAATCGTCATGGCCGTCACCGCTGCATCGAATACCCCGGCCGCGTTCGGCACCCTGCTACGTGCCTGGCGTGCCGCGCGCAAAGTGAGCCAGCTGGAACTCTCGCTTGCCGCCACCGTCTCGCAGCGGCACCTGAGCTTTCTCGAATCCGGCCGCGCGCGCCCGAGCCGCCAGATGGTGCTGCAGCTCGCCGAAACGCTGGAGGTTCCCCTGCGCGAACGCAACGCCCTGCTGACCGCAGCCGGCTTCGCACCTTTCTATCGCGAACGCTCGCTTGACGACGCCGCCATGAAGCCGGTGCGCGACGCGCTCGAACAGATGCTCGCGCACCACCAACCCTATCCCGCGGTGGTGGTCGATCGCGATTACGACCTGGTGCTGGCCAACCCCGCGTTCGACAGCCTCGTCGGTATTGCCGGAGACCCGGCCGCCTTGTGGCAGGCGTGCTGTGGCGACAGGCCGCGTAACCTGTTGCGCCTGACCTTCCATCGCGACGGCGTCAGGCCGTTCATCCGCAATTTCGATGCGGTCGGTCCGATGATGCTGGCGCGGAGCTGGCGCGAGGCGGCTGCACGAGGCGGCCCTATCGGCGGCTACCTCGAAACGCTACGCCAAGATCCGGACATTCCGCCGCACTGGCACACGCCCGATCCGAGCGCGCCGCCACCCCCGGTCATGCCACTGGAACTCGCGCGGGGCGGGATGACGCTGCGCCTGTTCGCGATGATCGCGACCTTCGGCACGCCCTACGACGTCACCACCGACGAACTGCGCGTCGAGACCTTCTTCCCCGCCGACGCCGCGAGCGAAGCCCTGCTGCGCGCTCGCGCCGCGACGTGAACGAGCCGTCAGCTTAGTGTCAGGCGGCTGCGGACGCGCCAGCGCGCGCCGCACGCCAGGGAACCGGCGAAGAGCAGGCCCAGGCTGGTCGGCTCGGGTACGGTGATGGCGCTCGCGCCGGCAATGACGTCCAGCGAGAGCACGCCCAGACCACCTGGCGTCGGGTCGCTGAAGGTCACGCCGATCGCACTCGGATCGCCGAGCACCGGGAAGATGCCGGCCACGTCGAGACCGCCATTGAGCGCGGCGTCGCTGAACAGCGTGAAGCCGCCGAGGTCGATCCAGAAGCCGATCGGGCCGGGCACCAACGTCGGGGCGAAGCTCGCCTGCAGAGCCGACGCGTCGAGATCGCCCACGATGCCGCCTGCGAAATCGACCGCCGCGCTCTGCCCGGGACCGACGTCGTCGGCGCCGAACACTTCGATCAGCGTGCCGGGATCGCTCGCGAAGTGGAAGCCGAACGCGGTGATGCCATCGGCCAGGTCGAACAACTCGAACGCGAACAGCGCCGGACCCGGCTGCGCGTAGGCGCCCCCCGTATCCTCGCCGAAGATCCCCGGCGCGGGATTCGGCATGGGCACCGCCATGGCCGCCTGGGCAGCGAGCATAATGGCGCCGGCGGCGAGGCTCTTGAGACAGTGAGTCATGGTTT
The DNA here is from genome assembly GCA_029977665.1 of Pseudomonadota bacterium. Lineage (GTDB taxonomy): Bacteria > Pseudomonadota > Gammaproteobacteria > JACKNG01. The sequence continues at coordinate 1,169 of JAPOKK010000111.1, read as the reverse complement.
CGCCCTCTCGTTCCCTGCGAAGAGGCCCGCGTCAGCGCGGACCTGCCAAGCTCCATGTGCAGGCCCACTGTGCATCGCGGCGACGGCCAGTGCAAGCGCCGCGGGCCGGCCGCATCACTCGGGCGCGCCGCTCAGCCGCGGCGCAAGCGCTCGATGAGGCTCGAGGTGTCCCATCGATTACCGCCAAGTGCCTGAATCTCCTCGTAGTAGCCATCGATCAAACGGGTCATCGGGACGCTGGCACCATTGCGCGCTGCTTCATCGAGCACAATGCCGAGATCCTTGCGCATCCAGTCGACCGCGAAGCCGAAATCGTAGCGGCCCTCGAGCATCGTCTCGCCGCGGTTCTCCATCTGCCATGATTGCGCCGCGCCCTTGGCGATGACCTCGAGCACGGCTTCCATGTCGAGCCCGGCTCGCTGGCCGAAATGCAGCCCCTCGGCGAGCCCCTGGATGACCCCGGCGACACAGATCTGGTTGACCATCTTGGTCAGCTGGCCGGCGCCGACGGCGCCCATCAGGGCACAGGCGCGCGCGTAGGCATCGATCACCGGGCGGGCGCGTGCGAAGGCGTGTTCGGTCCCGCCGCACATGACGGTCAGCACACCATTCTGCGCGCCGACCTCGCCGCCCGACACCGGCGCGTCGATGAAGGCGACGCCTGCCGCGTCGAGCTGCGCGGCGATCTCGCGCGCGACGGCGGCCGAACTCGTGGTGTGATCGACATAGACGCTGCCAGGAGCGAGCCCCTCCAGCGCACCATCGGGTCCCGTCACAACGGCCCGCAGATCGTCGTCGTTGCCGACGCAGGAAAACACCAGTTCGGCGTCGCGCGCCGCGGCCGCCGGCGTCTCGGCGCGGCGCCCGTCGTGTTCGGCGCACCAGCGCTCGGCGCGCACCGCCGTGCGGTTGTAGACCGTGACCTCGTGACCGGCCGCCGCCAGGTGACCGGCCATCGGGTAGCCCATGACACCAAGACCGATGAAAGCGACGCGGCTCATGCGCCGCCTCCCCGCGCCCGCGATTCGTCGAAGCCCGATTGCCTCATATGCCTGCCTCCTCCCCTGTCGCCGACGCCCACACGGCCGCCCCGACTGGTCAAAACTTAAGCAAAAGTGTCAGACACTTTTGCTCGCTCTTCACGCTGCCCGATTCTAAGCAAAAGTGTC
>JAPOKK010000062.1 GCA_029977665.1 Pseudomonadota bacterium | reverse complement strand
GATCATCGAAGACAAGTACCAGTTCCGTCCGGAACGTCCGTTCTCGCCCGGCGGCGAGGTCTCGGGGGAGATCGATGCCGTCGGCGAGGGCGTCGAAGGCCTTGCCGTCGGCGACCGCGTGATCGGCATGATCAGCTGGGGCGGCATGGCGGAATACGTCATTACCCGCGCGGTCAAGTGCGCGCCCATGCCCGACGACATGCCGTGGGACGAAGCAGCCGCTTTCGTGTTCACCTACGGCACGTCCTACCACGCGCTGAAGCAGCGCGCAGCGCTCGGTCCCGACCAGACCCTGCTCGTGCTCGGCGCCGCCGGCGGTGTCGGCCTGGCCGCGGTCGAACTCGGCCACGCCATGGGAGCGCGCGTGATCGCCGCCGCGTCGAGCGAGGACAAAGTCGCGCTGACCAAGGCACACGGCGCAGCAGACGGCGTCGTCTACCCGCGCGGACCGTTCGACAAGGACGGCAGGAAGGCGCTCGCGCAGCTGTTCAAGGACGCTGTCGGCAAGCACGGCGCGGACGTCATCTACGACGGCGTCGGTGGCGATTACGCCGAAGCCGCGCTCCGCGCCATTGCCTGGGAAGGTCGCTTCCTCGTGGTCGGCTTCCCGGCCGGCATTCCGAGCATCCCGCTCAACCTCGCGCTGCTCAAGGGCTGCCAGATCGTCGGCGTGTTCTGGGGCTCCTACGCCGAGCGCGAGCCGGCCGAGAACGCGCAGAACATCGCCGAGATGGTCGACATGTACCAGGCCGGCAAGATTCGCCCGCACGTCTCCGCGCACTACCCGCTGGCCGAGGCCGGTCAGGCCATCCGCGATCTCGCCGAGCGGCGCGCGATGGGTAAGATCGTGGTCATGATCGACTGAGCATCACGCGCGCTCAATCGCCGACCAGGCCGCCCGGCAGCTCGTCCATGCGCAGCGCCGTGAACTTGCGCGTGTGGAACTTCCAGCCCTCGGGCGTCGCCATGTACTCGTCTTCGTAGTAGCCGGCGCCGAGGAACTCCATGTTGTTGCGTGCGCTGCGCAGGTCGAGGTAGGCGCGGCCGCTGGCGAAGCCGTCGGCGACGAGTTCGATCACGTGGTTGTGGATGTAGGGCCGCGGCTGGATGTTGAGCGCCTTGGCGAACATGTCGCGGATGTTGTCACGCCCGCTCACGGTCATGTTGATGTCGCCGATGACGGTGATGAAGCTCGCATCGGCGGTGAACAGGTTCGCCAGGCCCTCGACGTCGTCGCGCCAGACGCAGTCGCAGTAACGCTGCGGCAGCTCGCGGATGGCCTCGCGGGCGACCAGCTCGGCGAGCTGTTTCTCGATGGTCGTCATGGTGTCCTCCCCTTGTGTCGAACCGGGCGAGTATACGACGCCGACCGTGCCCTATCGGCGCGCCGGGCGATTCTGCAATAATCGGTCGCTCGATTCGCAACCGGGGGGAGATGCGACGTGCGAATGATTGCCTGGCTGACCTGCTGCGGCCTGTTCCTTGGCGCCGCCGGCGCGACTGCCGCCGACGACATCGACGGCAAGGCGCTGTTCGACGCGAACTGTGCCTACTGTCACGACCGCGAGCTGCCGCGTATGCCGTCGCGTGCGGGGCTGAAGGAAAAGGACCCGCGCGACATCTACACCGCCATCTCGGCGGGCGTGATGGCGCCTTACGCGCGTGCGCTGTCGCACGAACAGCGCCGTGCCGTGGCCGAGTATGCCGCCGGCAAGTCGCTCGGCGACTTCGCCTCCGGCGCGGCCGCGATTCCGGCCAGCGCCTATTGCAAGACACCGCCGACCACGCCGCTCGAGAACATCGACTCGGGCTGGAACGGCTGGGGTAACGATCTCGCCAACACGCGCCGCCAGGACGTCGCACGCGGCGGCATCGATCGCGCTTCGGTCGCCCGGCTCAAGCTCAAGTGGGCCTTCGGCGTGCCCGCCGTGTCGACCATGTCGGGCCACCCGGTGGTCGCCGATGGGCGCCTGTTCTTCGGCACCTTCTCCGGGCTCGTCGTCGCCCTCGACGCCGAGAGCGGCTGCGCGCTGTGGGTGTTCGAGGCGGACGGCGGTGTGCGCACCGCGTTGACCCTCGGCAAGCTGCCCGATGGCACCATCAGCCTGTTCTTCGGCGACCTCGCCGGTAATGTCTACGCGGTCGACCCGAACACCGGGCAGGCACGCTGGAAGATCCTCGCCGACGAACATCCGCACATCCGCATCACCGGCACCCCGATGCACTACGCGGACCGCCTCTACGTGCCGTTGTCCTCGCTCGAGGAAGTCGCCGGCGCCATGCCGGACTACGAGTGCTGCACCTTCCGCGGCGGCGTGCTCGCGCTCGACGCGGCCACCGGGGCGGAAGTGTGGAGACGACACACCATCGCCGAGCCACCGAGCGCGCGTGGCAAGAACGCGGTCGGCACACAGCTATGGGCGCCGTCGGGCGCCGCGGTGTGGACCGCGCCGACCCTCGACCCGGACAACAACGCCCTCTACATCGTCACCGGCGACAGCTACTCCGATCCGGCCGCGCCCGAATCCGACGCCGTCATGGCACTTGCCATGGATAGCGGCGAGGTCAAGTGGATCACGCAGACACTGGCCGGCGACGCCTACACGATCGCCTGCATGGACCCCTCACCGGAGGCCCAGGTCGCGTGCCCCGAATCGGCCGGTCCCGATCTCGACTTCGGCAGCTCACCGGTGCTCGTCACGCGAGACGACGGCCGCCGCCTGCTGCTCGCCGGCCAGAAATCGGGCGTGCTCTTCGCGCTCGATCCCGATACCGGCGAGATCCAGTGGCAGACCAAGGTCGGCGCCGGCGGCATCGTCGGTGGCATCGAGTGGGGCTTCGCGAGCGACACGGAGAAAGCCTACGTCGCCATTTCCGCGGCCTGGGAACTGGGCCCGGGCGCGGCCGGCGGCATCAGCGCCGTCAACCTCGCCGACGGCAGCCTGGCCTGGCAGGTCGCGCCGCACGAGGGCACCTGTGAAGGCCGCGAGCGGTGCAACACGGGCCAGCTCGCCGCGGTCTCGGTCGTCGATGGCCTGGTCTTCTCAGGCAGCCTGGACGGCCACCTGCGTGCCTACGACACCGCCACCGGCACGGTCATGTGGGACTTCGATACCGCGCGCACCTTCAGCACGGTCAACGGCGTACCGGCGCGCGGTGGCGCGATCAACGGCCCCGGCCCCGCGATCGCCCAAGGCCACGTGTACGTCAACTCCGGTTACGGCATGTGGAACCGCTGGATGCCGGGCAACGCGCTGATCGCGTTCAGCATCGATGGTCAATGACGGGAGCACAGTCATGAGCGACGAAATCGGCTTCGACGACCTGAAACTCGACTACGTCTCGATTGCCGAGGCGCGCCGTATGAGCGGTCTGCGCCTGGTGCTCGGCGCCTACACGGTGCCGGGTCCCTGGCGCGAGTCGTGCAAGGGCATTTTCTACGTCAAGGGTCTCGATTACACACCCGTACGCACTGCCAACGAGGGCGCTTCCGACCTCGCCATCGGCATGGAAGGCTCGCAGAGCGAACTCATCGCCTGGACCGCGCAGTCGAGCGCGCCGGTCGCGATCTGGAACGACGAGCGGCCGCGCTCGCTGTGGAACGACCAACTCAACCTCGCCGAACGCCTCGCGCCCGAGCCGCGCCTGATTCCGACCGACATCGAAGATCGCATCCGCATGTTCGGCCTCATCAACGAGCTCGCCGGCGAGAACGGCATCGCCTGGTCACAGCGCCTGCTGATGGCGCACGGCCCGCTGAGCACCTTGCCGCCGGACGACGAGAGCCGGCCGTTCTGGCAGGCGCTGGCCGAGAAGTATGGCTACACCCCGGCCGGCGCCGAGGCCGCCTGTCGTCACATTGCGAGCATCTTCGCGACCTTCGACGCCCAGCTCGCGAGCCAGAAAGCGCGCGGTCACCGCTACCTGATGGGCCCCGAACTGACCGCGCTCGATATCTACTTCGCCTGCTTCCTCGGCCTGTTCAAACCGATGCCGCCGGATCGGTGCCCGATGGCGACGGCCTACCGGCCGGCTTACTCGAACGACGACCCGGCGGTCGAGGCGGCAATCACGCCGGCGCTGCTGGCGCATCGCGATTTCGTCTACGAACAGCATCTCGAGTTGCCGATCGTGTTCTGAACACGGCATCGGGCGACCGCCTGGCGCATGATGCAACCCACACTTCGCAGCTCTCGGTGTCTGACACTCTTGCTTCAGCAAAAGTGTCAGACACCCGGCCTTCATACACCCCGCCGTCACCAGGCGTAGCTACGCCCCGCCCCATGACTACCGACACGCTCTACTTCGACGACGTCCGCCCCGGCGATACGTTCGACTTCGGCCCATGGCACGTCGATCACGAGGATCTGCTCGCGTTCAATCGGCGCTGGGATCCGCTGCCGATCCACACCGATGACGAAGCAGCGCGCGCTCGCGGCCTGCGCGGCTTCACCGCGTCCGGGCAGTACACTCTGTGCGCCAAGCAGGCGATGCTGAACGGCGCGGCCTGGAGCGGCGCGGTGATCGGCGCGCTCGGTTTCGACGAACTGCGCTTCCCGCACCCCGTCTATCCGGGCGACGCGTTGCGTCTCGCCATCGAATGCCTGGAAACCCGGCCCTCGCGCAGCAAGCCCGATCGCGGCATCGTCAAGTTCCGCTTTCGCCTCTTCAACCAGGACGACGTGCTCGTACTGAGCTACCTCGACACCGTGATGTTCGCGCGGCGCCCCGCCGACGCAAGCACCGCGAGCCGCTGACGACGAACTCAGTCCGCCGTCTGCACGCGCAGGTCGGGCATCGCGAAAAAGGCATCGAGCGTGCGCTTGAGTGACCAGGCGTCGTCGACGCCGGCCAGCTCGCGAATCGAATGCATCGCGAACGTCGGCACGCCGACATCGACCGTGCGCACACCGAGCGCGGTCGCCGTCAGCGGGCCGATGGTGCTGCCGCAGCCCATGTCGGTACGCGTGACGAAGGCTTGCAGCGGCACCTTCGCCCGCGCCGCGGCGTGCCGCAGGATTGCCGCACTCTCGCTGTTGGTGGCGTAGGACTGGTTGGCATTGACCTTGAGCACCGGGCCAGCGTTGATCAGCGGCCCGTGCTGGCCGTCGTGCTTGTCGGCAAAGTTGGGATGGATACCGTGCGCGTTGTCGGTAGAGACCATCATCGAGCGCGCGATCAGGCGCGCGTACGCCTCTTCACCGCCGGCGAGACGTTCGAGCACGCTGGCGAGGAAGTTGCCGCGCGCCCCGGCATGCGAACCGCTGCCGACTTCTTCGTGGTCGTTGCACACCAGCAGTTGCGCGTGCTCGTTCTTCACATCGAGCAGCGCGGCGAGACCGGTGTGGCAGCTGAGCAGGTTGTCGAGCCGCGCGCTCGCGATGAACTCCTCCTCGAGACCGACCACGGCGGCGCGCTGCGTATCGTAGAGAAAGAGCTCGAAATCGAGCAGGGTCTCACCGCTGCCAGCGGCTCCCGTCTCCTTCATCGCGCGGCGCACCAGCGCGGCAACGTCGAGCGGCTCGCCGCCGAGCGCGAGCAGCGGCGGCAGCATGGTCTGCTTGTTGACGCTACGCTCGGTGTTAGCTTCTCGATCGAGGTGAATCGCGAGGCTCGGGATGACTGCGAGCGGCCGCGCGAAATCGATCAGCCGGCTGCGCAGGCCGCCGCCACGCGCGCGCAGCGTCACCCGCCCGGCGAGCGACAGGTCGCGATCGAACCAGGGATTGAGCAGCACGCCACCGTAGACCTCGACACCGAGCTGGCGATAACCGTGCCGCGCAATCCCCGCGTTCGGCTTGAGCTTGAGACAGGGGCTGTCGGTGTGAGCACCAACCATGCGCAGGCCATCTTCGGCGAGCGGGCGGCGGCCGAGGCGGAAGGCGATCAGAGACGAATCGTTGCGCGTGACGAAGTAGCACCCACGCGCTTTCGGCTGCCAGGCTTCGGCTTCGTCGAGCGGCTCGAAGCCGGCCTCGAGCAGGCGCTCGCGCATCGTGCGCACAGCGTGGAACGGAGTCGGCGAGGCGTCGAGGAACGCCAGCAGCTCACGGTTGAAGGTCGCTTTGGTCATGGCCGGGATTCTATCGAATCACGCGACCACCGGTCGCCCTGCTCGCGTCACCCGCGGTGTGCGCGCTTTACTCGGCAGGCCGCCTCGCATACAACCGCAGGCGTCGCGCAACGCCGGGGAGAGACCATGACCGATACCGTTCTGTTCACGCACGAGGCGCGGGTCGCCACGCTCACGCTCAACCAACCCGCGAAACTGAACGCGTTCACCGACGAGATGCTCGCCACGCTCGTCGCACGCCTCGACGAGTGCGCCGCACGCGACGACATCGGTGCGGTGGTCCTCACCGGCGCCGGTCGCGGTTTCTGCTCGGGCGGCGACGTCGGCCAGATGGGCGCCGAGGCCGACAACACGCCACACCGCACCAAGGCCTATATCGACGAGGTCATCCAGGCCTTTCCCAAGCGCCTCGCGCGCTTCGACAAGCCTGTCATCGCTGCCATCAACGGCGTCGCCACCGGCGGCGGGCTCGACCTCGCGCTGGCCTGCGACATCCGCGTCTGCGCGGCGAGCGCACGCTTCGCCGAAACCTACGCACGCATCGGCCTGCTGCCGGGCGGCGGCGGCGCCTGGTTCCTGCCGCAGCTGGTCGGCCGCGCCTGGGCGCTGGAACTGCTGCTCGGTGCGGACTTCATCGACGCCGAGACGGCACTGCGCATCGGCCTGGTCAACCACGTCTACCCGGACGACGAGCTGGCCGGCGCCGCCCAGGCGCTGGCGGCGCGCCTCGCGGCGCTGCCGCCGCTCTCGGTGCGCCTGATCAAGCGCGCCGTCGACCACGCCCTCTCCGGCGCCGACATGGCGACCTGCCTCGATCTCATCGCGTCCAACATCGCCATCGCCAAGGCCGGTCCGGACCACGCCGAGGCGATCGCGTCGTTCCGCGAGAAACGCGACGGCGTCTATCGCGGGTACTAGAACCGGTCTCAAGATTATTCGTGGTTGCGTTGGCGCCCAAAAAGCTCGGCCCCAGGAAAATCATTCATGGGGGCACAGTGCGAAGGGAATAGTGGTTCTATTTCCAAGCACTGTAACGCCGTAGACGGGCCCCACAAAAATATTGGTGGGGGCCCAACCCGAAGGGCCGACGGCTGTTTGCGCGCATTTCCGCGTTGCTCGTCGCTCATTTAGCTACGGCTAAACCACGCTCCTCGCGCCTTGAACTGCGCGCAAACAGCCATCGGCGCAGCCACGAATAATCTTGAGACCGGTTCTAGTTACCGGTAGCGCTCGGCAAGCCTCTCGCGGTCAGTGCGCGCGCACGCGGTAGCCGGCGCGCGGGTAGTGCACCGCGACGGCGCCGACATCGGCATCGTCGCGCAGGACCACGATCTCGTTCTGGTCCAGGTGCAGGATGCGGCCGGTCGTCACCTCCTGGCCATAGTCGTCGGCCTGGATGTCGACCGTGTCGCCGACAGCGAAGCCCGACGCGGCAACCGCGCCGCCGCCGACGTCAGCCGGCTCGCCGGCGCGCGCGACGGCGAGGGCTTCGGCGGGTTCCATCGCGCGGCACTCACCCGGCCCGAAGCCCGCGATGCGCGCTGCCCACGCCGCCAGCGCCGGCCGTGCGGCGACGCGTTCGGCGAGTTCGGGACTGTTCTGCATGAAACGGACCGGGTGGTAACAGGCGGCATCGGCGAGCGTGAAATGCTCGCCGACCAGCCAGGGCGAGGCGCCGAGCTGGGCCTCGAGGTAATCGAGCGAATGGCCGGCCTGCTCGAGCGCATGCGGTGCGCCGGCAACGAGCGCCTCGCGCGAGAAGCCGGGTGTCATCTGCTGACGGTCTTCGAGAAAGCCGGGCGGCAGGGCATCGAGCAGGCGCACCACCACCGGCGGCACGGCCTGCATGAACAGGCGGTGATCGGCCCAGTCCTCGATCACGGCGATGGCACCGGCGAAGGCGTCCGGGATCGTGACGGGCTCGGGGTGCAGCGCTTCGATCCGGCGTGCGATCAACGCGGTATCGCAGTAGACGTCTGCGCCAATCTGCATCACGGGAATGCGCCGGTAGCCGCCGGTCAGCGGCGTCAGCGCCGGCTTGGGCGCCATCACCGGCTGCTCGACGGCCCGCCAGTCGACGCGCTTGTACGCCAGCAGGCGGCGAATCTTCTCCGAGAACGGGGACAGCTCGTAGTGATGCAGGATGATCTCGTTCATGCGTGCTCCGGTAGGCGATAAGGGATGAAGGCGCGCCCCGTCAGGTGGCACCGTACCGATGGCACGATCGCCGATCGTCTCGTTGCGCGCAACGTCACCCGTGGGCGCGCGGCGGCTCGTGTCGAATCCGCCTAGTCGTCTCCCTCCGGCAGCGCAAAGGCGACGACGGCGTCGCCCTGCGGGAAGTCGAACAGCGCATGACCGCCGGCGGCGACGACGACGTACTGCCGCCCGTCGACACGGTAGGTGACCGGCGGTGCGTTGACGCCGGCCCCGGTTCGGAAATACCACAGCCGCTCGCCGCTCGCCGCGTCGAAGGCGCTGAACTCGCCGCTCGACTCGCCGGCGAAGACCAGTCCGCCGGCGGTGGCGAGCGCGCCGGAAATCATCGGCAGCGGGCTGCGCGCCTGCCAGGCGATGTGACCGTCGGCCGGATCGATTGCCGAGAGCAGGCCCCAGCGGTCGATATCGTTGAGGAAGCTGAGGACGTTGACCGCTTCGCCATCGGCGTTGCGCTCGAGCGTGTAACGGGTCGGCTGGTGACCGGCGGGGACGTAGACCAGCCCGGTCTGCGGACTGTAAGCCGACGGCGGCCAGTTCGCGCCGCCGGCCGCCCCCGGCGCGATCAGCAGGCCTTCCGGGGTGGGACGGTGAAACATGCCGGCGTTCTGCGGCACGAACGGCTCCGAGCGGCGCAACGGGCGTCCGTCGCGGCGGTCGAGCAGGTACAGCCAACCCGACTTCGACGCCGCCGCGAGCGCCGGCACCAGGCGGCCCTGCTCGTCCGGCACTTCGAGCAGCACCGGCGGCGAGGCCGCGTCGTAGCCCCAGATGTCGTGCGGTACGAGCTGGTGATACCAGCGCAGCTCGCCGCTATCGATGTCGAGCGCGACGATCGACGAGGTGTAGAGGTTGTCGCCGGGGCGGAGCTGGTCGGCATACGTCGGCGAGGCATTGCCGGTACCGAAGTAGACCAGGCCGAGCTCCGGGTCGATCGACGGCGAGGAGTAGATCGATCCACCGCCGCGGCGCCAGGCATCGCGATGCGCGGGCGCAGCGGCGCGCTCGGCGGCGAGATCGCGCTCGAGCGCGTCGCCGAAGGAAGTGGTTGCCGCGAACTCGCCCTCCCAGCCGCTCGAGGCGGTCGCGTACCAGCGCCATAGCAGGCGGCCGCTGTCGGCATCGTAGGCCGACAGGAAGGCGCGCAGCCCGCGCCGTACGCCGGGACGCCCGAGCACCGAGGCGGATTGCTTCTCGGCATCGCCGAGCACGGCGCTGTAGCCAGTACCGCTGACGCCGACGAAGACCTTGCCGTCGTGCACGACGGGCGCCATGTTGCCGGCGAAGCGGGTGGCGCGCGCGAAGGCCGCCGGGTCGTCCGGATCATAGTCGCGGATGGCGTCCAGATCGGCCATCTCGCCGCTCATCGGGTCGACCATGGGGATGTCCCACACCAGCGCCCCGCTCGCGGCATCGAGCGCGATGAAGCGCGCGTCCGCGGTGACCATGTAGAGCCGGCCGTAGCCCCAGGCGAGGCCGCGGTTGTGCGCCCCGCAGCAAAGCTTCTCCTCGGCAAGTTCGTGACGGTAGCGCCAGCGCGGCTCGCCGCTGGCGGCGTCGAGCGCGACGACGTGGTTGTAGGGCGTGGTGAGGTACATCACGCCGTCGACGACCAGCGGGTTGGTCGGAAAGGTCCCGACGATGCCGGTCTGGTAGATCCACGCAGGGCGCAGCCGCGCGACGTTACCGGTATCGATCCCGGCGAGCGCGCTGTAACGCTGGTTGGCCCAGCCGTGGCCATAGGTCAGCCAGTTGTCCGCGTCTTCGCCGGCGCCGGCGAGGCGCGCATCGTCCGCCCCCGCGGGCGCGAGAGCGGCCGCCGCCAGCAGCCCTGCGGCCATCATGTATCTCAGCATCATCATCGCGCCCTCCCCGCGCTGTGTCGCGGGCCGCGCGCGGACGCGGGCCCGGCGGCTCGCCGCGACGGCGACCTCGCCCTGCCCCGCCGCGTGCGTCGCACCGCGTGATCGAGTGACGCACTGTAGCGCATCCCGCGGGGTCGCGGCGCGCCCCGCTCAGACGCTCAGGCCGAGTTCGCCGGCCAGCGTCTCGAGGCGCTCCTGCGCCTCGAGCCAGGCTTCCTCGTCCACCTGCAGGGCCTGCCTGAGGCGTCCCTGGCGTTGCAGCAGGGTCTGCAGGCGCGCCTTCTCGCTGTCCTCGTAGATGCTCGGATCGCCCAGCGCAGCCTCGATGTCGGCCAGTTCCCCCTGCACCTTGGCCATAGCCTTCTCGAGCCGTTCGACCTCGCGGCGCAGCGGCGTGAGACGCTGGCGTCGCTCGGCGGCATCGCGGCGCTCGGCCCTCGCATCGCGCGCCGCTCTTGGCGGGACGGCACTCACCGGCTCGTCGCGCGCGAGGTCCTCGCTCGCGCCGGCACGCACGCGCTCGGCGAGCCAGCGGTGGTAATCCTCGAGGTCCCCTTCGAACGGCGCCACGCGGCCCTGCGCGACGAGCCAGAACTCGTCGACGGAATTGCGCAGCAGGTAGCGATCGTGGGAAACGACGACCATCGCGCCGTCGAAGGCCTGCAGCGCGACCGTCAGCGCCTGGCGCATGTCGAGATCGAGGTGATTGGTGGGTTCGTCGAGCAACAGCAGGTTGGGCCGCTGCCAGGCGATGAGCGCGAGCGCGAGGCGCGCCTTCTCGCCCCCGCTCATGGGGCGGATCGGCACCAGCGCGGCGTCGCCGTGGAAATCGAAGCCACCGAGGAAGTTGCGGATCTCCTGCTCGGGCGTGCGGGGACTCAGGCGCCGCACATGGGTCAGCGCGCTCGCATCGAGGTCGAGCGCTTCGAGCTGCTGCTGATCGTAATAACCGACCGCCAGGTGAGTGCCGGGCGTGCGCGCGCCCGCGAGCGGCTGCAGTTGTCCGGTCATGGCCTTGATCAGCGTCGACTTGCCGGCACCGTTCGCACCGAGCAGGCCGATACGCGCGCCGGGATGGATCATCACGCGCACGCCGCGCAGTACCGCGTGTCCGTCATAACCGATCGCCGCATCGTCGAGTACGAGCAGCGGATCGGACACCTTCTCGCTCTCGCGGATGCGGAAATCGAACGGCGAGTCGACGTGCGCGGCAGCGATCTGCGGCATGCGCGCGAGTTCTTTCAGCCGGCTCTGTGCCTGGCGTGCCTTGGTCGCCTTGGCACGGAAACGCCGCACGAACGATTCGATGGCGGCAATCCGCGCCTGCTGGCGTTCGTGCAGTGCCTGCTGCTGCGCGAGGCGTTCGCCGCGCTGGCGCTCGAACGCGGTGTAGTTGCCGCGATAGGCGTGGATGGCACCGTGCTCGATATGCAGGATCTGCTGAACGGTGCCGTCGAGAAAATCGCGGTCGTGGGAAATCAGCAGCAGCGTGCCCGGGTAGCGCCCGAGCCAGCCTTCGAGCCAGTCGGTGGCGTCGAGGTCGAGGTGGTTGCTGGGCTCGTCGAGCAGCAGCAGGTCGCTCGGGCACATCAGGGCGCGGGCCAGGTTGAGACGAATGCGCCAGCCGCCCGAGAAGGCACTGACCGGGCGCGCGAGCTCGTCCTCGGCGAACCCCAGGCCGTGCAGCAACTGGCCCGCGCGGTAGTGCGCGTTGTAGCCGTCGCGCTGGTCGATCTCGGCGTGCGCGGCGACCATCGTGTCGTGGTCGTCGGCAGCTTCCGCGCGGGCCAGCACGTCCTGCCAGTGCCGCAGCTCGCGATCGCCGTCGATGACATAATCGAGCGCGCTCGCCGGGCTCGCTTCGACCTCCTGCGCCATGTGCGCGATGCGCAACCCCCGGGGCAGGCGCAGTTCACCCTGGTCGACGCCGAGTTCACCGAGCAGGAGTTTGAACAGGCTCGACTTGCCGCAACCGTTGGCACCCGTCAGGCCGACGTGCTGCCCATCGTGCAGGGTGAACGTCGCGTGCTCGAACAACGCCCGCGCGCCGCGCCGGAGCGTCACGTCCTCGAAAGCAATCACGGCTGCGCGCCGCGCGGCGTGGTCCGCTCAATCAATGGTGGTGGTGCCCGCCGGGCCCGTGGGCATGACCATGCGCCTTCTCCTCGGCCGTCGCCTCGCGCACCTCGACGATATCGATGGCGAACGTCAGCGTGCGTCCGGCCAACGGGTGGTTGGTATCGACGTCGACGACGAACTTGCCGGCCTTGACCACGACCACCTGGCGCGGGCCACGGTCGGTGCCGACCTCGATGACCTGACCTGGCGTGAGCTTCCCGCGTGTCCTCACGTACTTGCGCTGCACGCGCTGGACGGCGTCGGCCTGGCGCTCGCCATAGGCCTCGGCCGGCGCCAGCGTCACCTCGAAACTGTCGCCGGCGGCGCGCCCGCGCATCGCGGCCTCGAGGCCGGGAATGATTCCGCCGTGGCCGTGCAGGTAGCTCAGCGGATCACCGTCATGGGAGTCTTCCAGCGCGTTGCCGTCTGCGTCGCGCAGGCGGTAATGAAAGGTGACGACGTGGTCGTTGGCGATGTTCATAAGGGGATTCTCGGCCGGTTGGCGGGCGGTGCGCGTGTCGCGCAGGGATTGTAAATCGATTGACGGCGGCCGTGTGTCCCCCAACGAGGGCAACCGAAGCCGCGTCAGAGTCAGCACGTGCGGCGCGCGGGCAGCGCCGCTGCTCATGGGGGCCGGCGCCCCGAGCGCTCAACCTTCCGCCCGCGCGACCGACACAGGGACACGACACACCGTTTCCCGCAACAATGCCCATGGCACGACTCAATATGAATGGCCGGCTGCTGCTGACATCGATCCTGCTCGTCACCCTGCCCGCGGCCATACTCACGGCGGTGGTGACCTGGGTCGCGGTCCGCGATGGACATGACGCCCTCGAGGAGCAGGCGTATGCCCGCCTGGTCGCGCTTCGGGCCGCCAAGAAGGCCGAGGTCGAACGCTACTTCGCGCAACTCGGCAGCCAGGCGCGGGCATTGTCCGGCAACCTCATGGTGAGCGACGCGATGCGGGCCTTCGAGCAGGCGTTCGACACCTATCGCGCGCAACGCCCGATGCTGTCACTCCCCCGCGCGCAGGCGCGCCTCGCGGACCATTATCGCGACGGCTTTCTGCGCGAGTATCGGGAACGCAATGCGCAGGGCAGCTTCGCTGTCGAACCCTTGCTGGCGGCACTCGACGCCGACGCCCTCGCGCTGCAAGCGCGCTACCTGCCAGGCGCGGATACGCCGCTGCCGCCAACGCGGGACGCATGGGCGGACGTGCAGGAGGCGACCGATTACGATGCCGCGCACGCCCGCTTTCACCCCTACCTGGACGACTACCGACGCCGCTTCGGCTACCGCGATATCTTCCTCGTCGACGCCGACAGTGGCGATATCGTCTACTCCGCAGCGAAGGAAATCGACTACGCCACCTCCCTGCTCGACGGTCCGTTCGCCGACAGCGCCCTGGGTGAGGCCTTCCGTGCCGCCGCTGCCGCCACGCAGCCGGACACCGCGGTGCTGACCGACTTCGCGCCCTACGTGCCGTCCTACGCGGATCCGGCGGCGTTCATCGCCAGCCCCGTCTACGACGGCGACAGCAGGATCGGTGTCCTCGTCCTGCAGCTCCCGATCGATGCACTCGAAGCGATCGTCAGCGCCGACCACGAGTGGGCCGGCAGCGGCCTGGGCAGCTCGGGCGAGGTCTTCGTCGTCGGCGTCGACGGCACCATGCGCAGCATGGCGCGTCACCTGCTCGAGGATCGCGAGGCCTACCTCGCCGAAATCGCCGCGGCCGGCACGCCGACGGCGACCGTGGAGGCAATCGCACGCAAGAACACGACGATCGGCCTGCAGCCCGTCGCCGCGCCACTCGCGAGCACGGCGCTCGCCGGTACCGAAGGCGCCGGGGTGTTCCGCGATCAGCGTGGCCACGACGTGCTCGCGGCACATGCACCGCTCGCGATCGCGGGGCTCGACTGGGCCATCGTCAGCCAGCTCGACGCGGCCGAGGCCTTCGCCACCATCGGCACGCTACGCCGCGACATCGTCACGTTCAGTGCGCTGTGCCTGCTCGCGCTGCTGCCGCTTGGCATCCTGCTCGGACGTGCCTTCGCGCGCTCCATCGTCGCCCCCATCGAGACCACGGTGAACAGCGTCTCGCGCATCGCCGCCGATCTCGAGCAGGGGCACGCGGACCTCACCGCGCCCCTCACCGGCAGTGGCAATCCCATCTCGATGCGGCTGACCGAGGCCATCAACCGCATGATCGCGGTGCTCGCCAGCACCTTGAACGGATTCCGTGGTGCCGCCGAGGATGTCGCCGGCGCAGCCGACCGCCTGCGCGGCATCACGCAGGCCTCGGCGGCGGGCATGCATCGACAGCATGCGGTAACCGCCGGGCTGAGCGAGGCGATGAACGACATGCTCGCCGCCGTGGAGGAAGTCGCCCGCGGCGCGGCCGCCGGCGCCGAAGCCGCAAACGTCGCCGATCATGCGGCGAGCGAAGGCCGCACCGTGGTCAAGCAGACCATCGGCTGCATGGACCAGGTGGAATCGAGCGTGCTCGAGGCATCGACGGTCGTCCAGCAGTTGCGTCAGGACAGCCAGAACATCGAAGCGGTGCTCGACGTCATACGCGGCATTGCCGAGCAGACCAACCTGCTGGCGCTCAACGCCGCCATCGAGGCCGCGCGCGCTGGCGAGCAGGGCCGCGGCTTCGCCGTCGTTGCCGACGAAGTGCGCATGCTGGCGACGCGCACGCAGGAGTCGACGCTGGAAGTACAGCACATCATCGGCGCACTGCGCACGCGCTCGACGCAGGCCACCGATGTCATGGAACGCGGCCGCGAGCATACCCGTGACGCAGTGCTCAAGGCGCACCAGGCCGGCGAGTCGCTCGAACGCATCGCCGCGCACGTCTCGGAGATCGACATGATGAACAGCCGCATCGCGGTCGCCGCCGAACAGCAGAGCGCGACAGCGGCCGAGATCCGCGGCAACGTCGCCGAAATCGCCAGCGTGGTGGCGACCAACACCCACGATTTCGAGCAGGTCGAGGCGGCCAGCCGCGAACTTGCCGAGCTCGGCGAGCGCCTGCAGGACGCCCTCGGCGGTCACCGCATGGCCTGAGCAAGCTCGACAGGGAGGGCGCGCCGATCGCGCCGCCGTCGGGCACGCCCGCTCGCTCGCTCGTGCAGCCCCTTGCGAATGGTGTCAGCGAACGCGGCGCGGCTCGCGCAAGGGCCGCGCGCGCTGGTTGTAGAGCAGCTTTCTCAGCGCTGCCTTCTCTTCCTCGCTCATGTTCTCGAGATCGAGGCTGAGGTCGCTGCCGACCGCCATGCCGCGCTGCACCGCGGGCCGCGCCGAGAGCTCGTCCCACCAGCGCCGGAAGTGAACGAAACCGCTCACGTCCTGGCCGTGTGTCTCGGCCAGGGCGCACCACGGGTAGGCGATCATGTCGGCGATGGTGTATTCATCGCCGGCCAGGTAGCGCGATTCGTAGAGGCGCTGGTCGAGCACACCGTAGAGGCGATTGACCTCGTCAGTGAAGCGGTTGACGGCATAGCGCTGGTCGCCCTGGCTGTCGCCGAGGCGACGGAAGTGCCCGCACTCGCCCGACTTCGGCCCCTGGTTGGCCATCTGCCACATGACCCATTGCGTGACCTCGTATTTGCCGCGCAGCTCCTGCGGCCAGAAACGGCCGGCCTTCTCGGCGATGTACATCATCATCGCGCCGGACTCGAATATCGACAGCGGCGGCCCGCCGTCGGGGGGCGCGTGGTCGACCATGGCGGGCATGCGGTTGTTGGGGCAGATATCGAGGAACTCGTCGGTGAACTGGTCGCCCTTACCGATGTTGCACACCTTGACCTCGTAGGGCATGGCGCATTCCTCGAGGAGGATCGTGACTTTCTTGCCGTTCGGTGTCGGCCAGTAGTAGAGATCGATCATGGCGGGTCTCCCGGCGGGGGTGGGCGAAGACCGAGCATAACGGCGATGCCCCGCCGCGACCATGGCGTGCCGGGTCGATTTGCGTAGAATCGGAGGCCGGTTGAAAACCCGTCGAGGAGCGCCATGTTCAAGGTCATCGGGATCATCAAGCGCCCCGCGGGCATGGATTTCGACGCGTTCAAGCACTGGTGGCTGACCGAGCACGCACCCAAGGTGCGGGCGTGGCCGGGCCTGGTGCGTTACAGCATCAATCTCGCCACCACGCCCGACCAGGCCTTCGACGGCGTCGCCGAGGTGTGGTTCGAGAGCCGCGCCGCGATGGAGTCCGTGTTCGACACGCCAGCCGGCCAGCGCGCGCGGGAAAGCGCGACGGCGAGTGCGTCGAGCATCGCCATCCTGATGACCGAAGAACACCGCATCGTCGAATAGGTGCTGTCGCCCCGTCCCGCCACGGTGCGGCGGCCGCAATCATCAACAGGCCCAGCCTCTTGCAGGAGCCAGCATGCTGAATCCCACCCCGCAGGCCATCCACCTGCGCGATTACACCCCACCGCCCTTTCTCATCGAGCAGGTCGATCTCGATGTCGACCTGCGCGACGACCATGCCGAGGTACGCGCCACGCTCGCGCTCGCGCGCAACCCCGAGGCGGTCGATGCCAGCGCGCCGCTGGTGCTCGATGGCGACGAACTCGAACTCGTCAGCATCGCGCTCGATGGCAGACCGCTCGCGCCCGATGCCTACGCGCTCGACAGCGAGCACCTGACGGTTCCCGACGTGCCGGACCGCTTCCAGCTCGAGACCGTGGTACGCGTGGACCCCGACCGCAACACCCAGCTGATGGGCCTGTACCGTTCCAAGGACGGGTATTTCACGCAGTGCGAGGCCGAGGGCTTCCGCCGCATCACGTTTTTCCTCGATCGCCCCGACGTGATGTCGCGCTACACGACGACCATCCACGCGGACCGCGAACGCCTGCCGTTGCTGCTCTCGAACGGCAACCTCGTCGACAGCGGCGACGAAGCGGGCGGGCGCCACTACGCGCGCTGGGAGGACCCGTTCCTCAAGCCGTCGTATCTCTTTGCCATGGTCGCGGCGAAGCTCGACAAGCTCGAACGGGAGTTCGTCACCGCTTCCGGCCGCACGGTCAAGCTGATGGTGTTCGTCGAGCCGGGAAAACTCGACCAGAGCGAGTTCGCGCTCGAATCGCTCGAGCATGCGATGCGCTGGGACGAGGAAACGTTCGGCCTCGAGCTCGATCTCGACCAGTACATGATCGTCGCCGTCGGCGACTTCAACATGGGCGCGATGGAGAACAAGGGCCTCAACATATTCAACACGCGCTACGTGCTCGCGCGGCCCGATACCGCCACCGACAACGACTACATGATGCTCGACCGCGTCGTCGCCCACGAGTACTTCCACAACTGGACCGGCAACCGCGTGACCTGTCGTGACTGGTTCCAGTTGAGCCTCAAGGAAGGCCTCACCGTGTTCCGTG
>JAPOKK010000336.1 GCA_029977665.1 Pseudomonadota bacterium | reverse complement strand
GGTCGCAAAAATGCTGCGCAGATGTCGGTCGCTGATGCCGAGGTGCTCGGCCAATGCGTTCAGCGCCGCGGCATCGCTGCTGTCGATCTGCGCATTCAGCGCCAGCGCGGCCTGATGAGCCATGGTGCGCGAGGCATCCATCAGGCTCCACGGCAGGCCGGCGCCGGGCGCGATCTCCGGCCGGCATTTCAGACACGGGCGAAACGCCGCCGCCTCGGCCTGTGCCGGCGTCGCGAAGAAACGGCAGTTGCGGCGCAGCGGCGTGCGCACGCGGCAGATCGGCCGGCAGTAGATGCCGGTGCTGGTCACACCCACGAACAGGCGGCCGTCGAAGCGTGCATCGCGCGCGGCGAGGGCCTGCCAGGCGGCGTCCGGGTCGAGTTCCATGCCGGCGATCATAGGCCGGCGTGGCGGCGGCGCTCGCCGTTTTCGGACATGCCCTTCGGGCGTCCACCGGCCGCTGTGCCATGACAGACGATGGCGCGTGTGTCGATCTTGGCGGCGCGCCGGCGCGTCGAAGCTGAGTCGTCGGGACACCGCATTGCTGGCAACGACGTCAGCGCCTGCCGCCGACGAGCGCTTTTCGCGCCGGATCGCTGGCGTCCGGCGTCGTCACCAAACCGCAATTTCCGGTTCCTACAGTGCGGCGGTTCGCTTCGCCATCACTGACCGGGAGTTGCTCATGTTGAACAAGACGGGTGCTGCGGTGTCCGCCGCGGCGTTGTGTGTCGCAGGCGCCGCGCAGGCCGGCGCACCGCAGCTGATTGCCATCGGCACCATCGACGCCCACATCGAGGACCGCTCCTCGGCAACCGCCGCGTCGCTCGAGAACGCTATCGCCGGCAACCGACTCGGCGGCCTGGGGTCGGGGCTGGCGTACGCCGGCGGCACCACGTTCCTGGCGCTGCCCGATCGCGGGCCGAACGCCAATCCCTATAACGCGCTGGTCGACGACACGGTGTCGTACATCCCGCGCTTCCACACGATGGACCTGCGCCTGTCGCCGAGCGACCCGGGCTCGGCGCTGCCGTTCACGCTGACGCCGACCATGCTCGACACGACGCTGCTGTCGAGCGCTACACCGTTGGTCTATGGCACCGGTGCCGGGCTTGGCTATCAGGCGGACGGCGTCGCGCCGCTGGGGTCGGGCGCACCGGCGCTGAACGACGTGAACCACCGGTACTACTTCAGCGGTCGGTCGGACAATTTCGACCCGGCGCAACCGTCCACCAGTCCGAACAACGCGCGGCTCGACCCGGAAGGCATCCGCGTGTCGAACAACGGCCAGTTCGTGTACGTGTCGGATGAGTACGGCCCCTACGTGTATCAGTTCAACCGCGTTACCGGCGAGCGGCTGCGCGCCTTCACGCTGCCGGCCAATCTTGCGATCACGAACCTGTCGCCGCAAAAGGACGTCGAGATCAGCGGCAACACCGTCGGCCGCGTCACCAACAAGGGCATGGAGGGTCTCGCCATCACGCCGTCCGGGAATCTGCTGGTCGGCGCCATGCAGGCGAACCTCGAGCAGGACAAGAAGAGCAGCCTGCGCATCGTGACCATCGACACGCGCACCGGCGCGACGCGCGAGTACGCCTACAAGCTCACCAAGGGCTCGGGTATTAGCGAAATCGTGGCCGTCAACGAGCACCAGTTCCTGGTCGACGAGCGCGACGGCTCGGGCTTGGCCGATACGCCGCTGCTGACCGACACCGCATCCGCTGCAAAGGTGAAGAAGCTGTTCCTGATCGACCTTGATGGCGCGACCGACATCAGCAACGTCGCGGGTGGTGACCTCAGCAACTACGCGGTTGCCAAGACGGAGTTCCTGGACGTGGTGACGGAACTGACCGCGGCCGGCGTCGACCCGCGCTACATCCCGTCCAAGATCGAAGGCGTGGCGTTCGGTCCGGACGTGACGATAGACGGCGTGTCTAAGCACACGCTGTACGTGGCCAACGACAATGACTTCCTGGCGGAGGTGGCCGATCCGACCAAGGCGCCTGGCGACCCCACGCGCGGTATGGTGCCGAACCCGAACAAGGTTTACGTGTTCGCGTTCACCGACGCCGACTTGTCGGGCTACCTGCCGCAGCCGGTGCGCGAAATGACCGGCCTGCCGGGCTGTGGACTCCCACGCGGTCAATAAGGATGGACAAGCCCATCGGCGGCCGTGTGTCGCCGGTGGGTGTGATCGCGAAGTGAGCGGCGCGGGGCGCGCCACGAACAACGTAGTGAAGCGTCTGCGCGTACTGCGCGCGGCGAAGCATCCGAATCGGCGCGCTCAGGGCGCTGCGTCGTCCATGTCCGGCACCGGCCGCGGCCGGCGCTGCTCGTCGACCGCGACGAAGGTGGCGGTGGCTTCGGTGACCTTGACCACCTTGCCCGGATCGCCCGCGCGCTCGGCGTAGGCTTCAAGATGCAGCGTGAGTGAGGTGCGCCCGACCCGCACCACGCGGCCGTAGCAACTCACAAGATCGCCGACGAACACCGGCTGGTGAAACTCGAAGGCGTTCATGGCGACGGTGACGACCCGGCCGCGGGCGCGACGGCTAGCGACGATGCCGCCGGCGAGGTCGATCTGTGACATGAGCCAGCCGCCGAAGATGTCGCCGGTGGGGTTGGTGTCGGCCGGCATGGCCAGCACGCGAATCGCCGGCTCGGTGCCGGCAAGTACGGGATCCATGGCGCGGCGGCCCCTTGAAACGGCGCGAATGCGCCCAATGTGACGATGCGACGCGGCCGTTGATAGACCGGCGGATGGCGCTCCCTAGGGGACTCGAACCCCTGTTTTCGCCGTGAGAGGGCGACGTCCTGGGCCACTAGACGAAGGGAGCCGGTGGCCGGAAAGGCAAGCTGCTACTATACCCGACACACGTCCTGTCGCGACAGGCGGGCACAAGCCCGCCCCCGGGACGCACCCCGCCACACGAGACCTATGCAGGAACTTTCCCTCGGTCCGCCCCGCATCCTGTCCCGCGCCGAACACTCCGTTTCCCGCGCGCACATCAGCAAGAACGCGCTGAACGTGCTCTACGGCCTGCACAAGGCCGGCTACGAGGCCTGCCTGGTCGGCGGCGGCGTGCGCGACCTGCTGCTGGGCGTGACGCCAAAGGATTTCGACATCGCCACCAATGCGTCGCCGGAGCATCTGCGGGCGACGTTCCGCAACTGCCGCCTGATCGGCCGCCGCTTTCGTCTGGCGCACGTGCACTTCGGGCCGGAGATCATCGAGGTCGCCACCTACCGCGCCTCGCACGACAAGGCCGAGGACGAGGACGACGCCCGTCTCGACGGCGATCGCATCCTGCGCGACAACGTGTACGGCACGCGCGAGGAGGACGTGATCCGGCGCGACTTCACCGTGAACGCGCTGTACTACCGGATCGAGGATTTCTCGCTCATCGACCACGTGGGCGCGCTCGACGACATCGAGCAGCGGCGCCTGCGCACCATCGGCGATCCAGAACAGCGTTACCGCGAAGACCCGGTGCGCATGCTGCGCGCGGTGCGTCTGGCGGCCAAGCTCGACCTCAGCATCGAAGCCGCCACCGAGGCGCCGCTGTTCGATCTGGGCTATCTGCTGGAAACCGTGCCGCAGGCGCGTCTATTCGACGAGGCGGTCAAGCTGCTGCTGGCCGGGCACGGCGTGCGCAGCTACGAATTGCTGCGCCAGTACCGGCTGCTCGATTACCTGTTCCCGATCGAATCGGGCGCGCCGGAACCCGAGCGCGACCGGCTCATCGAAGCCGCGCTCGCCAACACCGACCAGCGCGTCGCCTCCGGATTGCCGGTGACGCCGGCATTCCTGATCGCGGTGTTGTTATGGGAGCCGGTGCAGGAGGCGATGACGCACCAGCTGGT
>JAPOKK010000098.1 GCA_029977665.1 Pseudomonadota bacterium | reverse complement strand
GCTTTTGCTTGGCCAGGGCCAGGTCCTGGATCATGTGCAGGTTCATTTCCTGCTGAACACAGGAAATGCTCTCGACGCCGCCCGCCACGAACACCTCGGCTTCACCAGCGATCACGCGCTGCGCCGCAAGCGCAATGGTCTGCAGGCCCGACGAGCAGAAACGGTTGACCGTCATGCCCGAGACCGATACCGGCAGGCCGGCGCGCAGCGCAATCTGCCGCGCGATGTTGTGACCGGTCGCGCCCTCGGGATTCGCACAGCCCATGATGACGTCTTCCACCTCGTCGGGCGCGAGTCCCGCGCGGTCGAGCGCGGCCTTGACCACGTGGCCGCCGAGCGTGGCGCCGTGCGTCATGTTGAACGAGCCGCGCCAGCTCTTGCACAGCGGCGTGCGCGCGGTGGAGACGATAACTGCTTCGGTCATTGCGGGGTCCTCGGGAAGTGCGTATTCAGACGGTCAATCGTAGTCGATCGCGAGTACCGGATCATCCGAGCACAACGTCGCGCGAGGACCCGGCCAGCATCCGTGCCGACGCCCGGCGGGCGCCGCTCTGCTATGCTGCAACAGCGCGCACAGGGGAGGCCATCGCATGAGTACGCAGACCGCGCCAGGCGGCGATTCCGGCGCCATGCCGGTGATGATCAATGGCGTGCGCACGCCAGTCATCGATCTCGGTCCCCGCGGCGACGAGGCCGTCGTGTTCCTGCACGGTAATCCCGGCAGCGGCGCCGACTGGCGCGACCTGGCCCAGGCGATCGCGCCGTTCTCGCGTGTCGTCGCGCCCGACATGCCGGGCTTCGGCAAGGCCGACAAACCCGACGATTTCGACTACACGGTGGCCGGCTACGCGGGGCACCTCGAGGCCCTGCTCGCGGCGCTCGGCATCGCCCGCGTTCACCTCGTCGTCCACGACTTCGGCGGGCCATGGGGCCTCGCCTGGGCGACCGCACACCCCGACCGCGTTGCCAGCATCACGCTGATCAACGTCGGCATCATGCGCGAGTATCGCTGGCACTTCCTCGCGCGCGTGTGGCGCCTGCCGCTGATCGGCGAGCTGTTCATGGCAACCACCACCCGCGCCGGCTTCCACGCGCTGCTCAAGATCGGCAATCCACGCGGTCTGCCGAAAGCCTACATCGACGAGATGTTCGACAACTTTGATGCCGGCACCAAACGCGCGGTGCTGCGCCTGTACCGCGCCACCGATGCCCTCGGCGACGCCGCCGAGCGCGCCCACGCGGCACTGCGCCCGCGCGACCTGGACTGCCTCGTGATCTGGGGCAAGGCCGACATCTACCTGCCGTGGCGCTATGCCGAACAACAGCGCGAGACCTTCCCGCGCGCCGACATCGTCTACCTCGACGACAGCGGCCACTGGCCGTTCAAGGACAACCCGCAGGCCGTGCGCGACGCGCTCATCCCATTCCTGCAGCGCGTCACGACAACCTCGCCCTGACGCCTGAGCGGGTCAAACCTCAAGCAAAAGTGTCAGACACTTTTGCCCCTGCTGCCCGCGGCCAAAGCACAAACTGGTCAAACTTTAAGCAAAAGTGTCAGACACTTTTGCTCTCTCTTGCTCCCTCCGGCCCGCTCTCGCGTGTGGTGAGAGGCCAGGGCGGCAGCGCGGGCGCGGCTGCTATGCTTGGGGCGTTGTGGTCATCATGGGCGACCGGGGCTACGCACCGGTGATGCCGCCCGCGAGGAGTGTGTGATTCGATGAAGACCGTTCACGGTGCCTGCCCCCACGATTGCCCCGATACCTGCGCGTGGCAGGTGTCGGTGGACGACGACGACCGCGCCGTGGCGCTCAGCGGTACGCCGGAGCATCCGTTCACGCGCGGCGCCCTGTGCGCGAAGCTCAAGCACTACCCGGAGCGCGTCTACAGTTCCGAGCGCATCCTCCATCCGCTCAAGCGCGTCGGCGCCAAGGGCGAGGGGCGTTTCGAGCGCATCTCCTGGGACGAGGCGCTCGCACTCGTCGTCGGCAAGCTGCAGGATGCCATCGCTCGCCATGGCCCGCTCGCCGCGATGCCGTGCAATTTCGCTGGCACCATCGGCATGTTGCACCGCTATGCCGGCGAGCAGTTCTTCAGCCATCTCGGCGCAACGGAGGTCGACCGCCAGATTTGCGGCAACGTCGCTTTCGACGCCGTCACCGCGACCATCGGTGTCGGCACGACGCTGTTACCCGAGGACCTCGAGCACAGCCGCTATATCCTCATCTGGGGCACCAACACCGCGGCGACCAACGTACACCTGTGGGGCGGCCCGATCCGTGCCGCGCGGCGGGCCGGCGCGCGCGTCGTGGTCATCGACCCGGTGCGCACGCCGACCGCGGCGCATGCCGACTGGCACTTGCAGATCGCGCCGGGCACGGATGCCGCCCTCGCGCTCGGCCTGATGCACGTGATCGTGCGCGACGCCCTGCACGACACCGACTACGTCGCCCGCCATACGCTCGGGTTCGACGCCCTGTGCGAACGCATCGGCGATTATCCGCCCGAGCGCGTTGCCGCGATCACCGGTATCGCCGCCGACGACATCGAACGGCTCGCGCGCGAGTACGCAACGACGCGGCCCGCCGCGTTGCGCCTGCTGGTCGGCATGGAACGCTACTCGAACGGCGGCGCCAACGTGCGCGCCGTGGCCTGCCTGCCGGCCTTAGTCGGTGCCTGGCGCGAGCGTGGCGGCGGCCTGTGCCAGTTCACCAACGACCTGTTTCATGCCGCGCTCGACTGGCGCGTGGTGATGCCACCGGCCGACGCGCCGTCAGCGGCGCGCACCGTGCATCTCGCCCAGCTCGGCCGTGCTCTGACCGACGAGACGATGGCACCGCCCATCAGCTGGATGCTGGTCTACAACCTCAACCCGGTCGTGACCCTGCCGGATCAGAATCGCATCATCGCCGGCCTCGAACGCGAAGACCTGTTCACCGTCGTCCACGAGCAGTTCATGACCGATACCGCGCGCTACGCCGATGTGGTGCTGCCGGCGACCACCCAGTTCGAACACTGGGAGCTGATGCCCTCCTGGGGCCAGACCTACCTCGCGCTCAATCCGCCGGCGATCGCGCCGCGCGGCGAGGCGGTGTCGAACACCGAGTTGTTCCGCCGCCTGTCGCGCGCCCTCGGTTTCACCGCGCCGGAACTGCTCTCCGAGGACGAAGATCGCATCCGCGCCCTGCTCGCGAGCGGCAGCCCGCTGCTCGAGGGCATCACGTTCGAGCACCTGCTCGAGCACGGCTGGGCACGCCTCGCCCTGCCAGACGACTTTCGTCCGCGCGCCAACGGCGGCTTCACCACGCCCAGCGGCAAGGTCGAGTTCGAGTCCGCCACGCTTGCCGCGCGCGGCCTCGATGCGCTGCCCGGCTACGTACCCATCGCCGAGGATGCGGACACGGCAAGGACCTGGCCGCTGCGCCTGATGTCGGCCAAGGTCGCGCAGTTCCTGAACTCCGAGTACGCGAACCTGCCGCTGCGCGGCGCCATGCGCGACGGGCCGCTGGTGCAACTACACCCTGCCGATGCCGCCGCGCGCGGCATCGAGCCAGGCGACGCGGTGCGCCTGTTCAACGAGCGCGGCGCGGTCGAGGCGCACGCACGGGTTTCGGAAGACACCGCGCCGGGCGTCGCCTACCTGCCGTTCGGCTGGTGGATGGGCTCGACGCTCAACGGCTCATCGGCCAACGCGCTGACCCCGGACGGCTTGTCCGACCACGGCTTCGGGTCGAACGCCTTCGACGCGCGCGTCGAGGTGACGCGTCTCGCCGCGCCCGCCTGAACGCCGCACCAGCGCGGTATTACCACGCCGATACAAGGGCGCAACGCGGCCGTTACGAAACACCGACGGTAGCGTGACACAGGCCACGTAGACTTGCTCGCAGCCCCATCGCACGCGCCGACACGCGGTGATCGGGGTCAATCACGAGCGGGCGATGATCGGGCACAATGCGCCCTTGCGATGACCGCACGGGGCGGTACGCATCGACCGGCATCGCCCCGGCGCTTGCGTGTTGACGATCGCCGCACGCGCCCCGTTAGTCGATATCACTGCGCCCGCGGGCGCCCGGCCATGCGCCGCCCATGGCGCACGTGGCCCGCACTTGCCAAGGAGTCCAAGCATGTTCCCTGTTCGATCCATCGCCGTACCGCTGTTCGGCATGCTACTGACGGTGCTGCTGTCGGGCGCGGCCCGGGCCGCCGAAGACGGCAGCATCGCGCCGCTGTTCGACGATCTCGGCGACCACCATTCGCCCATCACGACCAGCGTGCCCCGCGCGCAACGATTCTTCGACCAGGGACTGGTGCTGGCCTGGGGCTTCAACCATGCCGAGGCAGTGCGCTCGTTCCGCGAAGCCCAGCGCCTCGATCCCGATTGCGCGATGTGCTTCTGGGGCGAAGCCTTCGCCCTCGGCCCCAACATCAACAAGCCGATGGCCGACAGCGACGTGCCCGCAGCCTACGCGGCAGCGCAGAAAGCGCAGGCCCTGGCGGCCAAGACCAGCCCGCGCGAGCAGGCGCTGATCGAGGCGCTCGCGCGCCGCTACGCGGCCGAGCCGGTCGCCGACCGCAGCTCGCTGGACCAGGCTTTCGCCGATGCCATGGCCGAGGTCGCCGCGGCCTGGCCGGACGACGTCGACGTCGCGACCCTGTACGCCGAGGCCATGATGGACACGATGCCCTGGGCCTACTACGACGAGGAAGGCCGGCCCAAGCCGCTCACCAATACCCTGACCGCGACGCTGGAATCGGTTCTCACACGCAACCCGAATCATCCCGGCGCGATTCACCTCTACATCCACGCGGTCGAGGCCTCCGATACGCCGGAGCGCGCCGAAGCGGGCGCCGACCGCCTCGGCGACCTCGTGCCCGGCTCGGGCCACCTCGTGCACATGCCGTCGCACATCTACCTGCGGGTCGGTCGTTACCACGATGCCACGTTGACCAACGAACGCGCTGCCCTGGCCGACGAGTCCTACATCAACCAGTGCCGCGCGCAGGGCTTCTACCCGGCGCTCTACTATCCGCACAACATCCATTTCCTGTGGTACACGGCAAGCCTCGAAGGTCGCAGCGAAGTTGCCATCGATGCCGCACGCAAGCTCGCCGACAACGTGCCCAAGGACCTCATCGGTGACATTCCGCTGATCGAGCAGTTTCTTGCCGTACCGATGTTCGGCCTGATCCGTTTCGCGCGCTGGGACGACGTGCTGGCCGAACCGCAGCCGCGCGAGGATCACCGCTTCGCGACTGCCATGTGGCACGCTTCGCGCAGCATCGCCTACGCGGCCAAGGGCGTCCGCGAGGCGGCCGAGAGCGAACGCCGTGCCTACCGCGAGCGTGCCGAGATCTACGGGCCGGACGCCTACGAGACCTACGGCTACCCGGCGGACAAGCTGCTCGGCATCGCGGGTCATGTCGTCGACGCGACCATCGCCCATCTCGATGGTGATGCCGAGGCCCTGATCGGGGCGCTCGAAGACGCCGTGGCGATGGAAGACGCCCTGCCCTACATGGAGCCGCCCTACTGGTTCTTCCCCAATCGCCACCTGCTCGGCGCAGCGTTGCTCGAACTCGAACGCCCGGCCGAGGCCGAGGCAGTCTACCGCCGCGACCTCGAGAAGGTACGCAAGAACGGCTGGGCGCTCGACGGCCTCGCCGCGAGCCTCGTCGCCCAGGGGCGCCACGACGAGGCCGCCGCCGCGCGCGCCGAGTTCGAAGCGGTGTGGCCGCACGCGGACGTGACGCTCGGCCGCCGAGGCAACGGCACCGACGGTACACCGGGCGTACGCTACTTCTGAGTCGCGCCGTAGCGCCCGCGCGTCGCGTGCGTCGCCGTGGTCAGATGACCTCGGCGCCCCGCGCGGCGAACAGCTCGCGCAGCAGCGAGCGATGGCAGCGCGCTTCCTCCGCGCAGTAACACCCGACGGCGAAATCGGTCTGCTGCGAGAGCGCTGCGAGGGTGTCGAGGACACGGCTCGCGTCGGGCTTGCG
Organism: Pseudomonadota bacterium; assembly: GCA_029977665.1. GTDB lineage: Bacteria > Pseudomonadota > Gammaproteobacteria > JACKNG01. The sequence continues at coordinate 8,257 of JAPOKK010000098.1, read as the reverse complement.
CATGGCCGCCCGGTAACGCCGCGCGAAGCGGCGCCACTCGGCCTCGCTCGTCGCCGACAGCGCGAGACGCACGTCCTCGGCACTCGGCGCGAGCAAGGGCAGCCACACGTCGTAGAAATCGCGCCGCGCGATGTCCTCGCGCCGTACGCCACGCGGCGGTCGCCGCACGGTGCCGATACGCAGGCCTTCACCCGGCGCACGCGGGCTGCCGAGTCGGACGATGCGGATGCTCATCGCGCGCGCGGCCCGGCGTAGTGAACCACGCTCAACATTTGCGCAGCCACAAGCTGCTGTTGCCCAGCGTCTCGGCCGTGCTCGGCCGTCGCAGCGCCAGCGGCAACGCGGCTGCATAGGCGTCGCGCTGGCAGGCTTCCATGTAGGCATTGAAGTAGAGAATCTCAAACGCCTCGTTGTACTGAAGAAACGCACGCAGGAGATACGCTTCGTTCCACGCGCGACCCTGCTCGAGCCAGTGACGTGGATACTCGAACGGCCATGGCACGTCGTGGAAGTGGACAATCACTCCCGAAGCCAGACGCGGCAGCACTCGAAACAGAAGGTGCAGTACGTCGCTGCCAAACTTGCCAACGTGACTCGAATCGACGAACAACACGTCACCACTTTCCAGCGTGTCGAACAAGGCCAGCGGCACGGCCTGCACGGGCCGACGTTCGACCGAGCTACGTTCAAGGTCAGCAACGGTCAGCAGGTGCAGCAGCCGCTCTGGATGCGGTTCGATAAAGGTAAATGCCACGTCGCCATCCAGAAAACGCTCAGCAACATCGAGCAGCCATGCGGACGAAAAGCCGGAGCCGATCTCGATCACGCGGGCCGGTGCGAATCGACGCAGCATGCTGCCGGCAACGATGGCATCGCCATAACTGAAATAAGGGTTCTCGAAATGGTAGCGCGTGCTGGCACCCGGGCGCGCGGGGAAATCCAGATCGGCAACCCCATCGGCAAAGTCCTCAGTGAGGGCAAGCATAGCCGGCACGTCGAGATGGATACCCTGCAGGTTGTCGGCTACCGCCCCCCAGGCCGATTCACCGGCCGCGCGCACCTCGGACAGGTCGGGCAACGGCGAGTAGTAATGCCCCGGGCCTGCAAAATTCAGGAAAACGTAGTTACCGGACAACATCCACTCGTCGATGGCACGGCGCTGACCCAGGACGCGGCGCGCACGGCCGAGCGCCCGGCGCCAGCCGGAGACCAGAGGAGCTATTCGCGTCATCGTCGATGTTGTCTCGTGCGTTCTCGGGACGGTCAGCATGCCGTGCCCGAAAGAGGTTGAGAAGCCCAAGACCTGCCGCACTCGGACGAACATGTAAACTAGCACCCGCACCGACCGTGCCTCACCACGAACCCGCTACCCACCACATGAGCACCGTACCACCGCCGACCGCGCGCTACGCGCTCAACCTGCTGCTCGACGCCGACGACCGCCTGCTGATGCTGCGGCGCGCGCCGGACGCGCGTCTCGGCCCGGACCTGTGGGGACTGCCGGCGGGCAAGATCGAACCGGGCGAAGCGCCTGCCGCCGCCGCGGAGCGCGAAATGCGCGAGGAAATCGGTGATGGCCACGCGGTCGAACTCCTGCGCTACGTCGGCCCCTTCCGTGACACCTATTACGGCGGTCAGTACGAGATTCACCTGTTCCTCAAGCGCTGGCACGCGGGCGCAGTGGTGCTGAACGACGAACACACGGCCTGGGCCTGGGTGAGCAAGGAAGACTATCGCGACTACGCGACGATGGACGGTATCGACGAGGACATCGCCCTGCTCGACATCTGGCCGCAGCGCTACCTCGACCGCGCGCGCATCCCGCCGGCATTGCGAGACTAGGCGATGGACGAGCTCCTGCATTGCGAAGTGATTGGTACGGGGGCGCCGGTGGTGGTCCTGCACGGTCTTTTCGGCGCCGGGCGCAACTGGTTGACGGTGGCACGCCGGCTCGGTGGCGAGTACGCGTTCCATCTCGTCGACCTGCGTAACCATGGACGCTCGCCGCACGCTGCGAGCATGACCTACCTCGACATGGCCGGTGACGTGCGTGCGCTGCTGCAGCGCCTGGGTCTGCACGATGTCATCCTCGTCGGGCACTCGATGGGCGGCAAGGCGGCGATGACCCTGGCACTCAATGACCCGACCGACATCGCCAGCCTCGTCGCCGTCGACATCGCGCCGGTCAGCTACCCGGACCGCTTCGCCGACATGATCCGCGCCATGCGCGCGCTGGACCTCGGCAGCATCCGCCGACGCGCCGATGCCGACGCCGCCCTCGCCGACGCCATCCCGGAGGAGACGGTGCGAGCGTTCATCCTGCAGAACCTCGTGTTCAGCAACGGCGAAGCCGGCTGGCGCGCCAACCTGGCTGCGCTCGAAGCGCAGATGCCGCACATCCTCGGACCGCTGCCGGTCGCCGAGCACGCGCACTACGACGGCCCGTCCTGGTTCATTCGCGGCGAGTTGTCGGACCGCGTCACGGCCGAGCACCTGCCGCTGATCGAACGCTGGTTCCCGCACCACCATCTGGTGACCGTGGCCGGCGGCGGCCACTGGCCGCATGCCGAGGCGCCCGCGGCCTTTCTGGAGGCCTTCACCGCCGCGCTGCGCGGCGCCTGACCCGGGCGGCGCCGGCCCCGGTAGTTTTTCGCTTTGCTGCTAGGCACAATGCCGCCCTGCGCAGAACCAGGAACCCATCGTCCATGGCGAAATTGAACGTGAAGAAGGTCGTGCTCGCTTACTCCGGCGGGCTCGACACCTCGGTGATCCTCAAGTGGCTGGAAGACGAGTACGACTGCGAAGTCGTGACCTTCACCGCCGATATCGGCCAGGGTGAAGAGCTCGAGCCGGCGCGCGCCAAAGCGCAGCAGATGGGCGTGAAGGAGATCTACATCGACGATCTCACCGAGGAGTTCGTCGCCGACTTCGTCTACCCGATGTTCCGTGCGAACACCATCTACGAGGGCGAGTACCTGCTCGGTACGTCGATCGCGCGCCCGCTGATCGCCAAGCGCCTGGTCGAAATCGCGCGCGAGACGGGAGCCGACGCCATCTCGCACGGCGCGACAGGCAAGGGTAACGACCAGGTCCGTTTCGAACTCGGCGCCTACGCGCTCGAACCCGGCATCAAGGTCATCGCACCGTGGCGCGAATGGGATCTCACTTCGCGCGAGACGCTGCTCGCCTACGCCGAACAGCACGGCATACCCATCGAGTACAAGAGCGCCAAGCGATCGCCGTACTCGATGGACGCGAACCTGCTGCACATTTCCTACGAGGGCGGCATCCTCGAGGATCCCTGGGCGACGGCCGAGGAAGACATGTGGCGCTGGACGGTATCGCCCGAGGCTGCGCCCGACCGCGCGACGGTCATCGAGCTCACCTACGAGCGGGGCGACATTGTCGCCGTCGACGGTCAGCGCCTGTCACCGGCAGCGGTGCTGCGCCGTCTCAACGAGTTGGGCGGAGCGAACGGCGTCGGCCGCCTCGACATCGTCGAGAACCGCTACGTCGGCATGAAGTCGCGCGGCTGCTACGAAACGCCCGGCGGCACGATCATGCTGCGCGCCCACCGCGCGATCGAATCGCTGACGCTGGACCGGGAGGTCGCCCACCTCAAGGACGAGCTGATGCCGCGCTACGCCTCGCTCGTCTACAACGGCTACTGGTGGAGTCCCGAGCGCCGCATGTTGCAGGCGATGATCGACCAGTCGCAGGAACACGTGAACGGTAAGGTTCGCGTACGCCTGTACAAGGGCAACGTCATCGTCGAGGGACGCGAATCGGCCACCGACAGCCTTTTCAACGCCTCGCTGGCGACGTTCGAGGATGACGCGGGCGCTTACGACCAGGCCGACGCGGAAGGCTTCATCAAGCTCAACGCGCTGCGCCTGCGGGTGGGCTCGCACCGCCAGTCCTGAACACGCCGGCCGCGCGTCGCGGCGCAAGCGTACGGTGGCGTCCGCAAGGGGCGCCACCGTCGCGCACACGACGCGCGGGCAATCCATGCCATTCGGCATTGCGACCGCACGGGCTGCGATGCACACGGCGGGTGTTTCCATCCCTCCCGCCAGTGTCCGTGCACCCTGCTCCGTGGTCCCTTTCGTGACCGCGGTCACGCCCCCCCGCCGAGCCTTGTGACGGCCGTCACGCCAGGCATCTTCCACGAAACAATAATTCACATACCGTGTCTGAGTGAGCTACGCGGGACTTGCGTCGGGCGAACATGCCCGCATCCCGACACCGTCCTGCTCGGCCTTCCCGGTCGGGCGTGCGATACCGACACGACCTATCCGCTTCGGGAGACCACACGCGTTCATGTCCAACGACACCACCTTGCGCAATCATCTCACCGCACACCGCATACGGGTCCGTGCACCCGCGCAGGTGCGCCCCGCAGCCCGCGTGTCCCCGTCACAGGCAATCGCACGGACCTGGTTCGCGTCCAACCTGCTCGCCGTGGCCGCGATCGGCAGCGCACTCGCGGGTTCGGTCGCCCCTGGCGTTCTGACCGGGTGGGCCAGCTGCACGCTGCTGAATGCCGTCCTCTTCCTCGCTGTTCGCAGTGGCTGGCTGGCCGGTCCAGTGCGAGCCATCGGCATCGACCTTAACGCAGGTCTCGCCGCACTGATGGGTTTCGCCTGGGGTAGCGGCCTGCTGCTGTTGCTGTCATCCGTGGACGTCGTCGGCGTCGCGGTACTGCTCGCCGCGGCATTCGCCGTCGCGCTGATCGGCCTGCCAGCGTTCGCCGCCTACCGCGGCGCATACGCGTACCTCGTCCTCACGCTGGGCGCACTCGCCATCCTCGCCATCCTGCTCGATGCGCGCTTCCCGCTCGCCGCACTGTGGACCGCGTTCGCCGGCGCCAGCCTGCTCATCATCGGCAAAGCGTATGCCGACAATCAGGCACGCCTGCGCAGCATCCTCGCCGAACTCCTCCTCGGCGAGGGTGCGGGGACCCGCTTCAACGCCAACCCCGATGACGACGCGCTCGCCGCGCTGGCGCGCGAGCGCCTCGCCCAGTTCGATGCGACGCTGGCACGCCACCAGCGCATCCGCCAGGTGCTGCGGGGGCTGCGCGAGGCGATCCTCGTCACCGACACGAAGGGCGTCGTCGAGTACGCGAACCCGGCGGCCGAGGCCCTACTCGGCTTCTCGCGTCGCGACCTGGTGGGGCACGCGCTGGAGCAGCGTGTGCGCATCGTCTTCCCACCCGCCGACCGTAACCATGCCCGCGAGATCTTCGAGCAGGTTCGACGCAGCCGCCGCGCGCAGCACGGCAACGACAGCGCGCGCCTGCTGCGACGCGACGGCAGCGTGCGCGGCATCGACTACATTGCCTGCGCCATGGACGACTCGCAGGGCGCGTTCAGCGGTATCGTCGTCACCTTGCGCGACGTCACCGAGCAGCGCAATCGTGCCGAGGGGATCGCCTGGCAGGCGACGCATGATGCCCTCACCGGAAGTATCAACCGCGGTGAGTTCGAGGTGCGGCTGAAGAAGCTCGTGCGGCGCGCACAGGACGACCAGGCGCACACTCACGCGCTGCTCTACATCGATGTCGACAAATTCAAGTTCGTCAACGACAGTTACGGCCATGCCGCCGGCGACGCCGCGCTGAAGGAGCTCTCCGAGCTGCTGCGAACCCGGATCCGCGGCGCCGACACGCTGGCCCGCATCGGTGGCGACGAGTTTGCCGCGCTGCTCTACAGTTGCGAACTCGACCGGGCGCGGCTGATCGCCGAGGGACTGCGCATCGCTGTCGATCACCACCGCTTCAGCTACGAAGGCATCGAGCTGCCGCTGTCGCTGAGCATCGGCGTGGTCGAGATCGATCGTGCCTGCCGGGGCAGTGCGGAGCTGATGCGCACCGCCGACACGGCCTGCTACGCGGCCAAGCGCTACGGCCGCAACCGCGTACACGTACACCGCCCCGAGGCGCCGGCCGACACGCCGCGCGCGCGCACCTTCGATTTCGTCAGGGACATCCAGACTGCCATCAAGGGCAATCGCCTGGAGCTCTTTCTACAGCCGCTCGTCGCACTCGGCGACGACCGCGAGCCGCCGCGACGCTGCGAGCTGTTCGTCGGCATCCGTGATCAGCATGGCGAGCTGCTGCCGCGCGCGGCGTTGAGCGAACTCGCCGATCGCTACCAGCTGATCGAGGACATCGACCGCTGGGTGGTCAGGGCGGCGCTCGACGCGCTACGCCTCGCGCATCCGGCGCTGCAGAACATGGCGCTCGTGCTGATCCCCTTGTCGCAACAGTCGCTCGGCGACGCGCGCCTGCTCACCTACCTGTCGACGCTCGTCGGCGAGCACCCGGCCGAGGCCAGGCGCCTCGCGTTCTGTTTCGATGCGAACGGCGTCACCGCGCATTACGACTCGGTGCGTCGCTTCGTGCGCAGCCTGCGCCGGCACGGCTGCCACGTCATGCTGAGCGACTTCGGCGTCGGCGGCGAAGCGATCGCCTTGATGAAGTCGCTCGAAGCTGAGATGGTCGGCATTCGCAGTGCGCTGACCGATGCGCAGGCGGAAAGCGGTGTCGAGCGCGAAGTCGTGGCCGGCCTGGTCCGTTTCGCGCGTGCGCTCGATGTCCGGACCGTCGCCGACTGTGCCGGCGACGCGGCGCGCCTGCATGCCTTCGGTGAACTCGGCATCGACTACGCACGCGGCGCCGCGGAGGCTCCACCGCAAGCCGTATCGATCCCGAGCGACGCGCAGTGGATCTGAACAGCCAGCGCGCGCATCGAGCCCACGGCGGCCTTCGCCGCGCGGGCGCCGAGAGAAATCGCCAACCAGCGACTGCGCAGCCCGCCAGCTCGTTGAGGGACTCTTTGACCTAGCGGCGCCCGCGCTGATTGCTGCTGGCCGACCCGGCGCTCAACCGCCGGCGCGCTGCTGCTCGTCGAGCCCCGGCACGGTCAGCGCCTGCACGTCGGGGTAGAGTTCGTTCAGCGGCACCGAGATACCGTTGGCCTGGACGACGCGGCAGTGCATGCGCTTGAGACGGCGCGGCTCGGCCGCCCCGCAGGAATGCGCGATGACGCCGAGCTCGTGGTGCATGTTCTCGGCGTAGCGGCGCACGCGCTCGGCCTTGTCGACCGGGTCGAGACCACGCTGCAGGCGCTTGTCGTGCGTGGTCACGCCGGTCGGGCAGGTGTTCTTGTTGCACTGAAGTGCCTGGATGCAGCCGAGCGCGAACATGAAGCCGCGCGCGGAGGTGACGAAATCGGCGCCCGCGCAGATCGCCCAGGCGACCTCGCTCGGTGTGATCAGCTTGCCGCTGGCGATGATCTTCGTGCGATCGCGCAAGCCGTAGCGCTTCAACAGGTCGACCGTCTGCGGCAGGCTCTCGCGCAGGACCAGCCCGACGTTGTCGATCAGGCTCATCGGCGCTGCACCCGTGCCGCCGTCCCCGCCATCGACGGTGATGAAGTCGGGCGCGCTCTCGAGGCCACGCGCGTGTATCTCGAGGAACAGCTTCTCCAACCAGCCGAGCGAGCCGATCACGGCCTTGAAGCCGACCGGCTTGCCGGTCACGTCGCGAATACGGTTGATCATGTCGAGCAGGTCGCGCCCGTTGTTGATCTCCGGGTGCCGATTCGGGCTGATCGACGCCTCGCCCGCGGGAATGCCGCGGATCGCCGCGATCTCGGCGGTGACCTTGGCCGCCGGCAGGATGCCGCCCTTGCCGGGCTTGGCGCCCTGCGAGAGCTTGAGCTCGAACATGCGCACGGTGTCGTGCGCCGCGACTTCGCGTAGCTTCGTATCGCTCAGTCCACCCTGCTCATCGCGCACGCCGTACTTGGCGGTGCCGATCTGGAACACGATATCGGCCCCGCCTTCGAGGTGGAACGGCGACAGTCCGCCCTCGCCGGTGTTCATCCACACTCCCGCCATGCGCGCGCCGTTCGACAGCGCGAGCACGGCCGGGCGCGACACCGCGCCGTAGCTCATACCGGAGATGTTGAAAATGGCCCGCGTGCGGTAAGGCACTGCGCAGTCCGCACCGATCGTGACCTCGCGCGGCTGCGCCGCGTCCTCGTCGAGCGTCGGGTAGGCGGTGTTGACGAAGATCACGGTGCCGGCCGGCCGCAGGTCCTTGCTCGAACCGAAGGCCACGGTCGAATCGACGCCCTTGGCAGCGCGGTAGACCCAGGCCCGCTCGGCACGATTGAACGGCATCTCTTCGCGATCCATGGCGAAGAAATACTGGCGAAAGAACACGCCCATGTGCTCGAAGAAGTAACGC
>JAPOKK010000104.1 GCA_029977665.1 Pseudomonadota bacterium | reverse complement strand
TTGTGAGCGCCGACGCTGATGTGAAAGTCGCCGCGCGCAGGAAGTTCGGTGAGTAGCGCCCCGACCCGAGTTCGGCGGCACTGACGAAGACGTCGCGCTCGGCCTTCAGTATCGCTTCGCTGCGATCGATCGCCGCCATCGGCTGCAACCCGGAGAGTGCGCGGTAGAGCGTCGCGCCCAGGCCATAGATATCCGTCCACGGCCCCTGGCGATCGCTCTTCGAGTAATACTGTTCGAACGGCGCATAGCCCGGCGAGACCACGCTGGTGAGCGTCTTGGTCTCCTCACCCAGCGCCTGGCGGGCCGACCCGAAATCGAGCAGCACCGGGTGTCCGTCGCGACGGATGTAGATGTTCGAGGGCTTGATGTCGCGGTGGATGAAACCCTCGGCGTGGATGATCTGCAGACCATCGAGCAGCGGCATGACGAGCGCGATGAGCTCGTTCTCCGGCAGCGTGCCGCGCCGATCGAGCACCGCCTGCAGGCTCATGCCGTGCTGGTACTCCATGACCATGTAGGCGGTATTGTTGGCCTCGAAGACGGAATTGACCCGCACGATCGCCGGGTGCTTGAAGCGCGCCAGGGTGCGCGCCTCGGCCAGAAAGCGGTCCAGCCCCCAGCGGTAGCGCGTATCGTGGGCGCGCGAGGCCGGGTAGACGGAGAAGTCCCCCTCGCGCACCGCCAGCTCCATCGGCAGGTATTCCTTGATCGCGACGTGCTGCTCGAGGTTGGCGTCGTAGGCAAGATAGGTGATGCCGAAACCGCCCTGCCCGAGCACTTCCTCGATACGGTACCAGTGGAGCTCGTGGCCGGGCCTGAGCGAGTTGCGCAGCTTGTCGTCGTCGCTCATCGCCGCGCTCCGCGAACAGCCGCCGGGGTCGCGCTCAAGCGTGCGCCACGTAGAGCGGCTTGGCCGCCTTGGCGTAGGTCTGCTTGAGTCGGATGCGGTCGCCTTCGAACACCAGCAGGTCGAGCCCGCGCAGCGTCGTGGTGCGCGCGTCGGTCGCCACCTCCAGGGTCCAGCTGCTCATCACCTTGCCGGCCTCGGCGTCGATGAAGGTGTCGTCCTCGCTGAACGTCAGGCGGCCATGCTCGCCATTGAACTGCGGCTCGAAAGCCGCACGGATGGCGTCGCGTCCGACGTCGTGGCGGCCGTTCATTTCCTCGTAGACGGCATCGTCGGTGAAAAACGCCATCACCGCTTCGAGATCGTTGCGATTGAACGCGTCCAGGAACGCGCGCGCGAGTCTGTCCAGCTCCTGCCTGCGGTCGGCCATGTCCTGCCCCCTGCCCTGGTCCAGCGCGCGATTCTAGCAGGCCGGCGCCGCGCCGTACGGACGGCGCTCAGCGCACGATTCCGTGCCAGCGCAGGTAGTCCTGCGCGGTATGCGCCGGCCGCTCGATCATCGGCACATGCCCCATGCGCACCATCAGCAGGCATTCGGCCTGCGGACACAGGCCGGCGAGGATCGACAGGGCCGAAGGGTGCAGGATGCGGTCTTCGTCGCCCCACACCACGAGCAGCCGCGCGGGCAGGCGCGCGGCGATGTCTTCGAGTGACTGCGGCGCGGCGAAGATGGCCTCGAACATGCGTTCGTTCCAGGCCGCCTCGGAGCGCGCACGCGCCAGCAGCGGCCGTTTGAACTGCTTGGGCATCGCCGGTGGGACGGCAAAGCACAGCCGCGTGAGCCGATCGAAGGCGGCCATGTCGGTCGTGATCAGCGGGTTGTCGCCGCGCGCGATCAGGGTCATGACCTCGCTTTCCTCGGCCTCGGCGACGCCGGCGGGTGCGAGCAGCCACAGCGAACTCACGCGCTCGGGATGGCGCGCGGCGAAGTGCGCCGCGAGGTAACCGCCCATGGAATTCCCGGCGAGGTGGAAACGTTCGAGACCGAGGCGCTCAGCAAAGGCGGCGATGCGTGCGAGCTGGGCGTCGAGGTCATAGGCGGCCCCGGTGTCCCGCGTGGCATCGCCGAAGCCCGGCAGGTCCGGCGCGTAGACATGGAAATGCGGGATCAGGTGCGGCGCGATCATCGTCCAGTGATCCTTGTTGCCGCCGAACCCGTGGAGCAGCAGCAGCGGCTCGCCCTGGCCGCCTTCGAGATACGGCAGCCGATGGCCGTCGACCGCCACCTCGCGAAGGCGCACGCGACCGATACGTCGTGCAAGCCCCATTGCCAGGCGCAGCGCAACGCCCGGGAAGAGGAAGTACAGCGCAATTGCGCCGAGCGCGCTCGCAATCAGGAATCCACCGAGCCAGCCCACGTCGCTCTCCCCTGCTCAATCGCCCGCCATGACCGGCAGGATGATACGCGATGGACGTGCCACGTCGTGGAACACGCGCTGCAGGGCGGGTTCGAAATGCGTCGCCGCGTGGGCAAGTTCGCCGGTGTTGGGATTGCGGTCGTAGCGCGGGAAGTCGCTCGAGGTGACGAGCACGGCGAGCCGGTGTCCGGCGCGGAAGACCATCGCCGTTGCCCACAGGTCGATCGAATACGACACGACGCTGCCCGGCGCCAGGAGCCGGCGCTCACGGCCATCACGCAACGAGGCGCGCACAACGCCATCGCAGACGTTCATCACGCGCCCGTCGGGATGCACGTCGCACAGCTTCACCACCCAGTCGGTATCAGGCCCCGAGGTACTCGCGAAGAGCTCGCAGACGACGTGGCCGATGACCTCGAGATCCCGTTCGAGCACGGGCGAGTAGAACGCCAGCACATCGCGGCGGCCGAGCAGGTTGCGCTGGTCGACGGGACCTGCCGGGTACTGCGCGGGCAGCAGCGTGTTGCCGCCACGCGTCGGGCACGGATCGGCCGGGTCGTAGACGTAGCTGCTCGCGCCGCCCTCGGGCGCTGGCGAACTGCGTGTCAGGTGGCCGCCACCCCCTAAGTGCCAGGCCACGGGGCGCGCGCCGGGCGGCGGCCACGCTGCTTCATCACGCCAGCGATCGATGCCCTGCACGAACAGTTTGACCGGCGCCTCGTCGTCGTCCCCGCCCGCGCCGTCGTCGCGCAGCCAGCGATCGAACCAGCGCAGCTGCAGAAGCGTGAGGTCTTCCTTGAGGTCGAGAAACAGACCGTTGGCGCGAAAACCGAAGTCGACCTCGCCGACGACGTTGGCGAACATGCCATGCGACCAGGGTCCCACCACGAGCCGGCTCGCGCGGCGCGCCCGCTTGCTGCCGCCGTGTTCGCGCATGCCGCGGAAATGTTCGAGATCCGCCGCGAGCAACAGGTCGTGCCAGCCGGCGATGGTCAGGCTCGGCACGGTCACCTGCGCGTGCCGATCGGCGAACAGCAGACCCTGCGTCCAGGCATCGGGTGCGGGGTGGCGCAGGAATTCGTAGAAGAACGGCACGAAGTCCCCGGCATCGGGCTGCGCCGGCGCGAAGCGCTCGAGCGGCACCGCCCGCAGGACCTCTTCGAAGGCGTCGATGTCGTCGATCAGCTGCACCAGCGGCGGCCCGAAAGCCGCCGGCTCCGGGCGTGCGCGCAACAGCGCGGCCGGGCCGATCGCGCGCAGGGCCCACATCGCGAGCGTGCCGATGTTGAGCGCGCCGCCACGCCAGAAATGGTTACGCCAGAAATCGTTGGGTGCGGTGGTGGGCGAGATCGCGCCCAGCGCCGGATGCCCGGCGAGTGCCGCGAGCCACGAGGTGCCGCCCATGTAGGAAAGACCGTAACAGCCGACGCGCCCGCTGGCGTAGGGCTGCGCGGCGCACCAGGCGACACTGTCGAAGCCGTCCTCGCGCTCGTCGCGGTAGGGAAAGAAGACGCCACCCTCGGAGGCCCAGCGCGCACGCACGTCCTGGATCACCACTGCGTAGCCGGCCGCGGCTGCGCGCACCGGGTCGAGGGTCAGTGCGGTAATCGGCCACAGCTCCTTGTTGTACGGGGTGCGCTGAAGCAGGACCGGACAGGGATCGCCGCCGGCGGGCCGGTAGACATCGGCACGCAGGGTGACGCCGTCGCGCATGGGTACCGCAACGTTCTTCTCGACAATGACGTTCATGGAGACTTTCCTTGCTGGATGAGGCGTACGGCGCCCGCGCCGCACGAGTGGACGGCGGGAACGGTGCGGCGCGCCCGCGTGTACCCCGCGGACCGCGTTCACCGCGAAATCGCGTTGCAAACGACTGCGCAGTAGCATATATTGCACTGCAGCAATTCTGCAATTCGCCTCACCGTCCCCATCCTACGGTTTCAGGAGACTTCACATGGCCACGAAGAAATCCACCACCCCCGAAGTGCCGGAGCAGATCACCGAATCGGCGACGGCCTACCTCGACCGCCTCATGCAGGGTCACGAGACCTTCGCCGCGGCGTTCGAAGCCTCGCGCGCGCGGAGCGCCCGCGTCGCAGACAAGTTCTTCACTGCGCTCATCGACAGCCAGCGCGATGCCATTTCGCTCGGCCAGACGATGGCCGCCGCGCCGACCGCCTATGGCAAGAACATGGAAGCCATGATGCAGTCGATGACGGCCGCTCAGGAGCGCGCGCTCGACCTCGCCAAGGCGGTGTACAAGGAGCAGGCCGAAGCGACGGGCGAACTGCGCTCGGCAACCGAGAAAGCGCTCGAGTCGGCCCGCGAGTTCGTGCCGCCGGTGGAAAAATTCACCGGCCTGTGGACGAACGCCGGCAAGTAAGCCGCCGTTACTCCAGCCGCCCGCGCCCGTGATCCCGCACGACGAGCTCCACACAGTCCCGGCTCAGGAAGCAGAGCCGGGACTGTTCGAATACGACGACGCCGTCGAGCAGGCGCTCACGCCACTGTGGCGCGAGGCGCGCTGGGGACTCGAATGGGCCAGCCTGCGCCTGCACCCCATTTATTACGGCGTCGGCGTGCCACGCGGCCGGCGGGAACCGGTGCTGCTGATCCCGGGATTCATGTCGGGCGATCTCATGATGCTCGAGATGCATCGCTGGTTGCGCCGCATCGGCTACCGCTCGTCGCTCTCGCGCATCACCTGGAACAACGACTGCCCGAACCTGACCGGGCAGAAACTGATCCACCGCGTGCGCGCACTGGCCGACAAGACCGGGCGCCGTGTCGTGCTGGTCGGTCACAGCCTCGGCGGCATGCTCGCCAAGAGCATCGTGCAGGAGGTGCCGGGACACGTCGAACTGGTCATCACGCTCGGTTCGCCGTTCCGCTCGCTGGTCAAGGCGCACCCCGCGATCATCGGCATCTGGGACAAGCTCAAGCTCGCGCAGGGCGGGCTCATCGGCCGCAACCTGCACGCCTCCTGCGGCACCGGGCACTGCACGTGCACGTTCGTACGCAACATGAACACGCCGCGCCCGGTGACCGTGCCGCAGTACGCCGTCTACTCGAAGAAGGACGGCGTCGCCGAGTGGACGAGCTGCATCGACGACGACCCGGCACGCAACATCGAGGTCACCTGCAGCCACATCGGCATGGTCTTCGACGCCCGCGTTTACCGCGCGGTGGCCGAACGCCTCGCCGCGCATCTGCAGGAAGACACCACCGAGCACGCGCCCGACGACAAGCTTTGAGGACAGTACCCATGAGCAATGACGACAGCCTCGACCCAATCCGCCTGTGGCGTGAATGGTTCGTCAAATCAGAAAAGGCCTGGAGCGACACGCTCACCGAGATGATGGGCGACGAGAACTTCTCGCGTGGCATGGGCCGATACATGCACGAAGCGCTGCACACGCACCGCATGTTCAGCGAGTCGATGGCGCAGTACCTCGCGAACCTCAACATTCCGTCGCGCGGCGACATCCTCGACATGAGCGATCGCCTCGCGCACATCGAGGAAACTCTGAATCACATCCAGGTCGAACTGCGCAGCCAGCGCGCGCAGCTCACCAAGCTGGCCGCCGGAGCCCCCGAAGCGGGCGCACGCAAGCGCCCCGCACGCACCCGCACCGCCGAGCCGAACCCAACCTGACCGCGCCACAGCCCGCCGCCGAGGCCATCCCATGGAATCACCCAGCGCACGCAACGAGAGTCCGACAGGCGACGTCGACAGCCGTATCGGGCGCATCATAGACCGCGCTATCGCGCGCAACATCCCCGGCCTTGCGCCGCTGCCGCAGACCGAATCGGAACTCGATGTCGGCCCCACGCCGAAGGAGCTGGTCTACAGTGACGAGACCGCCCGGCTGTATCACTACGAGCCGGTACTCGACGAGATTTACCGGGTGCCGCTGCTGCTGGTCATGTCACCCGTCGCCAAGGGCTACATCCTCGACCTCGCGCGCGGCCAGAGCCTGGTCGAGTACCTGCTGCTGCAGGGGCACGACGTCTACATGCTCGACTGGGCGGCGCCGCGCCGCGAACAGAGCCGGCTCGGCCTCGCCGAGTACGTGATCGACCTCGTCGGCGGCTGTATCGACGCCGTCGCCCGCGATTGCGGCGAGGACGACATCACGCTGGTCGGCTACTGCATGGGCGGCATGCTGAGCGCCATGTACACGGCGCTGAATCCCACCGGCGCGGTCAAGAACCTGGTCTGCTTCACGACGCCCGCCAACGGCGACGGCATGGAGCTGTACAAGAAATGGATGACCTCGCCGGCGTTCGATATCGACCGTCTCGTCGACGAACTGGGCAACATCCCCGGCGACTTCATCAACCAGTCGCTGCAGGCCTTGCGCCCGCTGCAACGCAGCGCGAACCAGATGCGCCTGCTGAACAACGTACAGGACGATGCCTTCGTCAAGGCCCACCTGCGCTTCGATCGCTGGGCCGTCGATCAGCTGCCGGTGCCGGGCATGCTCGCGCGCGATCTCGTGCGGGACTTCATCATCGGCAACAAGATCGTCGACAATACGCTCGAACTGCGCGGCCAGCGGGTCGACCTGGCGCGCATCACGGTACCGTTCCTGCACGTCGCCGCGCAGCACGATCACATCGTGCCGGCAGCTGCCTCGCGCGACCTCATCGGGCTGGTCGGCAGCAAGGAGAAGCAGGAGATCGTGATGAAAGGCGGCCATGTCAGCCTCGTCGCCGGAGGCAACGCCGTGTTCCGGCTATGGCCGCAGCTCGACCAGTGGATACGCGTGCGCGCAACCTGAACCCACGCACGTTTCCGACCGCCCGGCAGAGGAACACCCCACATGTCCCGAGACGCTCTCGAAAACGCCCTGTCCGCCTACCCCATCGAGGCGGCGCTCAAGGGCAGGTCCTACACGATCCGCGTCATGCGGACCACGGACGGCCCGGCGCTGATGGCCTTCGCACGCGACCTGCCTGCCCACGACCGCCTGTACATGCGCCGCGACCTGACCAGCCAGCGCGGCATCGATTCGTGGATCCGCGACATCGAAGAAGGCAGCATCCACTCGCTGCTGGCCGAGGACGAGAACGGCGTGGCCGGCTTCGCGACCATCCACCTCAATCACCTCGAGTGGACACGGCACGTCGCCGACATCCGCGTCGCCACCGCCGAACGCACGCGGCGCAGCGGCCTTGGCCGCGTGCTCGCGCGCGAGGTGTTCAACATCGCGCTCGCGCTCGACATCGAGAAGCTGTTCGCGCGCATGACCCCCGACCAGGAGGGCGCACGCGTCCTGTTCCAGGAACTCGGCTTCACGCCCGAGGCGCTACTCAAGGATCACGTCAAGGACCGCGACGGTCACTACCACGATCTGTTGATCAAGGGCTGCAGCGTGCAGGCCTTCCTGGCCCAGCGCCAGGCTTACGGCGTCGGCTGACCCCGAGCCGTGGCGCGGCGCGCACGGCCATTGAAGCGCGCCCCGCGAGCCCCCATCTGAGAGGGCGAAGGCGGTGCATTCCGCGCCGCCGCCGGCTACGCGGATCGTTCGCCCATGCAATACAAGGATTACTACGACATCCTCGGCGTGCCCCGTGATGCGGACGGCGCCGCCATCAAGCGCGCCTACCGCAAGCTTGCGCGCAAGTACCACCCCGACGTCAGCGAGGAGGCCGACGCCGAAGAGCGCTTCAAGGAAGTCCAGGAAGCCTACGAGGTGCTCAAGGACGCCGAGAAACGCGAGGCCTACGACCGCCTCGGCAGCAACTGGCGCGAGGGCGACCCGTTCACGCCGCCGCCTGGCTGGGAACAGGATCTCGGTGGTCACGCTGGTGGCTTTCGCGGCGGCGCCGACTTCAGCGATTTCTTCGCCTCGATCTTCGGTGCCGCACCGGGTGGCGGACCCGGTGGTGGTCCGCGTGGCGGCCCCGGTGGTGGCCCGGGTGGTGGCTTCCAGATGCGCGGCGAGGACCGCAACGCGCGCATTCGCATCCGCCTCGAGGATGCCTATGCCGGCGCCACGCGCGCGTTCAGTTTCGTCACCACCGAAATCGGTCCGCGCGGCGAGCCGCAACAGGCGCGCAAGACGGTCAACGTCAGCATTCCCAAAGGCGTGGCCGAGGGCCAGCGCATCCGGCTCGCCGGGCAGGGCGGCGCGGGTTTCGGCGGCGGACCGGCCGGCGACCTCTTCCTCGAAATCGAGTTCGAGCCGCATGCGGTGTTCCATGCCGAGGGGCGCGACATTCACGTCGAGCTGCCGGTGGCGCCGTGGGAGGCAGCGCTGGGCGCGAAGGTCAGGACGCCGACGCTCGGCGGCACCGTCGAGCTGAGCATTCCGCCCGGCACGCAGTCCGGCCGTAGACTGCGCCTTGCCGGGCGCGGCCTGCCCGGCAAGGTGGCCGGCGACCAGTACGTGACCCTGCGCATCGTCACGCCGCCGGCGACCAGCGACGAGCAACGCGACCTGTACCGGCGCATGGCCGAGTTGATGCCCTTCGACCCGCGCGCCGGGCTCGGCACCTGACGAGGAACGAGACCGATGATCGACCCGCAGTTCCTGCATGACGACGACAGCCTGGATCTCGACGAAATGGCGCGCGCGAGCGGCGTCCGCGTCGAGATCATCGTCGAGCTGGTCAGCCACGACATCCTGCAGCCCCGGGGACACGACGCGCGCGAGTGGCGCTTCCCGGCTCCGTCGATCGAGCGCGTGCACCGAGCGCTGCGCCTGCGCCGTGACCTCGACCTCAACTGGCCGGGGGTCAGCCTCGGGCTTGCCCTACTCGACGAACTGCACGACCTGCGCCGGCGCCACCGCGCTCTGCTGCGCCGCCTCGGCTGAGCGTTGCGGCGCCGGCGGCAGGCGCAGCGACTCGCCGAAACCGAGCACGCGAAACGTCGCGGCAGGTATCTCGTGCGCGGCCAGCGCGGCGGCGAGTTCCGTGTAGGGCTCGTCGATTGCTTCGTAGGTGAGCTGGAATGTGCCGTGATGGATGGCGATGCTCTGGCCACAGCCGAGCACCGCGTGGGCGCGAACGGCGGCATCCGGGTCGAGATGGACCGGTGCCATGAACTCGCGCGGCCGGTAGGCACCGATCGGCAGCAGGCACAGGTCGAACGCGCCGAAGCGCTCGCGCGCGGCGGCGAAGTGCGGCCCCCAGCCGGTGTCCCCGGCGAAGTAGACCGTCGCGCCCGGCGCGACGACGACGAAGCCGCCCCACAGGGTCTTCATCTGGTCGAGCAGACCGCGCCCGGAACGGTGCCGCACCTCGACGAAATGGAAGGCGAGACCCTGTGCCTCGTGGCGCTGCCGCCAGTCGAGCTCGTGAAAGCGCGTGACGCCGTGTTCGGCGAGCAGCGCGCCGTTGCCAAGGCCGGCCAGCACCAGCGGCGCATCGCGGCGGGCAAGCGCGGCAAGCGTGTCCGTATCGAGGTGGTCGTAATGGTCGTGGCTCACCAGCACGACGTCGATCGGCGGCAGTTCGTCGAACGGGACGCCCGGCTCGCGCACGCGCGCAGGGCCGGCAAACGTGAACGGGCTGGCGCGCTCGGCGTAGATCGGATCGGTCAGCACGCGCACACCGCCGATATCGAGCAACACGGTCGAATGGTTGATGAACGTCGCCGTGATCCCCGTGCCGGCGGCCGGTGGTGCCGGGTAGCTCGCGTTCTGCACGCGCTCCGGCCACGCTTCGCGACGCGCCCGGTAGGTCGAGAGGAAGCCCAGGATATCGACCAGTGATTTCTCGGCCGGCACGCGGTTGTAGAAGCGCGTGCCGTCGAAATGCGCGTCGACCGGGCCGGTATGGCGCGGCTGGAAGGCACATCCGTGCGCGACCGCGAGCAGCACGGCGAGCCCGAGCAGGCATTTGCCGAGCGGCCTGCGCTTCACCGGCGGCGCCCACCCGGGCACGTCGCACGCGACGCACGACGCCGCGCGTTCATGCGGTCGGCACTGCCGTGAGGCGCCCGGCCACGCGGCGGCGAGCGGGACATGGTGTCGGTTGGGGCAAGACGTCCTCCGCAATTCTCGTCACGGCCATGAGGCACCCACTTACGCGGCATGGCGACCGGCGGATCGGCCACGGGGCCGCACGTCACCAGCCGCGCGCCACGCGCCGCGCTCGGCAGGCGCCGTCTCCCGCTATACTAGCGCGCCTTCGTCGTCCAACCTGGGGAGGTGTCCGATGGCCCGAAAACGTGCCGGCTCGATGAGCGCCCGCAGCTATTCCATGCCCGAGCTGTCCGAGCTCTACGGCGAACCGCCGTTCCACTACCGCGAAGTCAACCAGCTGCTGGTCGAGTTCGAGACCGAGGCCGCCGTGCTGCGCGAGCTGGTGCCGAAACCGCTCACGCCCAACCGCGAGAACACCCTGTTCGTCTCGGTCGCCGAGTTCCTGTGTTCGGGCTTCGGGCGCTATTACGAGACACACGTGTTCACCCACGCGACCTACAAGCGCCGACTGGTGAATTTCAGCCTGTACCTGATTCTCGACAACGATGTCGCGATCTGTGGCGGCCGCGAGATCTGGGGCTTCCCGAAGAAACTCGGGCGCCTGACCATGAACATGACCGACGACGTCGTCAGCGCGACGGTCGAGCGCGGCGGCATCACCGTCATCGACTGCGCGATGCGCATGGCGACGATGATCGAGCCCGAATCGCTCGGCGGCACCGCCGAGTGGGTCGCACGAAAGTTCATCCCGAACGTCACGCGCGGCGCGCGCCCCGACGTCGATCAGCTCACTTCGACCACGCTGACGAACATCACCGTCGGCGAAGTCCACAAGGGGCCGGCGACGCTGAACTTCGGTGCCTCGCCGGCCGATCGCCTCGCCGACATTCCAATCGTGCGCATGCGCGACGGCTATTTCTACGAGAGCACTTTCACGCTCGACGACGGCATCGTGCTGCACGACTACCTGGCCTGACCATGGGAGCAGGCGAGCAGGCGATCGACCGACATTACGGCAGCGCCGACATCAGCGCGCGCATCCTCGCCGCGCTGGCCGCCGCCGGCAAGGACCCGGCGCAGCTCGCGCGCAGCGATCTCGCCGCCATCGACGAGTTTCATGGCGGCGGCATCGCCTCGACCCGCGAGCTCGCCCGCTACGCCGGGCTCACCGCCGGCATGGCCGTACTCGACATCGGCTGCGGCATCGGCGGCCCGGCGCGCACGCTGGCGGCGGAATTCGGCTGCCGCGTCAGCGGTATCGACCTGACCCGCGAGTTCGTCCGCGCCGCAGAAATGCTGACCGAGCGCATCGGCATGAGCGCCCAGTGCGACTTTCGCCACGGCGACGGCGCCAGCCTGCCCTGGCCGGACGCCTCGTTCGACGCCGTGTGGTCGCAGAACATGCTCATGAACGTGCCCGACAAGGCTGCCCTGTTCGTCGAGGTCGCGCGCGTGCTCAAGCCGGGCGGACGCTTCGCGTTCGAAAGCGTGGTGGCGGGTTCGGGCGAAGCCATTCACCTGCCGTGCTTCTGGGCATCCCGCGCCGAACTCAGCCACCTCGTCACGCGCGAAGCGCTGGAAAAGCTGCTCGAGCAGGCCGGACTGGACATCGCCGCGCTCGACGACACGACCGCGTCGGTCATTGCCCAGGGGCATAAGCGCAAGGCCGCGGTCGACCGCGCCGACGCGGCCACGCTGAGCATCGCCGTCATCGTGCCGGAAGACGTCACCACGAAAATGGACAACGCGCTCAGGAACAACGAGGAAGGCCGCACCCGCACCGTCAAGGGCGTGTGCCGGCGCCGCGCCTGAGCGCGCGCTACCGCACGGCCACCCAAACCACCATCATCCACAAGGGGAATCGAACGATGGATCTCGGACTCAAGGGCAAGAACGTCGTCGTCACCGGCGGCAGCAAAGGCATCGGCCGCGCGACGGCGCTGGCGCTCGCCGACGAGGGCGCCAACGTCGCCATCTGCGCACGCGGCGCCGAGGCGCTGGAAGCGACGCGCAAGGACATCGAAGCCCGCGGCGTCAAGGCCCACGCCGCGCCCTGCGACGTCGCCGACGCGGCCGCGCTGGCCGCTTTCCTGGACGGCGCCAGGGCGGCGCTCGGCAGCGTCGACATCCTGGTCAACAACCCGTCCGGTTTCGGCATGACCGACGACGAGGCGGGCTGGAAAGTCAGTGTCGACGTCGACCTGATGGCCACCGTGCGCGCGACGCAGCACGTGATCCCGTGGATGGAAGCCGCCGGCGGCGGTTCCATCGTGCACATCTCGTCCATCTCCGGCCTCGAAGCCGGCTCGCCGCCGGCCTACGCGGCGGTCAAGGCGGCACTGTTCAACCACGCCAAGACGCTCGCCGCACAGCTTGCCGCGAAGAACATCCGCGTCAACTGCATCGCACCCGGTTCGATCTACTTCCCGGGCGGCTTCTGGGAAATGATCAAGGAAAACGCGACGCCGATGTACGAGGCCACGCTGGCCAACTGCCCGGCCGGACGCATGGGACGCCCGGAAGAGGTCGCCGACGCGGTCGTGTTCGTCGCCTCGCCGCGCGCGAACTGGATCTCCGGCGTCACGCTGCCGGTCGATGGCGTCCAGCACAAGGGCATTTTCTGAGCGCAGGAGACAACAGCCATGATCGACAACCCCTACTACGGCCAGGAACTGCACGGCCCCTACGAAATCTTCGACGCCGGCTCGTTCGAGTTCGAGGACGGCGGTCACCTGCCCGATCTCAAGCTCGCCTACGCGGTCTACGGCAAGCTCAACCGCAAGCGCGACAATGCCATCCTGTTCCCGACCTGGTATTCGGGCACGAGCAAGCTGACCGAGCAGATCTACGTCGGCAAGGGCCGTGCGCTGGATCCTTCGAAGTACTGCATCATCAGCATCAACCAGATCGGCAGCGGCCTGTCGAGCTCGCCCCACAACACCCCGGCACCGTGGAACATGGCGCGCTTCCCGCGCGTGCGCATCGGTGACGACGTGCGCGCCCAGCACAAGCTGCTGACCGAGAAATTCGGCATCGAGCAGCTCGCGCTGGTCGTCGGCGGCTCGATGGGTGCGCAGCAGACCTACGAGTGGGCGGTGCGCTACCCGGACATGGTCCGGCGCGCCGCGCCGATCGCGGGCTATGCCAAGAACACCGACCACGACTTCCTCTACACCGACACCCTCAACGAGGCGATCACCTCCGACCCCGGCTGGAACGGCGGCTGGTACCGCACGCGCGAAGACGTACACGTGGGCCTGCGCCGCCAGGCCAAGCTGTGGTCGGTAATGGGGCTGTGCACGGAGTTCTTCGCCCAGGAACAATGGCGCGCGCTCGGCTGCACCTCGCTCGAGGATTTCCAGGTCGGCTTCATGGAAGGCCTGTTCACCCAGATGGATCCGAACGACCTGCTGTGCATGGCGTGGAAGTGGCAGCGCGGTGACGTCAGCCGGCACACCGGCGGCGACCTCAAGGCCGCGCTCAAGCGCATCAAGGCCAAGACCTTCGTCATGCCGGTCGACACCGACATGTTCTTCAAAGTCGAGGACTGCAAGCGCGAGCAGAAACTCATCAAGGGTTCCGAGCTGCGCGTCATCAAGAGCCTCGGCGGCCACTTCGGCATCTTCGGCTTCGAGCCGGCCTACCACGAGCAGGTCGATCGTCACCTGAGCG
>JAPOKK010000208.1 GCA_029977665.1 Pseudomonadota bacterium | reverse complement strand
CGAGCAGTGTGCGCTTGCGCCGCACGCGCACCTCGAAGACATCGCGTTCGCGTGCCGCGGCGACGATCACGTCGTCGCTCGTGGCAAGACCGTCGACCAGGCCGAGTTCGAGCGCGCGCGTGCCGAACCACCATTCGCCGGTTGCCACGCGCGGCAGGTCTAGGCCTGGCCGGAAGCGGGCGACGAAATCCTTGAACAGGGCGTGGGCATCCTCGATCTCCTGCTGGAACTTGGCCCGGTCAGCGTCGGTGTTCTCGCCGAACAGCGTCAGCGTGCGCTTGAACTCGCCGGCCGTGACCTGTTCGAAATCGACATCGTGTTTCTTCAGCAGCCGATGGAAGTTCGGCAGCTGGGCGATGACGCCGATGGAACCGATGATGGAGAACGGGGCGGCCAGCACTTCGTCGCCGACGCAGGCCATCATGTAGCCACCGCTGGCGGCAATGCGATCAACGACCACGCGCAGGCGCACGCCGCGCTCACGTACGCGGGCGAGCTGCGACGCGGCCAGGCCATACCCGTGGATGGTGCCGCCACCGCTCTCGAGCACCACGATCAACTCGTCGTCGCTCGTTGCCACGGCAAGCACGGCGGTCACCGCCTCGCGCAGCTCGGTCACGGCGCTCGCACGCATGTCACCATTGAAGTGGCACACGAAACTGCGCGGCCGCGCCGCGGCGTCGCGTGCCGCGGCCTTGTGCGCGGCGCGCTCGGCCTTGCGCAGCTTGCGCACGGCCTTGACCGGCAGCATGGCGTTCTCGAGCCGGTGACGCACGTCGTCGAGGGCATCGTTGAGCTTGTCGACCTCGATGTTGACCTCGCGCCCGCCAGCGCTCGCGCGCGCCTGGCGCAGGGCGAATGCGATCAGCAGCGGCGCGGCGACGAGCGCCACGACGGTGGCGAGCTTGGCGGCGAAGACGAGATAGTCAATCAGGTATTCCATCGGGCAGGTATTCCATCGGTCACGACACCGACCGGGTGAGCCAAACACGATATCATGCGCGCCCCGACAGGAACCCCGGGCGGGTGTCGCGGCAGCGTGTCGCGGTGACCGGACGCCGTCCGGTCCGGTCCGCGCCGCGCGAGGCGTCGCCGGAGCAGCGGGCGTACGCGTCGGGGAGCTTTCCCGGTGACCGCGGTATCGACGCGTCGGTCGCCCCCTTTTTATTGCATTACGAGGTGAGCTTGATGTTGAGCATTTCCGTCTTTGAACTGCTGTTGATGATCGCGGCACTGCCCTTGCTGGGCGGCGTCATCGGCTACGTCATTGCCGTCGATCGCAGCGGTCGCAGCGCGGCTGACGACGAACGCGTCGAGGCGCTGGAGCAGGAGGTTACGGAATACAAGCAGGGTGTGACGACGCACTTCCAGGAAACGGCCGACCTGCTGCAGCAGATGACCGAGCAGTACCGCTCGCTCTACGCGCACATGGCGCAGGGGGCGGTCTCGCTGTGCGACGCGCCCGAGGATCATCCCCGGCTCGAGGAGTTCAAGCGTCTCGGCAGGGCGCTCGACGAGGCGGCGGCCGAGATCGGCAGCGGCGAGGAGACTCCGGACGAGGACAGGAAAGCGCCCTCGCGCGACGTCTGAGCGCGCGAGGCGGCGACAGGTCTCAGGCGCTGAGCTGCCGGCGCGCCTGCAGATAGCACTCCGTGTGGCAGATCCGTTCGACGATGCGCGCCCGCGCCGCGTCGTCGCGGTTCGCGAACCACAGGCCGATCTGGTAGCCCTCGGATTCCTCGGGCACCATCCCCACCGTGCCGACGAAGCGCTGGGTCACGCCGCGCAGCGGGATTTCCAGCTCGATACGCGTACCCGCCGGCAGGTGGCGCGGCGAGTGGAAACTCACGCCGACGTCGGCGCCGCCCGCCTCCGGCTCGTCGTGGCGCCACGGCAGCGTCGAGCGACGGCGGTAGCGCAGCGGAAACTGGTCAGGATGGGGGATGAAGTCGCCGCGCATCGTGTCGACGTGCAGCGGATCGATCGGGGGAACGGCCCCCGGCAGGGCCGCAGCCGTACCGGGGGCTCGTGAATCGGGCATCGCGTGCATGGACCAGACCTCGCATTCGGTACAAGTCAGGGAAACTTATTGTTTTTATAAACTTGTACGGCACATCTATAGCTAGATCTAGCTTTAATGTCAAGCAATGTTCGCGTCGCTTCGGGTGGTCTGCCGTCTGTGCCTGTGCCGTGATGGGCCGATCGCGTCGCGCCGCGCGAGCGGCATCAGTTCGACGGGACGGTGTTGCCGGTGCGCGCCGAGACGTCGAGCCAGGCGCCGACCACTTCGATGGTGACGCCTTCGGCGTCGTGCACGGCGCGCAGTGAATCCACCACGCGCACCGCGTTGCCGGCCTTGTGTCGGATGTCGTACTCGAGCACGGCGTGGGTCGTGTCCCCGGCGGTCAGCGCCGCGAGCGTATCGCGGTAGCCGCCGCGGTCGGCGGGCATGATGAGACCGGGCCAGAAGTCCGGCTCGATGATGGCAACGGTACGTTCGAAGCCACTGAGCTGCAGGAAGTTCCTACTGATGTAGCTCGCGCGCAGCACGCCTGCCTCGTGCGAGAAGCTGTAGAGCACGGCAGGACTGAATTCGACCCAGTACTCGAGCAGTTCGTTGGCGGCGTCGAGGTCCCGTACCTTGGTGTCGAGATCGGCATTGGCCTGGGCCAACTGCGTCCGCAGGGCACGTTCACTGGCGAGCAGCCGGTGGATGGCGAGCGCCTGCGCCACGGCAGCGGCGATTTCCTGCGCTTGCCATGGAGCTGCGAGCACGCGGTGCACCCCGATGCTTTCGCCGGCGCCGTCGGGCGGCGCCGCGCTGACCAACAGCACGGCGACGGCATCCGCGCTGTGCCGGGCGAGCGCCGCAAGTTCGCACGCGGCGCGGTCGTCGCCGATGTCGCTCTCGATCACGGCCACGGCGAAGGGAGCCGCACCGTCTGCCCGGCCCGGGCAGACCTCGAAGTCCGCGCCGAGCAGCGCGGTGCACAGTGCCGTGGCCCGCTCGCCGACGCACAACAGGCGCGGGCGAGATTCGTTCACCGGTCGTGGCTCGCTGCGCTCACCGCCCGATCATCCACCGAGCAGCAGCTTGAGGATGAGCAGCACGATGCAGACGTTGAAGGC
Organism: Pseudomonadota bacterium; assembly: GCA_029977665.1. GTDB lineage: Bacteria > Pseudomonadota > Gammaproteobacteria > JACKNG01. The sequence continues at coordinate 3,854 of JAPOKK010000208.1, read as the reverse complement.
GATGCGGATGAACGCTTCGCCGCGTGCCACCGACAGGTGTGCGCCAAGCCACCCGCCGCAGGCGTTGCCGACGGCCAGGGCCAGGCCGGCCAGCCACAAGATGCCGCTCTGCGACCAGAAAATGGCCAGTGCGGCGACGGAGTAGGGGATGACGACGAGCATCTTGTGCATGTTCACGTGGACCAGGTCGAGGCCGCCGACCCGGTGCAGCACGAACATGATGAGAAAACCGATACCGATATGGATGATGCCGCCGTAAAAACCGATAACGACGATCAGCAGGTGCGTCATCACAGGACGCTGCAGATGCCCGTCGGCGCTTCCGGCCGCACCGCCGCGACGCTTGACGCGTGACTCCAGCGCCATCGTCGCCATGACCGCGATCATGACCAGCGCGAGCAGGCGGTTGAACCATTCGCCCTCGATGTGGGCACCATACCAGGCGCCCAGCGCGGCGCCCGGCAACAGCGCGAGAGACAGACTCAGACTGAGTGCGGGATCGCGCACGCCGCGGCGGAAGAACGTCAAGCTGGCGGTAATCGACTGGGCGATGATGGCGATGCGGTTGGTACCGTTGGCGACGGGACCGGGGACGCCCATCAGCACGAGTGCCGGAACGGTCAGCATCGAGCCGCCGCCGGCAACGACGTTGATGAAGCCTGCCGCGACGCCTACGCCGACCAGGATGGTGTACTCTGCCGCGCCCATGACTGGGGCGAGAGTGTAGAGCGGTGGCGCTAAAACTGCGAGCACGGCGGGGAGCGGGGTGCTGATGCGGTCGCGCGAGACAGCGGGCGATGACGCCAGGCCCGAGACGCCCCCGGCAGCCTTGCTCGTCTCCGGTTACGACGCCGCCAGCCATGCGCGCTGGGCGGAGGGCGTGATGAGCCACGTTGCGCACTACCGCTGGCGCCACGTGGCGCTGCCGGCGCGGCATTTCTCCTGGCGCGTGCGCGGCAACGCGCTGAGCCTGCTCGGACCGCCCTACGCCGCGCTGCTCGAGCCGCCGCCGGCACTGCTGCTGGTGACCTCGATGGTCGATCTCGCAACGTTGCGCGGCTGCCATGCCGGCCTCGCACGCAGCCACGCCGTGGTCTATTTCCACGAGAACCAGTTCGCCTACCCGGCGCGCGATCCCCGTCTCGACGATATCCGCCTCATCTCCATCAAGACCGCGCTCGCTGCGGACGTGCCGGTGTTCAACTCGGCCTACAACCGGGACAGCTTCTTCAGCGGTGCCCGCGCGCTGCTCGCGCGCATGCCGGACGGCGTGGCGCCGGAACTGCTCGAGCGCCTCGCGGTGCGCGCCCGCGTGTTGCCGGTGCCGCTGACCTTGCCGGCAGCAACGGCCCGGCGCACCGCCAGCGGACCGCTGCGGTTGCTGTGGAACCACCGCTGGGAGCACGACAAGGGACCGGAGCGCCTGCTCGCGGTGGTCCGCGCACTCGATGCTGGTGGGGTCGATTTCGAACTCTACGTCACCGGGCAACGCTTCCGCCGCGTGCCGCCGGCGCTTGTGGTGCTCGCGCAGCGCTACCCGGCGCGGCTCGCGCAGTTCGGGCCGCTCGCGGACGACGCCGCCTACCGCGCCCTCGTCGCGCGCATGGACGTGGTGCTGTCGACGGCGCTGCACGATTTCCAGGGCCTCGCGGTGCTCGACGGCATTGCCGCCGGTTGCGTGCCGTTGGTCCCCGACCGCCTCGCCTACCGGGAGTTCGTGCCGGACCGGTTTCGCTACCCGTCGTGGCCTGACGATGCGCGACGCGAGAGCACGGCGCTCGCACAGCGCATCGCGGCGCTGGCGAACGACAAGCGGGCCGGCCGTCTGCCACCACCGCCCGCGCTCGATGCGCTCGCCTGGCCGGCACTGGAAGCGGCCTACGCGAGCGTTCTCGCGCCTTCGGGCTGACCATTCCGCCGCGGTGCTATCATCGCGCCGCCATGGACCTCTTCCTGACCTTCGACTTCGCCGCCTCGCGCCGCCTGCCACGGCTGCCCGAGAATCATCCCTGCAGCCGCCTGCACGGTCACACTTTCCACGTCCGCCTGGTACTGCGCGGGGAGGTCGACCCGGCGAGTGGGTGGCTGGTCGACTTCGGCGATGTCGAGGCGCCGGTCGCGACGATCCGCGAGCAGCTCGACCACCGTTACCTGAACGACATCGCGGGGCTCGAGAACCCCACCACCGAGCACGTCGCCGAATGGTTGTGGCGGCGGCTACAGCCGCAGCTCCCGGGCCTGTTCGAAGTCACCGTACAGGAACACCCGGCGCGCGGAGTAAGCTATTACGGTCCCGCCTGAATGGCCTGCCCGTTCATCATGGAGTCGATATCATGCGAAGGAATCACGCTCACCTGCTGGCCGCGGCCGGCATCCTCGTCGCCGGCATGGCCAGCGTCGACGTACAGGCCGACTGGCGCGACCTGCTGAATCAGGCCAAAGAGTCGCTGCAGGGCGGCGATACCGGCAGTGCTGCCAGCGTCGCCGGCGCGCTGTCGCAGACGGAAATCGCCGACGGCCTGCGCGCGGCGCTGGAGAAGGGCGTACGCAGCGCGGTCAGCCAGCTCGGCCGCGAAGGTGGCTTTCTCGACAATGCCGACCTGCGCATCCCGGTGCCGAAGCACCTGCAGCTGGTCGAAAAGGGCTTGCGCGGGCTTGGCAAGGAGGCGCTCGCAGACGATTTCGTTGCGAGCATGAATCACGCCGCGGAGCGCGCGGTGCCGGCGGCGGCGGAAGTCTTCTCCGGTGCCGTGTCACGCATGACCATGGACGACGCCCGCGCGATTCTCGACGGCGGTGATACCGCCGCGACCGACTTCCTGCGCCGTACGAGCCACGACGATCTCAAGTCGCGCTTCGCGCCACTGGTCGATGGTGCCATGCGTGAAGTCGGGGCGACGCGCGCCTACCAGGAAATGATGGACCGGGCCGGGCCGGCGGCGAAGCTGGTCGATACCAGCGCGCTCGACCTCACTGGCTATGTCAGCGACGAGGCCCTCGAGGCGCTCTACCAGGTCATCGGCGAGCAGGAACGCAGCATTCGCGAAAATCCTGCCGCGCGCACCAGCGCGCTGCTCAAGAAGGTCTTCGGCGGCTGAGTGTGACGCGAGTGCCCGGGCGCGACACGGGTCGCGCCTGGGAACGCGGGGGGTCAGGTCGGCATCGGGTGCCAACCGGCGTCGGCCCAGAGCTGGCCGCTGACCGCCGAGTTGCGGATCAGGAAGGCGATGGCGTCGGCGATTTCTTCGGGACGGATGAGGCGCTTGATCTGGGTCGCCGGCAGTACGTGGTTTTCGATGTAATCCTCGCCCAGCGCGCGCACCATGGGCGTGTCGGTGAAGCCGGGATGCAGCACCGCGCAGCGCACGCCGTAGAACATCGCCTCGATCATCAGCGTCGAGGCAGCACCCTCGAGACCGACCTTGGTCGAGGCGTAGGAGATCTGTCCCTTGTTACCCTGCGAGGAGACCGAGCCGATGAACACCACCACGCCCTGCGTGCCTTCGTCCGGGTGCCATTTCTTCAGGCCGCGCGTGAAGCGGTGCTCGGCCTGCTGGGCGACCATTTCGAGTGCCCAGTAGACGGGCGCGATGAGGTTGACTTCGACGACCTGGCGGAAGTTCTCGACCGGGTAGAGGTTGGCCTTGCCCTTGTCCTTGTTGAGCTTGACCGCGAGCGCGTCGCGCGTGATGCCGGCCGCAGGCACGCAGATGTTGACGGGGCCGTGCTCGTGACGCAGTGTCTCGAACACCTCGTGGCGGAAAGTCGCGTCGGTGGTGTCGCCCTGGAATGCACGCACCACGCCGTCGCCCGCTTGCGCGGTGATCTCTGCGGCGACGTCGTGAACGGCGTCG
>JAPOKK010000436.1 GCA_029977665.1 Pseudomonadota bacterium | reverse complement strand
GGTCGAGCGCGATCTCGCGGCGTCGCGCGCCGAGCGCGACGCCGCCCTGCTCGCCGAAGGCATCATCCCGGCCGCGCGAGCCGAGGCGAGCGCGGCCGAGCTGGCCGCGCGTGAGGCCACCCTGCAAGGGCTTGCGGCGACGCTAGGTGCGCTCACGCAGGTCGAGCGCGATGCTGCGCGCTATCCGTTGCGGGCACCGCTCGACGCCGTGGTGGTGGAGCGGCGGACCGCGGCCGGCGAGCCGCTCGCTTCCTTCGAAGTTGCTTTCATGCTGCTCGCCGACGAAGGTCTGCGCCTCGATGTGCAGGTGCCCGCGGCCCTTGCCGCGTTGGCCGAGCGTGGCACCCCGGTGCGTGTGGCGGGCGTGCCGGAAGGCCACGAAGCGCGCGTCAGCGGCCGCGGAGCGCGTGTCGACCCCGACACCCAGACGGTTACCGTGCGCGCGACGCTGGCACCGGGCAGCGGGCTGCTGCCCGGCCAGCGCATCAGCGCCGCGCTGGCGCTGCCGGCGCCGCCAGGTGCGGTCGTGGTACCGCGCGCGTCGCTCGTGCGCGGGAGCGATACGAGTGTCGTCTACCGGGTCGAGGCGGGCAGCGACGCCAATCGCTTCGTCGCGCTGCCGGTCACGCTCCACGGAGAGTCGGCCGAGGGTGCGGTGGTCTCGGCAGCGGGTCTGCGCGCGGGTGATGCCGTCGTCGTCAGTGGCACCAGCGCGCTGCGCGCCCTCGACCGGTAAGCAGCGATGCTCGGACGCCTGATCGAATTCGCACTCAGTCAGCGCCTGCTGATGATGGTCATGACGCTGGGCCTGGTCGCCGCCGGCAGCTGGTCGTTCCGGCAATTGCCGATCGATGCCTTCCCGGACATCTCGCCGACCCAGGTCAAGCTGATCCTCAAAGCGCCTGGCATGACCCCCGAGGAGGTCGAAACCCGGGTCATCGTGCCGCTCGAACTCGAGCTGCTCGGCATCCCCAACCAGACCGTGCTGCGATCGATGGCGAAGTACGCGATCGCCGACATCACGCTCGATTTCACCGAGGGCACCGATATCTACTGGGCGCGACAACAGGTCGCCGAGCGCTTCGCGGCGGCCGCCGACGCGTTGCCAAGCGGCGTCGAAGGGGGACTCGCCCCGGTGGCGACGCCGCTCTCGGACCTGTTCATGTTCACCATCGAGGGCGGCGATCTCAGCGATACCGAGCGTCGCACGCTGCTCGACTGGACGCTGCGCCCGGCGCTGCGCACGATCCCGGGCGTGGCCGACGTCAACGCGCTCGGCGGGCGCGTTGCGACCTATACCGTGGTGCCCGACCGCGATGCGCTGGCCCTTGCCGGGATCACCTACGGCGACGTCGTCGATGCCATCGAGCGCAACAACCGCAATGACGGCGCCGGTCGCCTCGAGGAAGGCGAGACGGCGCTGATCGTGCGCGCGGAGGGCGCGCTGTACACGCTCGAAGACCTGCGCGGCCTGGTCGTGGGTGAGCATGCGGGCATGCCCGTGCGCGTCGAAGACGTCGCCAGCGTGCGCATCGAGAGTCTCACGCGTCTCGGCGCGGTGACGCGCGACGGCGTCGGCGAAGCGGTGGAGGGGCTGGTCGTGGGCCTGCGCGGCGCGGATGCGCAATCCGTGGTGCGCGGCGTGCGCG
>JAPOKK010000270.1 GCA_029977665.1 Pseudomonadota bacterium | reverse complement strand
CGAGCGTCTCGTCGAGGGCCGCGGCGCGGTGCTCGACGTCAAGGGGCGCCTCGATCGCGCCTCGGTGCCGGATGGCGTGAAGCTGTGGAGGCTGTGACGCGATGAATGTCGTCATGATCGGGACCGGCTACGTCGGTCTCGTGTCCGGTACCTGTTTCGCGGAGTTCGGTGCCGACGTCACCTGTGTCGATGTCGATGCAAGCAAGATCGAGCGTCTCAACCGGGGTGAGATTCCCATCTACGAGCCCGGCCTGGATCGCCTCGTGGCATCCAACGTCGATGGCGGACGGCTCAATTTTACGACCGAACTCGCGGCGGCAGTCCGTGGAGCGGATCTCGTCTTCATCGCCGTCGGCACGCCGACCCGGCGTGGCGAGGGTTTTGCCGACCTGAGCTACGTCTACGAAGCAGCGCGCCAGGTCGCGCAGCATCTCGAGGGCTACACGGTGATCGTCGACAAGTCGACGGTGCCCGTCGGCACTGCGCGCAACGTGGAGCGTATCGTGCGCGAGGAGAATGCCGAGGCCGATTTCGATGTCGCCTCTAATCCCGAGTTCCTGCGCGAAGGCGCGGCGATCGCCGACTTCATGCGCCCGGACCGCGTGGTGCTCGGCGTCGAGAGCGAACGTGCCGAGCGCCTGCTGCGCGAGCTGTATCGCCCGCTGAACCTGCGCGAGACGCCAATCCTGGTTACCGGTCTCGAGAGCGCGGAGCTGATCAAGTATGCCGCGAACGCGTTTCTCGCCACCAAAATCAGCTTCATCAACGAGATGTCGGCATTGTGTGAGGCGGTCGGCGCCGATGTCCACGCCGTCGCCAAGGGCATGGGCATGGACGGGCGCATCGGCTCGAAGTTCCTGCACCCCGGGCCCGGTTACGGCGGTTCATGCTTTCCCAAGGACACCCAGGCCCTGGTGCGCATCGCCCAGGAGCATGGCACGGGTTCGCGCATCGTGGAGGCCGTGATCGAAGTCAACGCGGCGCAGAAGGCACGCATGATCAAGAAGATCCGCGGAGCGCTGGGCGGCAGCGAAGCGGGCCGCACGATCGCGGTGCTGGGCCTGACCTTCAAGCCCGAGACCGACGACATGCGCGATTCGCCGGCGCTGTCGATCCTGCCGCCGTTGATCGAGAAGGGCGCCCGTATCCGCGCCCACGACCCGCAGGGCATGCACGAGGCCAAGAATCTTCTGCCGGTCGAGGTCGAGTACTGTGACGACATGCACGAGACCTGGCGCGACGCCGATGCGCTGGTCGTGCTGACGGAGTGGAACGTCTACCGCGGGCTCGACTTCGAGCGTGTGCGCGATGACATGCGCGGGCGGGTGTTCGTCGACCTGCGCAACATCTACGAGCGGAGTACGCTGGAGGCACTCGGTTTCGAGTACCATTGCGTCGGCCGCTGAGGGTCCCGCTGCGGGCATCGGCGCGCCGCGCGCCGGGCGTTGCCGCGGTGAACGGCTGCTGAGCCGGGCATCGCGGGCGCCGCGACGGTGCGTACTGGCAACGCTCCGCCGTCAGAGTCCACCCGATGCTGTTCCCTACGCAGGTCTTCCTGCTGTTGTTCCTGCCGCTGACGCTGTTCGCGTTTCACGCGCTGGTGCGCGGCGCGGGTGGGCGGGTTGCCGTGGTCATGCTGGCCTCGCTCACGTTCTACGGCTACTGGGACGTGCGTTTCCTGCCGCTGCTCGTCACCAGCATCCTGGCCAACTGGCTGATCGGCCGCGCGTACCACGCACGACCCCACGATGGCCTCATCGTGCTCGGCGTGGTGTTCAATCTCGGCCTGCTCGGATTCTTCAAGTACACGAACTTCTTCGCCGAAGCGGTACTCACCGCGCTCGACATCCCGTTCGAGCCCTGGAGCATCATCCTGCCGCTCGGCATCAGCTTCTTCACCTTCCAGCAGGTTTCCTACATCGTCGACCTGCGGCGTGACCAGGCGCCGCGCTACGGCCTGCTCGACTACGCCGCCTACGTGAGCTTCTTCCCGCAGCTCATCGCCGGTCCCATCGTGCGCCACAACGAGCTGATCCCGCAGTTCCGCGAGATCTTCGGCCGCCGCATCGATGCCGAGTGCATGACGCGCGGTGCGGTCCTGCTGATACTCGGCCTCGGCAAGAAGGTGTTTCTCGCCGACGAGATCGCGCCCATTGCCGATGCCGGCTTCGCTGCGGCGGAGGGCGGGGTGCCGGAGGGGCTCGCAGCCTGGCAGGGCGTGGTCGCCTACGGCCTGCAGATCTATTTCGACTTTTCGAGCTACTCCGACATGGCGATGGGCCTGGCCGGACTGTTCGGGCTCGATTTGCCGATCAACTTCGACAAGCCCTACCGCACGCTGAGCATCCGTGACTACTGGCGTCACTGGCACATGACCCTGTCGCGCTTCATCCGCGACTATCTCTACATCCCGCTCGGCGGCAGCCGCACGGGGCCGCTACGGACGTACGTCGTGGTGGTGGTCACGATGACGCTGTGCGGGCTGTGGCACGGTGCCGGCTGGACCTACGTGCTGTGGGGCACGCTGCATGGCGTGGCAGTCGCCTGGAACCGCTGGTGGGGGCGGCACGGCGTGCGTCTGCCCGCGTCGCTGGCCTGGCTGCTGACGATGCTGTTTCTCCAGATCGGCTGGGCCTTCTTCCGTGCCGACGACCTGGCTATGACCTGGCGCATGCTCGAAGGCATGTTCGCGCCCGCCGACTGGGGACGCATCGACGACGACGCCTGGTATGCCATCGCCATTGGTGCGGTGCTCGCGATTGCGGGTCCGAGCAACATCGATATGGCACGCGGCCGCCTGCTGTTCCGCCGCGCCGTGGTGCCGCTGGTCGCGCTGCTGCTGGTCGCGGTGCTGATGCGCGTAGGGCAGGGCCGTGCGCTCGAATTCATCTACTTCCAGTTCTGAGGCGGCGATGGACTACGCCCGCATACTCCGCCGCCTGCTGCTGTTCGCTGCGCTCTTCGCCGGCGTGCTCTACGCCTTCATCCTGGTGCTCGATCCGTACCAGAATGTACCGTTCTCGCCCGATCTGCCGCGCGCACCGATCGCGACCAACCAGCGGTTCTCCTACCCGGCGGTCGCGCGCGACCCGCGTTTCGACGGGCTCATCATGGGCACCTCGACCTCGCTCCTGCTCGACCCGGCGCGCCTCGGCGAGTTGACCGGCGCGCGCTTCGCCAACCTCGCGATGAATTCGGCCACGGCCTACGAGCAGCGCCGCATTCACGAGCTGTTCGTGCGCCACCATCCCGGTATGCGTTACCTGGTGCTGGGGGTGGACGAGGCGTGGTGCAAGCTCGACGACGCGCCTGCCAGGTACACGTTTCGCAGGTTCCCGGAATGGATGTTCGACAACAACCCGTGGAATGACCTGGGCTACTTGTTCAATGACAAGGCACTCGAGGATGCCGTGCGCATGCTCGAACTCCTGCTCGGTGCGCGCGAACCCAAGTACCGGCGCGATGGTTACAGTGACTTCACCGCGGATTTTGCTCCACGCAGGCCTGCCGCGGTGCTGCGCCGGCTGTACGGCGCGGCTGACCCTGAAGTTGTCCCCGCAACTGCGGTCATGCCCGTGCACGGTCCGCCCGAATGGCGATTCGGTGCACTGCCGGAACTCCCCCTCATGCTTCGGGCAATGCCTGATGACGTGCGCGTCGTGCTCATCTTCCCGCCGTTTCATGCTCGCCAGATTGCGGCGCACGCCGCGCGTCTCGCGGCATGCAAGGGGCGTGTGCTCGAGCGTACGGCGTCGATTTCCGGGCTGTCGGTGCTGGACTACATGTTCGTTTCGCCGCTCACGCGCGCTGACGACAACTACTGGGACCCGCTCCATTTCACCCGCGTGGTAGCCGAGCGCATCGAGGGCGACATAGCCCTGGTGCTCGATGGCGGGAAGCCGGCGGGGACAGGGGTACGCATGGTGCGTTGAACCGGCTGCGCCGCACGGCTGCGCTGCTGTATAGTGCGCCACTTCTGCGCCCGGCGCGACAAGCACATCGACCCCGCCGGGGTGAGGCAACGTGGAATTCATCGATCTCAAGGCGCAGTATCGTCGGATCAAACGCGACATCGATGCGCGCATCGCGGCGGTGCTCGAGAGCGGTCGTTTCATCAACGGTCCGGAAGTCGAGGCGCTCGAGTCCCGGCTCGCGGCGTACCCGGGCGGGAGCCACTGTGTCGCGGTCTCCAGTGGCACCGATGCGTTGCTGCTCGCGCTGATGGCGCTGGGCATTGCGCCGGGAGACGAGGTCATTACCTCGCCGTTCACCTTCATCGCCACCGGCGAGGCGATTGCGCTGCTCGGTGCGCGGCCGGTCTTCGTCGACATCGATCCGGCTACCTACAACCTCGACCCAGGGCAGCTCGAGGCTGCCATCGGCGAGGCGACGCGCGCGATCATGCCGGTCAGCCTGTTCGGACAGTGTGCCGACCTGGGCGCCATCAACGCGATCGCGGCGCGACACGGTCTGCCCGTCATCGAGGATGCCGCGCAGAGTTTCGGCGCAACCCAGGGCGGCCGTCGCTCGTGTGCGCTCACCACGCTGGCCTGCACGAGCTTCTTTCCGGCCAAGCCACTCGGCTGTTACGGCGATGGCGGTGCCTGCTTCACCAACGATGACGCGATCGCCGCACGTCTGCGCCGGCTGCGCGACCACGGGCAGGAGCGGCGTTATCACCATGTCGAGATTGGCATCAATGGTCGCCTCGACACGCTGCAGGCCGCGGTCCTGCTCGCCAAGCTCGAAATCTACGACGACGAGGTCGCCGCCCGTGCGCGCCTGGGCCAGCGATACATCGACGGTATCCGCGCGCGTTGCGCGGACCTTGTCCCGCCGACGATCGCGCCGGGCAACACCTCGGTATTCGCGCAATTCTGCGTGGAGGCCGACGATCGGCCCGCCTGGCTCGAGCGGCTGGCCACGGCAGGCGTGCCGACCGCGGTTCACTACCCGGTGCCCCTGCATCGTCAGCCGGTATTCGCCGCGCCCGGCAGATGTCGCGTCGCGGGAGAACTGCCGATTGCGGAGCGCGCGAGCGAACGTATTTTCAGCCTGCCCATGCATCCCTACCTCAGCGACGCCGAGCAGGATTTCGTGCTCGACGTACTCGCCGCCGCTCGTTGATCGGGGCCTTCCCTGACCGCATCCAGGGCCCCGTTGGAGGCGACCCGGCGCAAGTCCTTGATGCTATAATGGCGCGCTACCTGGCCCTCCACGTGCAGCGTCGGCCACAGTCCAGATCGCGGGAAGATGATGAGGAAAGCGCTGATAACAGGAGTCACCGGCCAGGATGGCGCCTACCTGGCCGAGTTCCTGCTCGAGAAGGGTTACGAAGTTCACGG
>JAPOKK010000184.1 GCA_029977665.1 Pseudomonadota bacterium | reverse complement strand
GGCCGAGGTCTCGCGCTGAAAAACCCCGTCGGCGATCTCGATCACGATCGCGTCACAGCCCACGCTGCCGAGGTGTCCGACCAACGTGGTCAATACGCCATCGATGACATCCGCGTCCGCGAGGTAGGTCGACGCGAGACCTGCGTCGGAGAAATCGACCACCGACACGGCTCCGGCATCGCGCAAGAGCCAAGTGTCACCGCCGGCCCCGGTGCCGGTGACTTTGGCATAGCCGGCGCGCATACCAGCGCCGATGAGGCCGCGACACAGGTAGGCTGCCGTCTGCGTCTTGCCGGCATCCATCGCGGTGCCGAGAATTGCAAAAACCGGCGGCTTGGCCACGGCCTGCGTGGTGACCATCGGCAAGCGGTAGTCCCACAGGTTCAAAGGACGGCCGGCCGCGTCGCCCAGCAATCCCAGCGGTGTGATCCGCGTGGGGCCACGCACGATGCGGTCGTGCCACGATACTGCGCGAGACGCGATGCCCCCGCCGGCAACGAGGTGACAGGGTCCGAGATTATCGGGCACCAGCGCCTCGAACTGTTCGCACGCATAGCGATGACCATAGACGACAACAACTTCGTCCCCCGGGAACAGCTGTCTCCGGCGGCCATCGACGAGTTGCAGCTTGCCATGATGGCCGATGGCATCGACGCGCGCTAGAACAAGGTCGCCGGGCCGCGGAGATACCGCGTTGCGAAGCAGGACACGGACATCCTCACGCCGGATGCGCCGCGTCGTGAAGGCCCACGGCGCCGCATCCAGGCGCCCTGCCTCGAGCGGCAACGACGCAGGACCACTGCCAGCTTCGTACGGAGACGCGGCCGTGCCGAGCATCTCACGCACTTCAGCCAGCTCGTCGTCACCATGCGACGCAGTGGCATCAACGTCGTGACGGGGTGCGGGCGCGAACAGCCAATCGTCTTGCGTGGCAGTTCGGGTGTCCAGGATCGTTGCGGTCATTACAGGGTACTCCGGCATTTTTGGCGTTTGGTATTCGTACCCCGCGCCACGCAGGCGCGCCCTCCTGCGTACGCTCTGCCCGCGACGAAGAGGTTCGAGTGCGCCATTCGCGGGCGAGATATGGATGCGGGTTAATGGCGCACGGCAGTCACCTTGGTTCACGGCATCTTCCGAATATTTGAGATGTCGCTCACAGTTCCAACGCCGCCAGGCACGAACGGGCGACGTCTGCCAGCGTCCTCCCCGGGCGCGCCGTGCGCCGGCGCCGCTACGCCACCGGCTACCCGGGGCGCACAGCGCGAACTCGAGGCGACAGGTACAAGCGCAGACGTCCCCGGTGCATGCCGACCAGGTCGGAAGCACGGATGCGCGCGGTGGATGTGGCGCCGAAGGGGCGCGCGGGGTCCGCGCTGCCGCCCATGGCATCACCGCCCGCCGCGGTGGCCAGCCTCGTGAGGCGTGACAATGCGCCCGCGGAGCCGAATCGTCCCGAATGCTCTTACGCACGCAGCGCCGTTGTTCGTCGTATCGACGGTGCCGTATCGACGCCCGCTCGTCACAAGACCTGACGAACACCGTTCGCCGCCAGCTGCATCGTTTGCGGCGCGACAGCCTCCCGGTAACGCGCGGCCTCGCCCTCGACGAATTGCATGCGACAAATTGTCGCATTGGCGAGAGCACACCGACCTCATACGCTTGCCGGCCGTCTTACCGCATGAAAGCCATCATCGATGCCACGCACCGCGCGCTCGCCGCAACGGATCCTCACCATCGCAGCCTGGCTGCTCGCGCTCTGCCCGTCGCTCGCCCTTGCGCAGGGACTGGGTCAGCGCGAGCGCTACGAGGAAGTCCTCGTCACGGCGACGCGCGTGCCGGGCTCGCTGACCGCCCCATCACCCGAAGCGGCACGCGGTACGCTGGAGCGTATCCCCGGCGGCATCGGCTTCGTCGAAGCCGAGACCTACCTCGACGACTTCGCGCAGAGCATCGGCGACGCGCTGTTGTTCACGCCGGGCGTGTTCGCCGATACCTCGGCGCAGCGCGAGAACCGTATCTCGGTACGGGGCTCGGGCCTCAATTCGTCGTTCGAACGCCGTGGCATCACGCTGCTGCGTGACGGTATCCCCATCACCCGCGCCAGCGGCCTGACGGAGTTCCAGGAAGTCGATCCGCTGTCGGCGCGCTACATCGAGGTCTACAAGGGCGCCAACGGGCTGCGCTACGGCGGCGCGTCGCTCGGCGGTGCCATCAACATCGTCACACCGACCGGGCGCACCGCCACCGCCGCGCGCCACGGCCGCCTCGAAGGCGGTAGTTTCGAGACCGTGCGCGGCAATGCCGGCTTCGCCCACGCCGAAGAGCGTTTCGACGTCTACGCGACCGCGACCGGCTTGCACAGCGACGGTTCTCGCGAACACAGCGGTGTCGACAGCGCCTACGGGTTCGCCAACATCGGCTACCGCATCTCCGAGGACGTCGAGACGCGCGTCTACCTGACCGCGCTCAGCGACAATTTCGAACTCGCCGGCAGCCTCGCGCGGGATGATGCCCTGGACAACCCGCGCGCCGCCGGGCATGCGGTTACAGCCGGCCCGTTCTTTCCCGGCGGCCCGGTGACGGTACTCGACCCGGGTCCGGTGGCCGACGACTGGGATCGCAACCTCGACGTGCTGCGCATCGCCAACCGGACCGTCGCGCGCCTCGGTACGACCACGCTCGCCGGCGGCGCCTGGTACGCCTGGCGTGGTCTCGATCACGCGATCACGCGCTTCGCCGGCATCATCGATCAGTCCGAGCACGAGGTCGGTGCCTTCGTCGACGTTACCGGCACGCTGGCGCTCGGCACGCGTCCGCTGCGCTGGACGCTCGGAACCTATGGCAACGCCGCCAGCAACGACGCGCGCACCTGGCGCAACGACTTCGGCACGCGCGGCAGCCTGCGCACGCGCAGCGACCAGGACGCCGCGAATCATCACGCCTACGGGCAGGCGGAACTGCCACTCGGCGGTGGGCTCGTGGCCGTGCTCGGCCTGCAGTACCAGTACGCCGTGCGCGACAACGATGCCATCCTGAACGACGTCAGCGGACGGGTGACGAGTTCGCAGCTCAGCCCGCGCTTCGGACTGCTGTGGGATGTCGATGCCGACGCGCAGGTCTTTTTCAACGTCAACCGCGGCTTCGAGCCCCCCGGCACTGCCGACCTGACTGCCGGCGGCGCCCTGCCCTTCACGCCGCTGAAGGCCCAGCGCGCGACCACCATCGAGGTAGGCACGCGCGGTCGGCGTGCCGCACTCGCCTGGGACATCGCCCTCTACCGCAGCTGGATTGACAAGGAGCTGCTCGACTTCGGCGCACCCGGGGCGTTCGGCTTCGTGTCGTTCACCGACAATGCCGAGGCGACGATTCACCAGGGCCTCGAGGCCGGGCTCGACGTGACCCTCCTGCCCGACAGGCTCGCCGCGCGCGGGCTGCGCCTGACCTGGCGCCACGTCATGACCTGGAACGACTTCCGTTTCGATGACGACCCCGTATTCGGCAACAACGATCTCGCCGGTGTACCACCCTGGCTCTACGTCAACGAGCTGCGCCTCGACGCAATGCGCGGCTGGTATCTCGGCGTCAACCTGCGCTGGGTACCGAGCGGCCCGTGGGTCGACTTCGCCAACACCACCGACACCCCGGGCTATGAGCTGCTCGGCATCACCGCCGGGTGGCAGTGCACGCGCAGCGTGAAGGTCTTCGGCTCGGTCGAGAACGTCTTCGACAAGCACTACATCGCGAACTTCACCACCAACGCGAACCAGGTCCGCGAGAACGGCCGCGTGTTCACCCCCGGCCAGGGTATCGCTGCTTTCGCCGGCGTCTCGGTGAGCTTCTGAATCGAATACTGGAGAACGGCATGAGCAGCATTCCCGAGACCACCGATCGTGCCGCCCAGGCCGCGCTTGGTCCGCCCGTCACGACCAAACGCCAGGTGCCGTGGCGGCTGCGCGCACTGCGCTGGCACCGGCAACTCGCTCTGCTCGGTGCCGCCACGCTGGTGCTGTGGGGCCTGTCCGGCCTGCTGCATCCGCTCATGACGACGTTCGGGCCCCAGCAGCGCGTGTACTACCCCCCACGCGCGCCGCTCGCGCTGGCCGGGGGACCGGAGTTCCATGCCATCCTCATCGCTGCCGGCATCACGCGGGCCGAGGCCTTGCGCGTCGTCACCGGACCGCGCGGTCCGCTGCTGCAGGTGACCACAGCGGCGCACGCACCGCGCCGCTACTTCGCGCTCGACACCGGCGCCGAGCTGCCGGACCACGATCCGGTCCAGGCCGCGTTCCTGGCGCGGCACTACCTCGCGCTGCCAGCCGAGATCACCGCGATCGACGAGGTTACCGCGATACACGAATTCAGCCCCGCTTATCCGCCGATCAACCGCCTGCTGCCGGTTTACCGCGTGCAGTTCGCCACGCCCGACGCGCTCGTCGCCTACGTGCACACGGAGACCGGTGCACTCGCCGCCGTCGACAATCGTTTCAAACAGCGCGTGCAGCACTGGTTCCAGCTCGTGCACACCTGGAGCTGGATGCCACCCGAGGGCGAATGGTTGCGCGTTGCCGCACTCGCCGTGCTGCTCCTGGCCATGCTGGGCATGGCACTGAGCGGCGCGGTGATGCTGTGGACATTGCGGCGCGCCGCTCGTGCATCGGGCGCGCGCCGCTGGCACCGCATGGCAGCCTGGGTGCTGATCCTGCCGGCAGCAGGCTTTGGCGTGAGCGGCCTTTACCACCTGTTGCAGGCGAGCATCGCGCCATCACCGACCGGCCAGCGCCTGTCACCCCCGCTCACTACCGAGACCATCGCCTACCCGCTGCGCGCGCAATGGTCCGACCTCGCGCGTGGGCTCGATGTCAGCGGTCTCTCGCTCGTCGAGAACGCTGCGGGCAGGCTCTACTACCGGCTCGAACTCGCGCCGGCCGCCACCGAGCCGCGGGGAGCGGAAGCCATCCGCAATGCCCGCTTCGACGGTGTGCCGCGAACCGGGCCCGCGCTCTACGTCGACGCCGCCAGCGGTGCGCCGTGGCCGGCGGGCGACCGCGAGTTCGCGTTGCAGCTTGGCGAACGCTTCAGCGGCCTGCCGCGCGATGCCCTGGCGGATGTCGCGCTCGTCACGCGCTTCGGCCCCGGTTACGACTTCCGCAACAAGCGCCTGCCGGTGTGGAGACTCGACTATGGCGCGCCGCTCCACACGAGCCTGTTCGTGGACACGCGCACCGGCGTGCTCGCCGACGCGCTAAGCAACAGCGAACTCCCGGAGCGTTACAGTTTCAGCTTCCTGCACAAGTGGAACTTTCTGTTCCCGCTTGGCAGACCGCTGCAGAACGCTGTCATCAGCGGTGCCGTTATCGCTCTCGTTGGCGGCCTGGCAGCACTGGGACTTCGGCTCTATGTCGCTTTGCGGCGCGCCCGCCAACGACGCGACGGCAGGCCCTGACTGGAGCACCGAGTCTCGCGAAAACAGCCGTCGGCGCAGCCATGAATCGTGTTTGCGACCGGTTCAAGTCCAACCGGCATCCCCACGGCTCCGGGGTGAGACGACGTTCCCCGTCTCAGGATGCGCGCGCCCGGACCGACTCAGGCAGCTTGGCGTGCGGCGTCGGGCTGCACGCGTACGACCACCTCGTTGCCGCATCCACGATATTCGAGTTCGTCGAAGCTGAGCAGGCGTGACATCGCGATTCCGCGCCCGTGATTGTCGAGCGCGCGATCCGGCTCGAAACCCAGGTAGCGATGCCAGTCGAAGCCCTTACCCTCATCGCGAATTGTCACCTCGACAAAGCTGCCGTCGCGATGAAATTCGACCAGGACGCGCTTGTCCGCGTAGCGCGGATCCGCAAGACGGCGCGCAATCTCCTCAGCCCAGGTACCGTCGGCCTTGAGCCGCGACTTCTCGTCATACCCGATCGCCAGATTGCCGTGCTCGACGGCATTGATGAGCAACTCGGCAAAGCCGGTCACGGCGGCTTCGGGCACCGGGCAGGCGTTGGCAAGGAACACGGCCAGGGCGTGGGCCTCGTCGAGGTCGCACAGCGCGAAACGCGCACTTTCGGCGATGCTCGCCGCGAGCGCACTGCGGCGGCCTTCCTCGACCAACGCGACGTAACGCGCGCGTTCCTCACCGGCGGTCGCCACGACCGAGCGCAGTACGCGCTCATCATAGGGCTTGGTCAGGTAGTAGTAGGCGCCGGCCTCGATGCCCTCGGAAATCTCCTCCACCGCTGCACGCGCGGTTTGCAGAATGACGGGGACGTAGCGCAGCACCGGGTGTTCTTTCATACGACGCAGCACGTCCATCCCGTCCATGCGCGGCATGATCCGGTCCAGCAACACGATGTCGTACTTCTCGGGCGACGCCTCGAGGGCCGACCAGGCCGCCGCACCATCATCGGCCGTTTCGAGCTCGTAGCCGTCGTCGGCGAGATAATCCAGGAGAATCTCCTGATTGATGGGCTCGTCGTCGACAATCAATACATTGAGCATGGGCGCTGGCATCCTCGCACTGCAGTCAGGTCAGGCCACGGTAGCGGCTGCGCCTTGCGCAACTTGAGCGACGGGGCTTCTCTCAAGTCGGCGCGGCTACGGCCGCTGACCCGTGCATCCTTGTGAGCACGTCCCATCGAGCACCCGATGTTTGTATTGCCGTCGAACGCGACCGGCGGGCACGGCGCCCCGCAACGCCTGTCCTTCGCGTTCTTTCTCGCCGTGCTCGCCCTGCTCGGCGTGCTGCTGGCCTCAGAACTGCTCGCCGATCGCCGCTTCGTGGTCAGCGAACGACAGGGCGTACGCCTGCTGGTTCAGCTCCGCGAGTTCGTCGGTGGTGCGGCCCTGCACCACGCGACGTGCGCCGACGGCGGCGCCAGATCGCAGGCATGCGAGGCCGCTGGCAAACGGGTCGACGACGCGCTGGCCCGCCTCGACCGCGAGCTCGTGCACGAGCTCGGCGTCAGTGCCGAAACTTCCGGCCTCACGCGTCAGTGGCTGGCCCTGCGCGACGTCGCGACCTACGATCACGCCTTCCACGATGAGCACGCCGCCCTGCTGCGGGAAACCATCGAGCTCTACGATGACCTCGCCAAGCACTCCAACCTGATCCTCGACCCGGGTCTGGGCACGGACGCGCTCATGTCGCAAGCGGTGGTCCACCTCCCGGCCATGGTCGGCGACATCGGACGTCTTCACTTGTTCGATGGCAATGATCGCAGCGGCGCCAACCCGCGCGTCATCGCGAGCGTTGCCGCGCAGCTGCTCGAGACGACCGAGCACCTTGGCCACGATTTCGATGAGCTGGCAACGCTGAACAGCGGATTCTCCCACGAGCAATGGCTGCTGGTTCACCGCACCCTCAACGACATCGCCACCATCAGCCGCCACGTCATCGCGCAGGCGGACGGTTTGGCCGAACGACTGACGAGCGACGTCGAAAGCGTGATCAGCGCGATCGAAGCGACACTCGTGATCGACGATGCCGTGCTTGCCGCGCTCGATCAGCGGCTGACCGCGCGCCAGCGGTACCTCGAGTTCCGTCTCGCCGCCGGCAGCGCAGCGATGCTCGTGATGCTCGGGCTGACCACCCTGCTCTACCAGCGCTCGCAACGCGCAGCGGCGCGCATCCAGGCCAGCGAGCAACGAACGCGGGAGGTCGTCAGCAACATGCCCGAAGGCGTGGCCATCGTCGACGGCGCAGGCACGGTACTCGATATCAACCCCGCGCTATGCGCCATGATCGGGCGCTCGCCGGAAGCCATGCGTGGCCGTCAACTCGCCGCTTTCCTGCCCGAGGAAGACCGCGGCAGCCTCGCGTCGCCCGGCGGGGACACCCGCTATGAAATGCGGCTGACGCGCGAGGATGGCAGCGAACTCGTGGTCGACTTCGTCACCAGCCCGCTCGTCGGCACGGCCGAGGGCGCGGTACTGCTGACCTTCCACGACGTCACCGAGCGCCTGCGCGATGCCGAGACCCTGCGTGGTGCCAAGGAAGTCGCGGAGGCCGCGACCCGCGCCAAGAGCGAGTTCCTGGCCAACATGAGCCACGAGATCCGTACGCCCATGAACGCCATCATCGGCATGAGCGAGCTCGCCCTGCAGACCAGCCTGGACGCGCGCCAGCGCGGCTACGTGAGCAAAGTGCACAAAGCCGGCGAGAGCCTGCTCGGCATCATCAACGACATCCTGGATTTCTCCAAGATCGAAGCCGGGAAGATGGCGCTGGAGCAAGTCGAGTTCGAGCTCGAGGATGCGTTCGAGAACCTTGCCAACCAGGTTGCATTGAAGGCGCAGGAGAAGGGCATCGAGTTCATGTTCGACCTGCCGGCTGACGTGCCGCGCGCCCTCGTCGGCGATCCGCTGCGCATCACACAGGTTCTGTCCAACCTGTGCAGCAACGCCATCAAGTTCACCGACAACGGCGGCGAG
>JAPOKK010000308.1 GCA_029977665.1 Pseudomonadota bacterium | reverse complement strand
CGGCGTCGCCATCGCACGCGCACTCGCGCGTCGCAGCGCGCTCGCCGCGATTGCCACCGCGCGCCGGCCGACGCCGGCCGAGCAGCGCGCCGCCTGGATTGCCTACCCGGCCTACTGGGCGCCAACCACGACCGTCTCCGAGGGAGCCTACGCATGAGTTGTTTCGACCGCGAAGGGGCCACGCCCGACGCCACCACGCCGAGCGCGATGAACACGTTCGCGCAGATGACGCCGCGCGCGCCGGGCCGTACGCCGCGCGAGCTGCGCAACGGTGGACGGGTCAAGAGCGGTGGCAGCGCGCCGAGCGGTGTCTACCTGCCGAACAACAACATCCTCACGCCGCAGATGCGCTCGCCGGAATACGTGCAGCTCTCGACTGCCGCCGCGATCACGCTCGGCATCATGCGCGGCAACATGTACCGCTGCGCGTGCACGCGTTGCCTCAACCTGTTGCTGACCTACCCCGAGGGGTGCCGTGCGAACTGCGCGTACTGCGGGCTCGCGCGTCACCGCGAAGCCGAACGCGACTACGCCGATCGCAACTTCATCCGCGTCGACTGGCCGGCCGTGCCGATCGACGACATCGTCGACATCGTCGCGCGCGATCCGCAGGCGAGCCCGTTCCATCGCATGTGCATCTCGATGATCACCCATCCGCGCTCGGACGACGACACGCTGACGGTGCTCAAACGCTGGACCGATCGCATCGACCCCGCTGCCATCCCGGTCTCCATCCTGTCCAACCCGACGACCATGACGCGCGCCGACGTCGAACGATTGCACGAACTCGGCGCCGACATCTTCACCGTCGCGCTCGACGCGGCGACGCCGGCCTTGTTCGAACGTACGCGCGGCAAGGGCGTGCAATCGCCGCACCGCTGGGACAAGTACTGGGAAGTGCTGATGGACGCGCGCGACGTGTTCGGGCCGCAGAAGTTCGGCGCGCACATCATCGTGGGCATGGGCGAGAGCGAACGCGAGGTGCTGGAACTCATCCAGCGCATCGTCGATCTCGGCGGCCACAGCCACATGTTCTGCTTCTTCCCCGAGCGCGGCTCGCTGATGGACCACCTGCCGGCGACGCCGCGCGACCAGTGGCGCCGCGTGCAGCTCGCGCGCTACCTCATCGACTACCGCGACGTGCGCGTCGATCACATGCGGTTCGACGGCGACGGTCGCCTGGTCGATTTCGGCATTCCCGCGGGCGAGCTCGACGACGTCATCGACGCCGGCGTCGCGTTCCGCACCTCGGGTTGCCCCGGCAAGTTCGCCGAGGATGTCTCGGCCTGCGATCGTCCCTACGGCGACTCGCCGCCGTCCGACATCGCGAGCTACCCGTTCCAGCCGGTCGCGGTGGACCTGAAGAAGATCCGCGCCCAGCTTGGACGGACGCGCCCGGGCGAGGTCTACGAGGAAGGCGAGGACATCGAGCAGTTCGCCGGCTGAGCGCGTGAACCCTTCGAGGTTGCTGCCCGCGTGCGTCGTGCGGCCGCGCGGCAACGCCGCCGGCGCGGCGAACGCCGTGCCGCGTGCTGCCGCGCAGGCGTGTGGCGGATGTCGCCGGCGATGAGCGCCCGAAGCTTCCGCCTGCTCGACACCGGCGTGCACGACGGCCGCTGGAACGTCGCGCTCGACCAGGTGCTGATCGACGCCCACCGCGCGGGCGAGGCGCCCGACACGCTGCGCTTCCTGCGCTTCAGCCCGAGCGCCTTGATCGGACGCCACCAGGATCTCTCGCGCGAGGTCGATCTCGACTACTGCGCGCGCCACGGTATCGACGTCGGCCGCCGCGTCACCGGCGGCGGTGCCCTGTATCTCGACGAGCATCAGCTCGGCTGGGAGCTGGTCTGCGCGCGTAGCGCGCTCGGTGGCGGCAGCCTCGGCGACATCGCCACGCGCCTGTGCACGGCCGCGGCCGACGGCCTGTCGCGGCTCGGCGTGCCGGCGCGCTTCCGCCCGCGCAACGACATCGAGGTCGAGGGCCGCAAGATCGGCGGCACCGGCGGCTTCTTCGACGGCGACACGCTGTTCTACCAGGGCACGGTGCTGATCGACCTCGACCCCGGCGTGATGTTCGAGGTGCTGCGCGTGCCGGGCGCGAAGCGCGCACGGCACGGTGACGCCGCGCCTGCCGCCCGCGTGACCTCGCTGACCGAGGTCTGCGGCGGACGTCCGCCGGCGCTGCTCGCGGTGTGCGCGGCGCTCACGGCCGGTTTCGCCGACGGCCTCGGCATCGAGGTCGCAGAAGGCTGCCTCAGCGCCGCCGAGGAACACGCCGTCGCGGCGAGTTACCGTGACGACATCGGCAGCGCCGAGTTCGTCCACGACATCGATCACCCTGCTGCTGGCGACGGCATCCGCAGCGTCACGCGCGATACCCCCGGCGGGCTCGTCGAGGTGCATCTCAAGCTCGCTGCCCGCGGCACGCCGCGCATTGCGAGCGTCATCCTCAGCGGCGATTTCTTCGTCACGCCACCGCGCGTGGTCTACGACCTCGAATGCGCGCTGCGCGATTCCAGGGTGGCCGACATCGAACGCAATGTCGCCACGTTTTTCGACCAGGCCGGCATCGAGACGCTTTCGCTCGCGCCGGACGCGCTGGCCGCGGCCATTCGCGCCGCGGCGGAGGCTGCCTGATGGACTACCTCGCGCATCTCACCGTCATCCAGCACACATCGGCCGACTACCTCGGGCTGATCGAGGACCACCTCGAAGGCCGCAAGATCCGCTTCACCTACCACCGCCCGTTCACCGAGCGCGGCGGCGTACCGACGCTCGAATCGATCGGCGACGGCTTGGTGCTGCTCGGCGGGGGACCGTGGGGCTCGGCCGGGCCGCGCAACGTGCCGACGCTGGTGCGCGAGGTCGAGCTCGCCCACGGCTGCCTCGAGCGCGGCATTCCGCTGCTCGGTATCGAACTCGGGGCGCAGATCCTGGCCCTCGCGGGGGGCGGCCGCAGCCACGCTACGCCGCTCGCACTGACCGTCGAACAGGCGCATCGCGTCGACGACGACGCGCTGAACGGCTACCTGCCCGAGCGCTTCGTCTCCATCGCCTACGGCCGCGACCGCTTCGAACTGCCGCCCCACGCCCGCGTGCTCGCGCGCGGCGAAGACGATGAACCCGCCGTGTTCCAGCTCGGCGACAAGGCCTTCGGCTTTCGCGGCCACCCGGGCTTCAAACCGGCCATTGCCGAAGACCTCGTCATGGAGTTCGAAGAAGCGCCCGACGACCCGGCGCCGATGCTCGTACAGGCCCGCGAGCAGGCACGGGCGGTCGAAGAAGCGCTCATCCCGATCATGACCGGCCTCGTGCAGCTTACCGGCTGGATGCAGCGCCGCGATCCCGCCCCATAACCTCCCAAGGTGTCTGACACTTTTGCTCAAAATTTAAGCAAAAGTGTCAGACACTATTGCTCGTTATTGCCTGCGGGGGGCGCGGCGGCAGGCGTCACAAAGCCGTTATCATCAGTACAACGGCTGCGCGCTTCGGTGCGGCCAGGAGGGGAGAGACGTTCATGATTCACGGTATCAACCACGTCGCCATCTCGACGGCGGACATCGAGCGCCTGAGCGCGTTCTACATCGACCTGCTCGGCTTCGAGGAAGTGTTCCGACTCAACTGGGAGGTGGGGCACGAGCAACTCGACAACATCACCGGTCTCGAGGACTCGTCCGCGCGGCTCATCATGTTGCGTTGCGGGAACGCCTGCCTGGAGCTGTTCGAATACCAGACGCCGCCGCCGCAGGCCGGCGACCCGGCACGTCCGGTATGCGATCACGGCATCACCCACCTGTGCCTGCAGGTCAGCGACATCGAGGCCGAGCACGCGCGGCTTGAAGCGGCCGGCATGCGCTTCCACTGCCCACCGCAGCCGCTCGGTGACATCCGCGCGACCTACGGCCGCGACCCCGATGGCAACGTCGTCGAACTGCTCGAAGTGCCGGCCGACAGCGCGCTGCACGTGGTCGCGGCCTGACGCTCCGGCGGGTCAAGAGCGGGTCAATAGTGTCTGACACTTTTGCTCAAAATTTAAGCAAAAGTGTCAGACACCGGCAGCAGGCATCGGCGGTAGTTCGAGCGGAATGGTGGACGTAATTGGGGGTTGCTGGCGTGCTAACTATCTGCGCCGTAAATATATTCTTAATTGGTATATTTATATAACCGAAAACCATATAGGCTGACTCCTCGCGTCGCGGCCGCGCCCGCGTGCCGCTGGCGCGGCGACTGCGGCGCATCGTAGAGAGGGGAGACAGCAATGGCCGACAAGCTCGTGATCGTGATGGCCAATACCGATCCGCGCAATGGCGAAGAACTGGGTGCGCCGATCTTCCAGGCCAGCGTTGCCGCGGCGATGGACTACGAGGTCGAGGTGATCTGCACCGCGACGGCCGGTCGCCTGATGAAGAAAGGCGTGGCAGAAAACCTGTTCGTCAAGGAAGGTTCGCCCAAGTCGGTGTACAGTTTCATCCAGGACGCCCACGAGGCCGGCGCGAAGT
>JAPOKK010000083.1 GCA_029977665.1 Pseudomonadota bacterium | reverse complement strand
CCGTGACGTGTTGTTCTTTGTGGACAACATCTACCGCTACACGCTGGCCGGTACCGAAGTGTCCGCTCTGCTGGGTCGTATGCCTTCCGCCGTGGGCTACCAGCCGACGCTGGCCGAAGAAATGGGCCGTCTGCAAGAGCGTATCACCTCGACCAAGGTTGGCTCGATCACCTCCATCCAGGCCGTCTACGTCCCTGCCGACGACCTCACCGACCCGAGTCCCGCGACGACCTTCGCCCACCTCGACGCGACCGTCGTGCTCTCGCGGCAGATCGCCGAGCTCGGTATCTACCCGGCCGTCGATCCGCTCGACTCGACCAGCCGTCAGCTCGACCCGCTGGTGGTCGGCCAGGACCATTACGACACCGCGCGTGCAGTGCAGAACACCCTGCAGCGATATAAGGAGCTGCGCGACATCATCGCGATTCTCGGCATGGATGAGCTGTCCGAGCAGGACAAGCTCACCGTTGCCCGGGCGCGTAAAATCCAGCGCTTCCTGTCGCAGCCGTTCTCGGTGGCCGAAGTCTTCACCGGTACGCCCGGCAAGTACGTGTCGCTCAAGGACACCATCGCCGGCTTCAAGGCGATCGTCGCCGGCGAGCACGATGACCTGCCGGAGCAGGCCTTCTACATGGTCGGCTCGATCGAGGAAGCGGTCGAGAAGGCGAAGAAGATTTAAGCCCGGGAGTCACTGCGTATCATGGCCATGACCGTCCACGTCGACATCGTCAGCGCCGAGCGGGAAATCTTCTCGGGGCTGGCCGAAATGATCTTCGCCCCGGCAATCCTGGGCGAGGTCGGCATCGCCCCGGGGCACACGCCGCTGCTGACCCGTCTCGGTCCGGGCGAGGTGCGCCTCAACCTGGGCGAGAACAAGCACGAGGCGTTCTACGTCTCCGGCGGCATGCTGGAGGTGCAACCGAGTGTCGTCACCATCCTGTCCGACACCGCGCAGCGCGCCGAGGACCTCGACGAAGCCGCCGCCCTCAAGGCCAAGGAAGATGCCGAGCGGCTGCTCTCGGAAGGCAACGCCAAGATGGACTACGCCGCGGCGCTGTCCGAGCTGGCCGAGGCTGCCGCCCAGCTTCAGACCATCCAGCGCCTGCGGCGCAGGATGGGCCGCTGAAGAAGCCTGCCCCGTTCCCGAAAGCGCCGGCCTCGTGCCGGCGTTTTCGTCTCCGGCCACGGTGTTCGAGCAGGTTTGTCCGTACCATCGGCGCCCTCTATCATAGCGCGCGGGTCGCGCGGACCCCGATCGTCAAGCAGGGAGACATATGAGCGTTACCGTCGTCGTACTGGCCGCGGGCCAGGGCAAACGCATGCACTCGGACCTGCCCAAGGTCCTGCACCAGGTCGCCGGTAAGCCCATGATCGAGCACGTGCTCGACAGTGCTGCTGCCGTCAGTGACCGCGTTCCGGTCGTGGTTCACGGCCATGGCGGCGAACAGCTCGTCGCGGGGCTGGCCCATCGCGAGGTCAAGTGGGCCGAGCAGCGGGAGCAACTCGGCACCGGACACGCCGTCGCGCAGACTCTCGACCAGTTGCCCGCCGACGATACCGTGCTCATCCTCTACGGCGACGTGCCGCTGCTCACCGCGCGCGCGCTCAGGGACCTGCTCGAAGCGGCGGCGGACAGCGGGTTTGCCGTGCTCACCGCGCGCATGCCGGATCCGAGCGGTTACGGGCGCATCGTGCGTGCGCGCGATGGCAGTCTGCTACGCATCGTCGAACACAAGGACGCATCGACGTCGGAACTTGACATCGACGAGATCAATACCGGCATCATGGCCGTGCACGGCTCCTTGCTGCACAAGTGGATCCCGGCCCTCGGCAACGACAACGCCCAGGGTGAGTACTACCTTACCGACTGCGTCGCCATGGCCGTCGCCGAAGGCACGGCCGTGGGTAGCGCTACCCTCGCCGATGCCGCCGAGGCGATGGGCGTCAACAATCGCCGCCAGCTGGCCGAGGTCGAGCGCCTCTACCAGGGCCGCCTGGCCGACGCGCTGCTCGAACAGGGCGTCACGCTTATCGATCCCTCGCGCCTCGACGTCCGCGGCACGCTAGAGTGCGGTCGTGATGTCGTCATAGACGTCAATGTCGTGTTCGAAGGTAGGGTCTGCCTGGGCGACGGCGTGCGCGTCGGTCCCAACAACGTCATCCGTGACGCGCAGATTGACGCCGGCGTCGAGATCCTGCCGAACTGCGTGATCGAGTCGGTCACCATCGGCCCGTCCTCGCGCATCGGGCCGTTCGCGCGCTTGCGGCCGGAGACGACGCTGGGCCGCGACGTGCACATCGGGAACTTCGTCGAGATCAAGAAGTCGGCTATCGCGGCAGGTAGCAAGGTCAACCATCTTGCCTACGTCGGGGATGCCGAGATCGGCGAGCGCGTCAACGTCGGCGCAGGCACCATCACCTGCAACTACGACGGCGCCTTCAAGCACAAGACGGTCCTGGAAGACGATGTCTTCGTCGGTTCCGATACACAGCTCGTGGCGCCGGTGCGCGTCGGGCGGGGCGTCACGATCGGCGCCGGTACCACTGTCACCGAGGATGTCGAGGCCGGGCGCCTCGTGATCAGCCGCGTGCGGCAGAAGACCATCAGCGGCTGGGAGCGTCCGCGCAAGGACAAGCCCGACGCCGGGAAGCAATAGCCGTCGGCGGCACACCGTTCCGCCCGGATCAGCAACGACAGGAAAACAGCATGGTTGCGACAGCAGACTTGTACGACGCGCACGGTGAAACGCTGCGCGTGCTGGCCCCGATATTCCGCGACTTCGGCGGTGCCCGCACCTTCGAAGGAGCGGTCGTCACGCTCAAGGTCCACGAGGACAACAGCCTCGTGCGCAGTACGCTAGAAGAGCCCGGCCAGGGGCGCGTCCTGGTGGTCGATGGCGGCGGCTCCTTACGCTGTGCGCTGGTCGGCGACAACCTCGCCGAGATCGGCGTCAACAACGGCTGGGCTGGCATCCTCGTCTACGGTTGTATCCGTGACGCGGAACCCATCGACAAGCTCTCGATCGGCGTCAAGGCGCTGGCAACCAATCCGCGCAAGAGCGTCAAGAAGGGTGTCGGCGAGCGCGACGTCGAACTGCGTTTCGCCGAAGTCACGATCAAGCCTGGCGAGTATCTCTATGCCGACGCCGACGGCGTCGTCGTCGCCGATACGCGGCTGGACTGAACGGCCCATGGCCGGCCCGGGCCCGTTCACCGTCGCGTGCGTGCAGAACTGTGCGAGCGACGATCTCGACGCGAACCTGCGCAGCGTCGAAGAGCTGGTGCGGGGTGCTGCTGCCGCGGGCGCCGATCTCATCTGCCTGCCGGAGTTCTACTGCCTGCTCGAGCGGCACGACGGCGCCTACTACGAGCGCGGCCACGATGAAGCCGTACACCCGGCGCTTGCCCATGGTCGCGAGCTCGCGCGCGAACTCGGGCGCTGGTTGCTGCTCGGATCGATCCCGGTGCGCGATACCGGCGGCAAGGTCCGCAACCGCGCGCTGCTGATCTCGTCGGAAGGCGAGCTCGTCGCGCGCTACGACAAGATTCACTTGTTCGATGTCGCCATACGCGATGGCCAGCAGTATCGTGAATCGAACAGCGTGACACCGGGAGAACGCGCCGTGGTCGCGCCGCTGCCCTGGGGACGGCTCGGCCTGAGCATCTGCTACGACCTGCGTTTTGCCCACCTCTATCGCGAACTCGCCCATGCGGGCGCCGAATTCCTCGCTGTGCCCGCCGCCTTTACTGCGAAGACCGGTGCGGCACACTGGCACGCATTGCTGCGCGCACGGGCCATCGAGACCGGCTGCTTCGTCTTCGCGCCCGGCCAGTGTGGCGAGCGGCCCTGGGGACGTCGGACCTACGGCCATTCGCTCATCGTCGACCCCTGGGGCGACGTGCTGGCTGACGGCGGTGACGACGTCGGCTTCGTGACTGCACGCATCGACCCCGCACGGGTCGGCGAGGTGCGCGCGATGATCCCGGCCCTGACTCACGATCGCCGCTTCAGCGTCGAGGATGGCTGAGAGGCCTCGCCGTACCCCGGGATTCAGGCCCGGTTCAGTCGAAATCGCTACACTACGCGTCTGTTCAACCCCGGCGGATCTCGATGTCTGTCAACAGCGCGCCTCGCTATCCGCTCACGTTCAGCGTCGACCACCGTCCGGCGGACGCGTGCCGCGGCGCCGCTCGGTTATGATGAATCCATGACTCGCCGCTCCCTGTTTTCGGTCCTGCTCGTGCTCGCCCTCGCCTGCGGGGCTGCACCGGTAGCCCATGCTGGCGCCACCGACGGTGCCGATGCGGCGCGGCAGGCAGCCGCGATGACCGGCGGTCGCGTCCTCGACGTGCGCACGACCAGCAGGGGTGGGCAGACCGTCTACGAAGTGAAGGTGCTGCTCGATGACGGCAGGGTGCGCGTCGTGCGCGTCGACGGCGCGGCGGCCGGCGGCAATCGCTGATGCGGGTTCTCGTCGTCGAGGACGAGGAAACCTTGCGCGAACAGCTCGCCGAGCGGTTGCGTGCGGCCGGCTATGCCGTGGACTGCGCGGCCAATGGCCAGGACGGCGAGCACATCGGCCTCGAGTACCCCATCGACGCGGCCATCGTCGATCTCGGCCTGCCGGACAAGTCCGGTAGTAGCGTCATCGCCGCCTGGCGCGCCGGCCAGAAGGCGTTCCCGGTGCTCATCCTGACCGCCCGCGGGCGTTGGGAAGACAAGGTCGCGGGCCTCGAGATTGGTGCCGATGATTATCTCGTCAAACCGTTTCACAGCGAGGAGCTGCTGGCGCGGCTGCGCGCGCTGCTACGCCGCGCGGCCGGCTTCTCGCAGTCACGGATCGAATGCGGTCCGCTGCTGCTCGAGCTTGGTGCCAAGCGGGTGAGCGTCGGTGGCCGTGAACTCGAGCTGACCGCGCTCGAATACAAGGTACTCGAGTACCTGATGCTGCACGCGGGCAACGTGCTGTCGAAATCCGACCTCACCGAGCACATCTACGAAGACGACAGCGAGCGCGACAGCAACGTGCTCGAGGTCATCATCGGACGCCTGCGCCGCAAGCTCGATCCCGATCGCGAGCTCAACCCCATCGAGACGATACGCGGCCGCGGCTACCGGCTGCGCCTCGCGCGGACGAGCGAGGAGGGCTGAGCGCCGCCGCGCGCGGGCGCCGCATGTTTCCGATGCGCTCGTTGCGCGGCCGGATTCTCCTCACCGCGAGTCTGGTGCTGGCCGTGTTTCTGGGCTGCGCCGGCGTGCTGC
The DNA here is from genome assembly GCA_029977665.1 of Pseudomonadota bacterium. Classification (GTDB taxonomy): domain Bacteria; phylum Pseudomonadota; class Gammaproteobacteria; genus JACKNG01. Next base: position 10,511 of record JAPOKK010000083.1, on the reverse strand, counting down.
TGGATCGTGCGTTTCGAGAAAGCGCCCTTAACAGCGTTGAAGATCGCCTGCGCGGGCGTGTATTCATGCTCATCGGCGCAGCCGATTTCGACGCTGCCGACACCGGCGCGATGATCGGTTCGTTGCCCGATCCGGCGCTGGCGACCCCGGGTTCCGGCAACTACGCGCGTCTGGTCGACGTGGCGAGCGGCTCGACCTGGGTGTCCCGTTCGGCGCTCGGTATCGAGTTGCCGCCGGTGCCGGCGAGCGAACTCGGCCAGTGGGACCTGCGTCGTGTCCGCGCGCCCGCCGGCGAGACGCTGTTCGCGCTGTCATACGGGATCTCCTGGGAAGGTGGCGGTGAGCGCGAGCCGCGCCGCTTCACCCTGCAGGCCTACGAGGATGCCACTCTCTACGAGAGCATGGTGGCGCGCTTCCGGCGCAGTCTGTGGGGCTGGTTCGGCGGTCTCAGCGTGGCCCTGCTGCTTGTGCAGGGATTCAGTCTCACGCGCGGACTGCGACCGCTCGGCGATGTCGGCGAGGAAGTCCGCGCCATCGAGTTGGGCCGCCAGGAGCAGATCGTCGGCGAGTACCCGGCGGAACTGAGCGCATTGACCGGTAACCTGAACAAGCTGCTGCGCCACAACCGCAATCATCTGCACCGCTACCGCAACGCGCTCGGCGATCTCGCCCATGCGATCAAGACGCCGCTGGCGGTGCTGCGCAGCGAATTCGATCGCGACGCGGCACCGGGCGCAGACCTCGCGATGGCACACGAGCAGATCGAACGTATCGACCGCACCGTGCACTATCACCTGCAGCGCGCTGCCACCGCTGGCCGTTCGCTGATGGCGCCGGCGTGGCCGGCCGGCCCGGTCATCGAACGGCTCGTCGCGACTCTGCGCAAGGTCTATGCCGGGCGTGACCTCAGCATCGAGTGCGTGGTCGACGAAGCGGCGCGCTTTTCCGGCGACGAAGGCGACCTGATGGAGATCGTCGGAAACCTCACGGACAACGCCTGCAAATGGGCGCGATCGCGGGTACAGGTCGCGGTGACCGACGGCAAGGCCGGCGACGCGTTCGTACTCACGGTCCGCGATGACGGCCCCGGGATCCCGGCGGGACAGCTCGAGCACATCCTGCAGCGCGGGGCGCGGCTCGACGAATCGGTAGAAGGACAGGGTATCGGTCTCGCCGTGGTTCGCGAAATGGTCGAGAACGTCTACGGCGGGCGCTTCGTTCTGCGCAGCACGGCGGACGGCACCGAGGCCTGCGTGAGCATCAGCTGGACCTGAGCGGACACTTACGCGGGGCGCGTACAGGTCTCGAGTGGCCCGGCGGCCGCCACGCTAGGCGACGCCAGCGCCGCCTCGCCGGGCGTGCGCGGAGCTGCCGCGCTCGCGGGCAGAGCGGGCGCGGTGCTCTGATACAATGCGGCCCCCATTGAGCGGTTACCCGATGTCCTCCCCAGCCAGCCCTCTCAACGCCGACGCGCCGATCATCGTCGCCGGCCGCCAAAGCAGCGCCTATAGCTACGACGAACTGATTGCATGCGGTCACGGTGAGCTGTTCGGCCCCGGCAACGCGCAGCTGCCATTGCCCCCCATGCTGATGTTCGATCGTATTACCCACATCGACGACAGCGGCGGGAAGTATCAACGTGGCCAGGTACAGGCCGAACTCGACATCAACCCGGAGCTCTGGTTCTTCCAGTGTCACTTCGACAACGATCCGGTGATGCCAGGCTGCCTCGGCTTGGACGCCATGTGGCAACTGGTCGGATTCTTCCTGGCCTGGCGCGGCGGTCTCGGACGCGGGCGTGCACTCGGCGGCGCTGATATCCAGTTCACGGGACAGGTCACGCCGGACAAGAAACTGGTGCGCTACACGGTCGATGTCCGCCGCATCATCTCGCGTTCGCTCGTGATGGGCATTGCCGATGCGACGATGGAAGTCGATGGCGAGAAGATCTACGAGGGCAGCAACCTGCGCGTCGGCTTGTTCACCGAGGAACAGCTCTAGGGCTGCGGTGCGGCGGCGGTGAGCGCCGCGCGGTTCAGATGGGTTGGGCTCGTTCGTTGAGCAGTGCTTCGAGCATGTCGAGCTGCATGCGCACGGATTCCAACCAGGGGTTGATGGACAGCGCATCGCGGAACGCGTCGGCGGCCTCGGCGTAACGCTCGAGGTGGAACAGGCACTGGCCGCGTCCGGAGAGAGCGCCGAAATGGCGCGGCTCCAGGGCCAGCGCCTGGGAAATGTCTGCCAGCGAACCGTCGAGGTCGCCCTGCAGGTAGCGCAGGATGGCGCGCTGGTTCCAGGCCTCGGCGTAGGCGGGGTGCGCAGCCACGAGTTCGTCGAACAGCATCTCGGCGCTCGCCGCGTCGCCGGCCTGGGCGCGGTCGCGCGCCCGCGCGAGGAGTTCGGCCGCGGCCGCATCCTCGTGTTCGAACCAGGCCTGCCAGATGCGCTGTTCGATGGCTGCTGCCTGGCGGCCGCCCGGCGCGTTGGCCAGTTGCGCGAACAAGTCGTCGAGGCGCGGAGCGGTCTGGTCCGCACCGGCGAGCGCGGCCCACAGCCAGGCTGCTGCGATCGTCAGCGGCGCGAGCAAGCGTGTGCGGCGGCGTCGGTTCACAGCGCGTTGCCGAGCGCAGCGAACGCCCGGCGCGCCGCGGCCACGGTCTGTTCGATCTCGGCCGCACCGTGTGCGGCCGAGACGAAGCCGGCTTCGAAAGCAGATGGGGCCAGGTTGACGCCGCCTTCGAGCATGAGGTGAAAGAAGCGTTTGAAGCGCTCGATGTCACAGGCCATGACCTGTGAGAAACGAGACACCGGCGCGTCCGCGGTGAAGAAGAACCCGAACATGCCGCACACGTGGTTCGTGGTGAGCGGCACGCCGCAGTCGGCGGCGGCGCCTTCCAGGCCCTCGCACAGCGCACGCGTCTGCTCGAGCAGGCGGGTATGGAAACCGTCCACGCTGATCAGGTCGAGTGTCGCGATACCACTCGCCATGGCGAGCGGGTTGCCTGACAGCGTGCCTGCCTGGTAGACCGGTCCGGACGGCGCGAAATGATCGATGATGGCCGCCGGTCCGGCGACTGCCCCGACAGGCATGCCGCCGCCGATCACCTTGCCGAGGACGGTCAGGTCGGGACGGATGTCGTATAGCGCCTGGGCGCCGCCGGCATGCACGCGAAAACCCGTCATGACTTCGTCGAAAATGAGCAGGCTGCCGTGCTTGGCGGTCAGCTCGCGCAGCGCCTCGAGGAACCCGGGTTGCGGCGGAATGCAGTTCATGTTGCCGGCAACAGGCTCGACGATCACCGCGGCGATGTCGTCGCCGAAGCGCGCGAAGGCATCAGCGGCCTGCTCGGCGTCGTTGAACGTCAGCGTCGTCGTCAGCTCGGCCAGCGCAGCCGGCACGCCCGGTGAGTTCGGCACGCCCATGGTCAGCGCGCCCGAGCCTGCCTTGACCAGCAGGGAATCGGCATGGCCGTGGTAGCAGCCTTCGAACTTGACGATGCGATCGCGCCCGGTGACGCCACGGGCGAGGCGGATGGCGCTCATCGCCGCTTCCGTGCCCGAACTGACCATGCGGACCTTCTCTGCCGACGGCACGAGCGCGACGATGCGCTCGGCGAGTTCGGTCTCGAGTTCGCAGGGGGCGCCGAAGCTGAGGCCGCGCTCGAGCTGTGCGGCGAGCGCCTCGCGTACCGCAGGATGGCCGTGGCCGGCGATCATCGGGCCCCAGCTGCCGATGTAATCGATGTAGTGTCGACCGTCGGCATCGGTCAGCCGGGCACCTTCACCGCTGGTGAAATAGACCGGCGTGCCGCCGACGCCATTGAAGGCGCGTACGGGGGAGTTGACGCCGCCCGGCATGACGCGCAGGGCTGCGGCGAATAGTTTCTCGGATTCTGTGGTCATGCGGTGCTCTTGGATTTGCTTTCGCGTCGACCCGGGGTCGCGTGCAGGTGTCGCCGCTGCGGATCGCCGAAGACCCGCTGACGAGGGTCCGCGCGCGCCTCGGGACCTTGCATTGTCCGGCGCGAGGCGGGCGATCGCAACGCCGGCGCGCCTGCGCGGCCGCCGCTGCTCAGACCGACCAGGGTTTGACCACGGCGAGCACGATCACGGCGACCAGCGCGAGCACGGGGGCTTCGTTCAGCCAGCGGTAGAACACGTGGCCGTGCCGATTACGGTCGGCGGCGAACGCCTTGCGCAGGTGGCCGAGATAAAAATGATAGGCGACGAGCGCGGCGACGATGGCCAGCTTCGCATGCAGCCAGGTCGTCTGCGCGAGCCATGCGTGGCCGCGCAATGCGACGAGCCAGAGTCCGAGACCGACGGTGAGCACGATGCTCGGCATCATGATGCCGTAATAGAGCTTGCGCTCCATGATGCGAAAGCGCTCCTCGCTGATGGTGTCGTCGCACATCGCGTGGTAGACGAACAGGCGGGGCAGGTAGAACAGGCCCGCGAACCACGTGACGACGAAGACGAGATGAAAGGCCTTGATCCAGAGATAGCTGTACACGGTGCGGATGGGTGTGGATATGCGCGTTGAGGATAGCGGGGTGCCGGCAGCCAGCGGGCATGCACTACGGGCGCCGGTCCTCCAGTTCGAGACGTTCCGCCGGCAGGGCCGGTGCCGCGCTTGCGGGTGCCGTGCCGTCCCGGGCACCGAAATAGGCGCGCACCCGCTGGTAGATCCCCTTGAGGGTACGCAGCAGCTTGGGCAGTAACCAGGCGACCAGCACGAGGAAGACGGCCAGCAGGCCGAAGAAAACCAGCGGGTGGTTGAAGGCCGTCCACAGGCCAGCCACGACCATGACGTCCTCGCCGACCGAGGCGGTCCAGTTGGTGACCGGTTCGGGCGACGTGTTGATAAGCGCCCGCGATCCCGTCTTGGCGGCATGCGAGCTGGCTGCCAGCGTACCGCCGAGGATGAACGCGGCGAGCTGTATGGCCGGATCGAGCTCGCCGACGGCGGCGGCCGCCAGCACTGCACCGGCCGGGATGCGGACAAAGGTGTGCAGGACGTCCCAGGCCGAGTCGACGCCCGGCGTCTTGTCAGCGAAGAACTCGACGCAGTACATGAAACCGGATGCGGCGATCACCAGCGGATGCGTGAGGATCTCGAGGTCAGGCGGCAAGCTGAGCGCCCCCGATGTGCCGAGAATGCCAATCATGAGCAGCGCGGCGTAAAGATTGATCCCGCTTGCCCAGGCGGCCCCGGCGGCGAGCGCCACGGTCGAAGTCAATTCGATGCCCATCGTCTTCTCCCCGGCACCGACGGTGCCTTCGTCGCTGCATTGAACCTGTGCCTTGTGATGGGCGCAAGCGCGGCTTGTCGCCGCGGTGCCCGCGTCGGCCGGGCGCGACGCCGCGCCCGGCGTCCCCTCCCGGCTCGCTCCGCGTCCCCGTGCGCCACGAGCGGTCGTCTGGCGTGCCCTTGCGTCGGCCACCGCGTCCTCGCCGTAGCCCATTGCCGCGGGCGCGCGCCGGCGTCGCGCCGCTTCGTGTAAGTGATTGACGGCCCTATGCCTTGCCGCTAATGTCCGGGCACCGCGTCGCGCCGGGTCCGTTGCGACGCGTGGGACACACGAGTGTACGGACGGGTGATGCGCAGACAGGTTCGCCGAACGAGAGACGATCGCCTGAACACGGCCGGGGTACGGCCGAAGTGCGCAGGTTTCGCACGCTGCCGGGCGTCGGGCGGACTATGAAACTCGTCATTACGCCGCATCGGCCGGTGCGCAAGGCCCTGATCGCAGTCGGCTTGACGCTCGCCGTGATGCTGGCGGTCGTGGTCGCGCTCGATTACGGCCATTGGCGTGCCATCGCCGGCGCGATGGTCTCGACCGGGGAGAAGCGATCGCTGCTCGACGAGGCCGTCACGCTGCGGCGCGAGAACGAGCGCTTGCGCTTCCAGCTCGCGCGGCTGCGCCGGAGCGAGGAGATTCATCGCTCGACGCGTGAAGAGAATCACGATCTGCTGGTCGAGGCGCAGGCGGAGATCGCCGCCCTCAAGCGCGAAACACAGTTTTTTCGCGACGTCATCGGTTCCGCGGAGGTCGGCACCGGGCCGCGTATCGGGGGCGTCCAGGTCAAGGCGCTGGAGGGCACCGGCCGGTACGGCTACAAGCTCGTCATGACGCACGTCAACAAGGATGACCGCGAGGCCGAGGGGTCGCTCCGGGTCGCGCTGCAGGGCGAGTACAAGGGGCAGCGCAAGGCGCTGCGCCTGAGTGAGGTGGTGGAATCCGGGCCTGAGACATTTTCATTCAAATTCAAACACTTTCGCCTTTTCGAGGGGACCATACGAATGCCCGATGGCTTCGTGCCGAGGCAGATCGAGGTCGCCGTGCGCGGCCGCGGCCGTTCCGGTGATGCGTACTCCGAGACCTACGATTGGGCGTCGGTCCTGAACTGAGGGGTTTTGTTCGATGTTGGGTAAGGCTAAAAAGCGCAAGCCGACGCGCGTGGACTCGCTGATTGGGCAGCAGTCGCGCGTACTGGGCGATATCCGTTTCGGCGGTGGCTTGCACGTCGACGGCACCATCAAAGGTAACGTCAGTGCCGAAGGCGACGAGCGTGCCACGCTGACCGTGAGCGACCGCGGCACCATCGAAGGCGAGGTACGGGTTCCCTACATCATCCTCAACGGGGTGGTGAAGGGAGACGTTTATGCCAGCGAGCACGTGGAACTCGCATCGAGCGCACGAGTCGAAGGAAACGTCTACTATGCCCTGATTGAGATGGCCATGGGGGCGGAAGTCAACGGCAAGCTGGTCCGCATCGTCGAGGAGAGCCGCCCGCCGCTTGCGCTCGACCACGATGCCGGCTTCGAGGACGCGGAAAAACCCTGAACTCCTGCTGGTTGAACTCGCCCGGGCGCGCCCTTATGTTCTGTGCAACTGATTCCGGGATGCCACGCTGATGGAAACTTCTGAACAAACGCTCGTTTTCACCGACTCGGCGGCACTCAAGGTGCGCGAACTGATCGACGAGGAGGGTGACGACTCCCTGATGCTGCGGGTATTCATCTCCGGCGGCGGCTGTTCGGGCTTCCAGTACGGTTTCACCTTCGATCAGAACGAGAACGACGGCGACGTCGCCGTCATTAACCAGGGTGTCAAGCTGCTCGTCGATCCGATGAGCGTGCAGTACCTGATGGGTGCCGAGATCGATTACACCGAGGGCCTCGAAGGCTCGCAGTTCGTCATCCGCAATCCCAACGCGCAGACGACCTGCGGTTGCGGTTCGTCGTTCTCGGTCTGAGCGTGCGAGCGGCGCCAGCGATCAGGGACGTCCGGCGGAGCTGATCCTGCGCTTCACCGCTTTCCTCGGTAGCCTACGCCGGCGCGGCTCGACGTCGCATCTAGGGCAGCCGAGCCCTCTCTGACGATTCAGCTCTCCCGCGCGCCGCACGGCGCGTGGACAACGCCCAGGCATAAAGCGCGCGGCGCAACGCGGGTCGTGAGGAGCGTCGGGGCTTCGGCCAGTCTCCGCTGCGCGTACCAAGCAAACGCAAGAGCCTCGATGTAGCCGGCATCGATGCCCAGGGCATCGGTATCGAGCACGGTGCGTGGCGCAAGCCGCCGCGCGAGGCGCGTCATCAATTCCGTGTTCCTCGCGCCGCCACCACAGACGTAGATGCTCGCCCGGCGGACGGGCACATGCGCTTCGATGCTGCGTGCTAGTGACTCCACCGTCAGTTCGCACAACGTCGATTGCACGTCGGCGGCATCGAATGTCGCTTCTGACCCTTGTACGGTTGCGATCGTCTGCTCGAGGAAGGCCAGGTTGAACAGCTCGCGGCCGGTACTCTTGGGCGGCGTCTGGACGAAATAGGCATGAGCGAGCAGCGCGTCGAGCAGTTCCGGGATCACGCTTCCAGCGGCTGCCCAGGCACCCTCTTCGTCGAAACCGGCACCGCGATGACGAGCGATCCACTCGTCCATGAGGCAGTTGCCGGGGCCTGTATCGAACCCCAGGGTCGCGGTGTCGGACGCTTGCGGTATCAGGGTCAGGTTCGTGATGCCGCCGATGTTGACGATGATGCGATCCTCGTGCGCGCTGCCCAGACACGCGGCATGAAACGGCGGTACCAGCGGTGCACCTTCGCCGCCGCAGGCAACGTCCAGGCGACGAAAATCCGCGACGGTGGTGATGCCCGTGCGCGCCGCGATCGTCGCGCCGCAGCCGACTTGCAGGCTGTAGGGCGTGGGCGGCGACGGGTGATGGCGTATCGTCTGGCCGTGACTGCCGATCGCTGTGATCGTCCGGGCGTGCACGCCCGCCTCGTGCAGCAGCGCAAGTGCGGCATCGGCGAAGTGGCGCCCGACATCGACGTCGAGCGTACCGAACTCGTGCAAGGTCAGACGGGCCGTGGGAGCGATTGCCTCGATTAGTCGCGCACGCAGGAGGGCAGGGTAGGGAAAGGTCGCACAGCGAACGGTTTCCGGCAGGCCTTGCGCGTCGAAGCGCGCCAGTGCTGCATCGACGCCATCCATGCTGGTGCCGGAGATCAGGCCGACGAACAGCGCTTCGGAAGACACCTTGTCATCCAGCCGCCCGCGCCATTAGTTGGCGGCGCGGCCGTTCTCGCCGATACCGAGGCTCGCGAGGTCGAGTTGGGCGACAACGGTCGACTTCTCGACGTCGAAGCGCGCGTACAGCTCGTCGAGCTGGTCGAGCAGTGGCGTGGCGTGGCGGCGGAAGTCGGCCGCGTAGCGGGCATCGAGTGGTTCGGACTTCGGTAAATCGACTGTCAGAGGATTGCGGTGTACGCCGTTGACGCGGAACTCGTAATGCAAATGCGGTCCCGTGGCGAGGCCGCTCTTGCCGACATAGCCGATGATCTGTCCCTGTCGAACCGAGCCGCCGCGCTTGATCCCTTTGGCGAAGCGCGACAGGTGCGCATAGAGCGTGCGGTAAGCCTTGCCGTGCTGTAATTCAACCGCCAGCCCGTAGCCGCCCTTGGTACCGGCCGAACGGATCGAGCCGTTGGCGGTCGCGCGTACCGGCGTTCCATGCGGCGCAGCGTAATCGACACCTCGATGGGCGCGGATGGTGTTCAGTATCGGGTGGCGCCGTTGGAGGTTGAACTTAGAGCTGATGCGCGTGAAGTTGACCGGCGTGCGCAGGAAGGCCTTGCGCATCGCTTTGCCATCTTCGGAGTAGTACGCGGTATCGCCGGCGGCATTCTCGAAGAGCACGGCACGGTGACTCTTGCCTTTGTTCATGAACTCCGCGGCGAGGATGCGGCCCGGCTTGATGTACTTACCGTCCTTGTAAATCTCCTCGTAAATCACGCTGAAACGGTCGTGCGCACGGATGTCCAGCGCAAAGTCGATGTCCCAGCCGAAGATCTCCGTCAGCTGCATGATGGTGCCATCCGCGAGCCCGGCTTTCTGACCATCGAGAAAAAGCGAGCGCGTGATCTCCGTCGTCGCCGCCGCTACCTGTATCTCGGGCGTGGCCGTTTCGAGCGACAGCTCGAAGCGATCGTCGCGGCGCGTGAAATGCAAAGAGTTGAGGTGATCGAGTTCCAGTACGAGGCCGTCGAGCCGATCCTGTTTCACCAGCAGGCGAAGCAGCTGCCCGGGCCGCAGATTGCGCAGGTTCCGATCCTTGCCATCGAGTGTGACGATTTCGTGCAGGTCGCGCTTGGACAGCTTGAGGCGCGAAAAGATCAACGATAGATTGTCGCCCGGTGCGACGGTAACGTTGACCCACTCATCGTCCTGCTTCTCGAGCGGCGTCTGTGCACGTTCCACGCGTGCCACGAGCGGCTCGAATGGTAATCGCTTGCCGTTGCCGCTCTCGACCACTGCCGATGGCAGCTGCTGCGCCGGCAGGGCGATCTCGAAAGCCGCGGTCCGCTCGTCGCCTCCTGGCGCGATTGGTAGGGCCTCTCCCGGGCCTCGGTTGACGAGCGCGATGGCAGCGAGGGTGACGACGGCGGCGGAGCTCAAAAGCTGTGTGCGGCGACGATTCGCGCGACGCACATGCCGCGTCCCTGGACTCCCAAGGTGCTTCATAAATACATTCTAAGTGTCGAGGATGCGGGTGGTTGTTGCCGAAAATAACGGCATCAGGTAGTGGCGTCAACGAAATTAACAAATCCGTGGTGGACTCTCCTACCACGGGGTGAGGGTGAAACGTGAGCAACAGTATCAGCGAGCAACTCGAGGTCATCCGGCGCGGCGCCGTCGAGATTCTGCTCGAGCGGGAAATCGCCCAACGGCTCGCGTCCGGTCGGCCGATGCGGGTCAAGGCCGGTTTCGATCCGACCGCCCCGGACCTGCATCTCGGCCACACGGTCCTGTTGAACAAACTTCGCCAGTTCCAGGAGCTCGGACACGAAGTCGTCTTCCTGATCGGGGATTTCACGGGACTCATCGGCGATCCGACGGGCAAGAACGCGACCCGGCCTCCGCTGACGCCGGAGGAGGTCGCCGAGAACGCGCGCACCTATGAGACCCAGGTGTTCAAGATCCTCGACCGCGAGCGCACTGTCATACGCT
>JAPOKK010000231.1 GCA_029977665.1 Pseudomonadota bacterium | reverse complement strand
TGCCCTCCGCCGCCACGCCCACGGAGAATACCGCCGCCAGCAGGCTCCACAACGCTATCGACTTGATTTGCATGGCTTGCTCCTGATTCTCGCTGGGACGCACTCGCCGTTGCGTCGATGTCACCGTCGCCGCGCGAGGCGCGTCAGCAGCATCCCGGCTGCGCTCAAGAACGTCAACAATGCCGGCGGCAACGGCACCACCGCGATACGTTCAATGCTGAGCGCGGCGGCAATGTCCGGGCGGCTGGCGGCGAATACCGGGTTGAGGGCAAACACCGGATCGGCATAGGCCGAAAGCGCGATGTCGAGACCCGCATAATCGCGCGTCGGGAACGCCGGTGACGGCACCAGGGACAGCGCGACCTGGCTCGCGAGAGCGATCCAGTACTCTGCGTTCGGGCGTACGCTGATAGTCTCGGTAACACTGGTGAGCGCGGCGTCACCCGGCCCGCCGGCGCCATCGACGGACGCACTCGCAACGAATGGCGCGTGCATCGGCCCGCTCGTGAACGGCGCCGCGAGCAGCGTCGCCGCCTCGAGCACGTGGACACTCGCGCTTGCTTCGGCGAGATAGGTTGCGCCGGCCACCGTCGAGGCATCGTCTATCGCGGCCTGCACGGTGAAGGTAATGTCGACCTCAATGAACTCGGGGAGGTTGTCGGCGGCAACGTCGAAGCGCAGCCGCTGACGATCGATGCCGACCAGGTTGTAAAGCAGCAGGTCGGTGACGCCCAGCACGGCGCCCTGGCTGCTCGCGTCGAGTGACATCCGCACCGCGTCATTGCCTGCAGAGGCGACGCCACTCGCGGTGACCCCGTCGCCTGGCGTCGTCGTGGCCGTCAGGTCGTAGACCTGGCGCACCGCGCTGCCGGTACCGGTACAGCTGAAACTCGGCTCCGGGACCATCGCGCAATTCGTCGCCGATGGCGTGCTGCCCGGGAGCAACGTCGCGCCGGTGTTGCCAAGACTGGTTACCTGGCTAACCGCTTGCCCGGGGACCTGGGCGAAGGTGCCGTCGTTGAACCAGTCGACCGTGGTGTTCAGCTCGACCGCCGCGACGGCCCACGCCGGACCGGCCGCTAGTGTGGTCAGTAAGCCAAGACAACTCGTGAGTTGCGTGCGCATGACCCAGCCCTCCCGCTTAGGAGTCACGCCCGGGACACCGGCCGGCGCCCCCGCCTGACGCGCCGACGATAGCAATCGCCCTCGGCGCACACAACAAGTCGGTGAAACTCGCGCTCGAGGAGATCGGTGAGAATTCCGGCCAGAGGGAGATGCTGCTGAGGCGTAAATCCTGCTACGGCGGTGAATTCCGGCGCGACGCGGGTTTCAGCATCGACGGTGTCTGACACTTGTTGCTCTTACGGGTCGTGCCGCGGTTCCGGTGTCGGATGAGCAAAAGTGTCAGACACCATGCCACCGACACCATGCCGCCGGCGACCTGCGACGACGGCTGGCGCGGGTCGTGTCTGACACTTGTTGCTCTCGGGCGCCCTGCCGTGCGCAGGCGGTTTGCGAGCAAAAGTGTCAGACACGCGGCTTCGGGGGATCTGCGACGGTGGTCGGCGCGGGTCGTGTCTGACACTTGTTGCTCTCACGCGCCCTGCGGTGCGCAGGCGGTTTGCGAGCAAAAGTGTCAGACACTCGGCTTCGGGGGCTCTGCGACGGTGGTGGGCGTGGGGCGTGTCTGACACTTGTTGCTCTCGGGCGCCCTGCGGTGCGCAGGCGGTTTGCGAGCAAAAGTGTCAGACACTCGGCTTCACTCGGCTTCGGAGGCCGGTGTCTCGGGCGTCTGTATCAGACGGTGATGCCGAGGGCCTCGCGGATGCGTTTGAAGCGTTCGTCGGGGACGCCGGCGTCGGCTTGGGTCGGGTCGCGGCCGCACAATCGCGCCACGCGCTCCTGTACGCCGGCGTCGAGGTTGTCCGCGGCGGCCGGCATCAGCAGCGTTTCCTCGACGTTCATGTGCTCGCGCTGGCGCACGACGTAGGTCTCGCAGGCGCTCAGGATCTTGTCGCGCGGGGTCATCTCGCCCGCCGTCGCCGCCTTCAGCAGGTCGCGCATGTGCACGCCCAGCATGCCCAGTTCTTCGTGCTCGTGGGCGAGGGTGTCGAGCGCACCGTCGAGATCGTGGCGGCGTTCGCGCAGTTCGTCGTAGAGACGGTCTTCGCAGGGATGGTGTTGTGCGTCGGAGAAGCTCGTGAAGTACTGGGCGATCTCCAGCATCAGGTGGTAATCGGCATCGTCACCGCGCTTGAGCGTGGTGACCTGCTCTTCCAGCATGTCGACCAGCGCGGCCATGCCGACGTGGTCCTCGTGCAACATCTCGACCAGTGTCGTCATCTCAACTCACCTTGCGCAGCGCCGCGCGTACCGCCTGCACGATGCGCGCATCCGGCGCTCCGGGCAGAAAATCGGAAATCCCTTCGCGTACGGCACGCACCGCCGCACTGATCTCGCCCCGCGCGGCGGTCATGACGACGGCCGGCGTCATGCCGGCCGCATGACAGGCATGCACCAGCGCGAAACCGCTCATGTCGTCGAGCATGTAATCGACGACCATCGCCGCCGACGGGCCGGCCTGCAGGCAGTCGAGCGCTTCGGCGGCCGTCGCGCACGACGTCACTTCGAACCCGGCGACCTCGAGCAGGCGGCCGATCGCGGCGCGTGCGGCAGTGTTGGAATGCACCACCAGCACCGCCGCACCGGTCGCCGCCGCGGGTGGCGGCGGTGCCTGTTCTGCCACGGGGAAGCCCATCGTTCAGTCTCCGCGCCCGTCGGCGCCACGCGCACGCCCGGCGCACCGTGCGTCGTTCGACACGCGGCACGAGCGTGCCGCGACGCCTACTCGAGCGTGCGCGATACGTCGTGCCTGGCCCGGGCTTCGTTTCACCGGCGGTCAGCCCGACTTGGCGCGCGACGAACCGCCGCTGGCGTCACCGGCGACGTCACGCAGCGTGTCGAAGCAGCTGATCTGGACGAAACGGCGCTCGACGTTGATCGCCCCACTGGCCTGCAGCTCGCCGAACAGGCGGCTGACGGTCTCGACCGCGAGCGAGAGGTAATTGGCGATGTCCTGCCGCGGCATGCTCAGGTTGAACTCCGAGCGCGAGCAGCCGCGCGCGGCGAGCCGCGCCGAGACATCGAGCAGGAAGCTCGCGAAACGTGCCGCGGCCGACTTCTGCCCGAGCATGAGCGCATGAACGTTCTTGTCGCGCATCTGGCGCGCGCCCGCGCGCATCACCTCGTTCCACAGCTTCGGCGATTCGGGCATCGACTGCTCGAGTTCGGTGTAGGGAACGCGGCACAGCGCAGCCGTCTCGAGCGCGACGACCGAGGTCTGGTGCGTGCCGTCACCGATGGCATCGAAACCGAGCAGGTCACCGGGGTAATGGAAAGCGACGATCTGCTCGAGTCCGTCGCTCGAATCGAAGTAGCTCTTGGCCGAGCCGGAACGGAGCACGTAGAGGTGTTCCAGCGTGTCACCCTGGCGGATGATGTGCTGCCCGCGCTTGGTCGGCGCCGCACAGCGCTGCGCGCTGGTGTCCTCGCTGCCCGGCCCGAAGCCTTCCGCCACGCACGAACGTGCCCAGGGACAGATGGCACAGGTGACCGAAGCCTTGGGAAAGTCGATGATATTGCTGGTCATGTTGTTCCCCGACGTAGTGTTCCGTTGACGGGGATCATTGTCCGGCAGCGACCGACTGGGTCGGAATTCGCGAATTCGCGTAAGCCGGCTTCGGAAACTACTTATTCAGGAAACGCCACGCGCGGAACGGCGACGCCTTACCGACGCGAACCCTCGCTGCACAGGGCCGCCTGTAGGCGCGCACCAGACGCCCGAGCTGCGCGTCCGTCATGCCTCGCACGCGCCCCCGGCTGCCGCCCGCCGCGAAGCGGCCGGGAGACCCGGTTCAGGCGCCGTTCGCGCCGATGCGCGTGACCATCGAGACGAGTTCCGCGAGCGAGCCCGCGCTGGTCTTGGCCATGACCTTGGCGCGGTGGATCTCGACGGTACGCTCGCTCAGGCCGAGTTCGATGGCGATGACCTTGTTGGCCTGGCCAGCGACGATGCGCTCCATCACCTCGCGCTCGCGGGGCGAGAGCAGTTCGATGCGGCGCGCGATATCGGCACGTTCGCCGCGCTCCTCGCGCCGCACGCGGTCGAGTTCGATGGCCTGGTTGATGCGCTCGAGCAGCACCTGGTCGTTGAACGGCTTTTCGATGAAATCCACCGCACCGTTCTTCATCGCGCGCACCGCCATGCCGATGTCGCCGTGCCCGGTGATGAAAATGACCGGCAGCGTGAACTCGCGCCGTTTGAGTTCGTCCTGCAGCTCGAGACCGCTCATGCCCGGCATACGAATATCGAGCACGAGGCAGCCAGCACGCGCCGGATCGCCGCGCTGCAGGAAATCCTGCGCCGACTCGAAGGATTCGACCGGCAGGGACATGGAATGAATGAGCAGGCTCAGGGACTGACGTACCGCCGCGTCGTCATCGACGATGAAAACCGTCGCTGGCGGCACCTGCGCATCACGTTCGGGCTTGCTCGGTTCGGAACGGGTCTCGGCCACTTCTTTCAGCACTTTCGTCGGGCTAATCTCAGTCCAGCGCCGCGGGCAGGTTCATGACGAAACTCGCGCCGTTCGCGGCGTCGTCAGCATACCGCAGACGCCCCCCGTGCGCGGCCACGATGGACGCGCTGATCGACAGCCCCATGCCCATGCCTTCGGCCTTGGTCGTCTGGAACGGCTGGAACAGCCGCTCGCGCATGTCCGCCGGCACGCCCGGCCCGCTGTCGCTGCAGCTCAACGTGGCGCCGTTGCTGCCGCGCGCGGTAACGATTTCGAGACGTCGCTGCTCGGCCGGCTGCGCATCCATGGCATCGATGGCGTTGCGCACGAGGTTCAGGCAGACCTGCTGGATCTGCAGCGGATCGACCAGCACCGTCGGCAGGTCGTCGGCGAGGCGCGTGGTCACCTGGACCTCGTGCGAACGCAGGTCGAAATCGGCGAACTCGAGCACCGCGGCGATGATCTGGTTGAGGTCCGAGGCGACCCGGGCGCTCTCGCGGTTGCTGACGAAACCGCGGATGCGCCGCACCACGTCGCCCGCACGCAGCGCCTGCGCGCCGATCGACTCGAGCGTATCGCGCAGCATCGCCTGGTCCGGCTCACCCTGGTCGAGCAGGCGGCAACAGGCCTGGGCGAAGGCCGAGATCGCGGTCAGCGGTTGATTGATTTCGTGGGCGATGGCCGATGCCATCTCGCCCAGGGTACTGACGCGGCCGGCGTGGGCGAGCCGTGCGCTGATCTCGCGCGATTCGCGCTCGGAGCGCACCTGCTCGGTGCGGTTGAGGACCTGGCCGATGACCAGCGGACTGCCGCTCTCGACCGCCACGGCGTGCAGTTCGACATGAATGATGCTGCCGTCGCGGTGCATCCAGCGCAGACGGCACTGGCACTCGGAGCGCTCGCCCTCGAACACCGCGACATAGGCTTCGCGAAGGTAGTCGCGGTCCTCGGGTGCGGTCAGGTCGGACACGGTGGTCGCGAGCAGCTCGGCCGCGCTGTAGCCTGTCAGCGCACAGAGTGCCGGGTTGACCTGCACCAGGCGCCCGCTGGAGGCCGCCGCGAAGATGCCGATCGGGGCATTATCCAGTAGCTGGGTCAGTTCCTGCTCGCGCGCCGCTAGCGCGTCCTCGAGCTGGCGCCGGCGGGTGATGTCGCGCACGGTGCCGATGAAGCGGCGCGGCGCGAGGCCCGCGATCTCGCCGACGCCGAGTTCGAGCGGGAAGGTCTCGCCGGACTTGCGCCGCCCCAGCACCTGGCGGCCGATGCCGATGATGCGCGGCTCGCCACCGCCCAGGGAGCGCTGCATGTAGGCATCGTGACGGCCCGCGTCCGGCTCTGGCATGAGCAAGGACACGTTGCGCCCGAGGACCTCCTCGGCGGTGTAACCGAAGATGCGTTCCGCAGCCCGGTTGAAGGTCTCGATGGTGCCGTGCTCGTCGATGATGATGACACCGTCGACGGTGGCCTCGATGATGCTGCGGTAGCGCGCGGCGAGTTCGTCCGGCGCGGCGGGATGGGTGCCGTTCACGCCCATTCGCACCGGGCGGCAGCCAGGCACCTCGCGTACGCGCCGTAGCGCGGCCAGCCGCAGATATCAGTATTTACTTTATAAAACATCGATAGCCTATTGATATTTATTTATTTTTGAATACTTTCGACGCGACACCCAGGCATTGTCCCGCGATCGAGGCGCAAATGAAATCAAGCAGTTGAACAGCAGCCGGGGCGACAACCCGAACCTGCAGAATTAAAAATCAATAAATC
>JAPOKK010000047.1 GCA_029977665.1 Pseudomonadota bacterium | reverse complement strand
TCGGCGCCCGCACCAGCGCCGGAGAGCAGCATCGGTCCGACCGCGTCGCCGCAGATCAGCACCGCGTTCATGACGTCGTTGACGTTGGCCAGCATCAGCCGCTCCGGCACCAGGGTCGGGTGCACGCGCAGCTCGATGCCACGGGTGCCGTTGACGGCGAAGGCGAGATGCTTGATGCGGTAGCCGAGCTGTTCGGCGTAGCGGATGTCGTCGAGCTCGAGGCCGCGGATGCCTTCGCACAGCACGCGATCGAAATCGAGCGGGATACCGAAAGCGATGGCGGCGAGGATGGTCAGCTTGTGCGCCGCATCGACGCCGTCGATATCGAACGCCGGATCGGCTTCGGCATAACCGAGCGCCTGCGCCTCGGCGAGCACTTCGTCGAAGCTCGCGGCGCGCTCCGCCATGGCGGTCAGGATGTAGTTGCAGGTGCCGTTGATGATGCCCGCGAGCCACTGGATGGTGTTGCCGGCGAGCGCTTCGCGCAAGGTCTTGATGACTGGAATGCCACCGGCCACGGCGGCCTCGAAGGCAACGCTGACGCCGGCTTCGCGCGCGGCAGCAAAGACCTCGTTGCCGTGCAGCGCGATGAGCTGCTTGTTCGCGGTGACGACGTGCTTGCCATGACGAATCGCGCGCAGCACCAGGTCGCGCGCCGGTTCGACGCCACCGATAAGCTCGACGACGATGTCGATATCCGGGTCCTCGACCAGCGCGTAGGGATCGGTGGTGAGGCGGATGTCACTGGTGTCGACCGGCCGCGGCCGGCTCAGGTCGCGCGCGCTGGCCGCGACGACCTCGATGCTGCGGCCGGCGCGGCGGGTGATTTCACCGGCGTTCCTGCGCAAGACGTTGAGCGTGCCACTGCCGACGGTGCCCAGGCCAAGCACGCCGATTTTCACGGGAGGGAGATTTGCCACGATGATTCAGCCTCGTCTGCCGATCCTCAGTCTGCGAAGGGGGCGTGCGCCGCGACCGGCACACGAGCGATGGCCGCGCGCAGGCGCGCTCAGCCGACGTTGCGCATCATGTCCTTGATGCCGCGGATCGCCTGGCGCGTGCGGTGCGCGTTCTCGATCAGCGCGAAACGCACATAGGCGTCGCCATAATCGCCGAAGCCGATCCCGGGCGAGACGGCCACGCGCGCCTCGGCGAGCAGCTTCTTGGTGAATTCGAGCGAGCCGAGGTGTTCGAGTTCCGGCGGGATCCGAGCCCACACGAACATAGTCCCGCGCGGCTTCTCGACCGCCCAACCGGCCGCCTGCATGCCTTCGCACAGCACGTCACGGCGCATCTGGTACATGTCGCGGATCTCTCGCACGCAGTCCTGCGGCCCTTCGAGGGCGGCGATCGCGGCGACCTGGATCGGCGTGAAGGTGCCGTAATCGAGATAGGATTTGATGCGCGCGAGCGCTGCCACGAGATCGCGGTTGCCGACCATGAAGCCGACCCGCCAGCCGGGCATGTTGTAGCTCTTCGACAACGAGAAGAACTCCACCGCGACGTCGCGCGCGCCCCGCACTTCCATGATGGAAGGCGCGCGGTACCCGTCGAACACGAGGTCGGCGTAAGCGAGGTCGTGCACCACGTAGATGCCGAACTCGCGCGCAATCTCGACGACCTGTTCGAAGAAATCGAGTTCCACGCACTGCGCCGTCGGGTTGGACGGAAAATTCAGCAGCAGCAGCTTGGGCCGCGGCCAGGTGTTCTTGATCGCGTTGGTCAGCTCGGCGAAGAAATCGATGCCCGGCCCGATCGGGACGTGCCGGATGTCGGCGCCGGCGAGCACGAACCCCCAGGGATGAATCGGGTAGGCCGGGTTCGGCACCAGCACCGCCTCGCCGTGGTCGACGGTGGCCATGGCGAGGTGGGCGAGACCTTCCTTGGAGCCTATCGTGACGATCGCCTCGCTCTCAGGGTCGAGTTCGACGGCGTAGCGCTCACGGTACCAGTTGCAGATCGCGCGGCGCAGGCGCGGGATGCCGCGCGACACCGAGTAGCGGTGGGTGTCGTCGCGGCGCGCCGTCTCGCACAGCTTGTCGACGATGTGACGCGGCGTCGGCTGGTCCGGGTTGCCCATGCCGAAATCGACGATATCCTCGCCGCGGTGTCGCGCCGCCATCTTCAACTCGTTGACCTGGTTGAAGACGTACGGCGGCAGTCGATCGATACGGGAGAAACCGGTACTCAAGGGGGCTTTGCTCGGCTTTGGGGGGGTCGGCGAGGCGGCAAAGCTACCGGCAGCACGAAGTGCTGTCAAACGGATCCGGAACCCCTGCGCCAACCCGGTGTCGACGAGCAATTTGGCGCACGAATCCCCATAATGAAGTCATGAACGAGAACCTGCTCAGCCAGGCGCAGGCGCGCCTGCTCGCTCCCGCCGGCGTCGGCGTCGGCGACCTCGAGGCCGTACTCGGCCAGCTCGCCGGCGGCAGCGTCGACCTGGCCGATCTCTACCTCGAGGTGACCCGCTCGGAGTCCTGGGGCCTGGAAGACGGCATCATCAAGGAAGGCGTGCACAGCATCCGCCACGGCGCCGGCGTACGCGCGGTCAGCGGCGAACAGACCGGCTTCGCCTACTCCGACGACCTCACGCTGCCAGCGCTCGGCGAGGCGGCGCGCACCGCGCGCGCGATCACCCGCCACGGCCAGAGCCGCGAGATCCGCCTGGCGCCGGCGCCCACGGCGATGGCGCCGTATTACGGCGACGCCGACCCGCTGGCGGCCATGCCGACCGCCGACAAGCTCGCCGTGCTGCGCGCGCTCGACGCACGGGTGCGCGCCGCCGACCCGCACGTGCGCGAAGTCATGGTCTCGCTCGCCGGCAGCCACACCGCCATGCTCGTGGTCAACGCCGACGGTACGCTCGCCGCCGATGTCCGCCCGCTGGTACGACTCAACGTCAACGTCATCGTCGAGCGCGACGGCCGCCGCGAGTCGGCGAGCTACGGCGGCGGCGGCCGTACCGGTTACGACGCCCTGTTCGCCGATGGCCGCCCCGAGCATATCGCCGACGAGGCGCTGCGCCAGGCGCTCGTCGCGCTCGAAGCGCGCGACGCCCCGGCCGGCGACATGACCGTGGTACTGGCCCACGGCTGGCCCGGCATCCTGCTCCACGAAGCCATCGGCCACGGGCTCGAAGGCGACTTCAACCGTAAGCGCACCTCGGCGTTCGCCGGCCGCATCGGCGAACGCGTCGCGGCCGATACCTGCACGGTAGTCGATGACGGCACGCTGCCGGACCGGCGCGGCTCGCTCAACGTGGACGACGAGGGCACGCCGACCGGCTGCACGGTGCTGATCGAGAACGGGCGCCTGCGCGGCTACATGCAGGACCGCCACAATGCCGGCCTGATGGGCGCGGCGCCAACCGGCAACGGGCGCCGGCAATCCTACGCCCACCGCCCCATGCCGCGCATGACCAACACCTACATGCTGCCGGGCGAGCGCGATCCGCAGGAGATCATCAGCAGCGTCAAACGCGGACTCTACGCGGTCAGCTTCGGCGGCGGCCAGGTCGACATCACCAACGGCAAGTTCGTCTTCAGCGCGAGCGAGGCCTACCTCATCGAGGACGGCAAGGTGACCGCGCCCGTGCGCGGCGCGACGCTCATCGGCAACGGCCCGGACGTCCTCACGCGCGTGTCGATGGTCGGCAACGATCTCGCCCTCGACCCCGGCATCGGCACCTGCGGCAAGGATGGCCAGTCGGTGCCGGTCGGCGTCGGCCAGCCGACGCTGAAGATCGATCGACTCACCGTCGGCGGCACCCAGGCCTGAGACGCCCGGCGCAGGCCCGGGTCGCGGCGGTTGCCGCACGCGGAACGTCCGCCACTGGCCGGGCGGCGACGAGATCACGCGGCGCCCGGCGGTGCATCGCGGCCCTAGAAGCGTTCGAGCTCCGGGTGCGGTAACTGCCCGCGGTGTACGTGCATGGCGCCGAACTCGGCGCAGCGGTTGAGCGTCGGCACCGCCTTGCCGGGATTGAGCAGGCCATGCGGGTCGAACGCCTGCTTCAGCGCATGGAACTGCTCTAGCGTTGCCGGCGTGAATTGCAGGCACATCTCGTTCAGTTTCTCCACGCCGACACCGTGCTCGCCGGTGACGGTACCGCCGACCTCGACACACAGCTGCAGAATCGCGCTGCCCAGCCGCTCGGCACGGGCCAGCTCGTCGTCGCTGTTGGCATCGAACGCGATCAAGGGGTGCAGGTTGCCGTCGCCGGCATGGAAGACATTGGCAACCGGCAAGCCGTACTCCGACGACAGGGCCGCGATGCGCTCGAGAACCTGCGCGAGATGGCGGCGCGGGATGGTGCCGTCCATGCAGAAATAGTCCGGGGCGACACGGCCGAGTGCCGGAAACGCCGCCTTGCGCCCGGCCCAGAACGTGAGGCGCTCGGCCTCGCTGTTCGATACGCGCACTTCGCGCGCGCCGCTTGCCGTGACCAGGGCGCGGACCTCGTCGATCTGCGCCGCCACCTCGGCCTCGTTGCCATCGACCTCGCACAGCAGGATCGCCGCGCAATCGAGCGGGTAGCCGGCTCCGCAGTAGGCCTCGGCGACCTCGATGGCGAGCCGGTCCATCATCTCGAGACCGGCCGGCACGATGCCGGCGCCGATGATCGCGGCGACCGCCTCGCCCGCCGCGCCGACGCCGTCGAAGGCGGCCAGCACGACCCGCGCGAGGTCGGGCTGCGGCAGCAGCTTGACCGTCACTTCCATGATCACGCCGAGCAGCCCCTCGGAGCCGTGCATGACCGCGAGCAGGTCGAGCCCCGGCGCGTCGAGCGCGCGGCCGCCGAGGGTGAGCCACTCGCCGTCGATGGTGATGACCTTGACCTCGAGCACGTTGTGCACCGTCAGGCCGTACTTGAGGCAATGCACGCCACCCGAGTTCTCGGCCACGTTACCGCCGATCGAGCAGGCGATCTGCGAGGAAGGGTCAGGCGCGTAGTAGAGCCCGTGCGGCGCCACCGCCTCGCTGATGGCGAGATTGCGCACGCCGGGCTCGACCGTCGCCGTGCGGTTGGCCGGGTCGATGTCGAGAATGCGGTTGAAGCGGGCGAGGCTCATCAGGCAGCCCTCGGCCAAGGGCAGCGCGCCGCCGGACAGGCCCGTGCCGGCGCCACGCGTGACCAGCGGCACGCCGAACTCGGCGCAGGTGCGCACGATGCGTTCGACCTGCTCGCGCGTATTCGGCACGACGACCACGCGCGGCACCTGGTGGTAGGCCGACAGGGCGTCGCACTCGTAGGGTCGCATCGCCTCGCGCGATGTCAGCAACTGGTCG
Source organism: Pseudomonadota bacterium (assembly GCA_029977665.1). Lineage (GTDB taxonomy): Bacteria > Pseudomonadota > Gammaproteobacteria > JACKNG01. The sequence continues at coordinate 13,671 of JAPOKK010000047.1, read as the reverse complement.
GGCGCGAGAAACGCGGCGAGCTTTTGCTCCAGCGACATGCATGAACTCCTCGGGTCCGGGACCGCGCCGTTAGCGCGACGCGCCGCGGCTTCCGCGTCCACTGCCGCGGCGCGAGTGCGGCGCCATGCTGCGCCGCCCGGCCGCTCAGTCGAACACGTGGTCGGAGGGTATCACCACCACGCCGCCCGGTGTGACGGTGAAGCGGCGCGCATCCTTAGCGGCATCGAATCCGATCATCTCGCCGGGGGGGATCTGCACGCCGCGATCGCAGATGCAGCGCCGCACCTGCGCACCCTCGCCGACGCGCGCATCGGAGAACAGGATCGAGTCCTCGACCGTGGCACCGTCGTCGATGTAGGTCCGGTTGCCGAGCACGCTGTGGTTGACGCCGCCACCGGCGATCACCGTGCCGCCGGAGACAATCGAGTTGACGCAGATGCCTTCGTTGCACGAGCGTCCGGGCACGGTGCGCGCCGGCGGACGCTGCGTCTGGTAGGTGCGGATCTGCCAGTTCGGCTGGTACAGGTCGAGCGGCGGCTCGAGTTCGAGCAGGTCCATGTTGGCGTTGTAGAAGGCGTCCAGCGAATCGAGCCGGCGCCAGTAACGATCCTGCGTCACGCGGCCCGACGTGCCGCCGAAGTGGTAGCCGACGACGCGCTTGAACATGCCGAGGTGCCGGCCCAGCAGCACGGTCAGCGGCAGGGTGCTCGGCGGCTGCCCGTCGAGCGTGCGCAGCAGTTCCATCAGCGCGTTGCGCTTGAATACCGTCACCCGCATCGGCCACAGCAGGTTGTCGCTGTTGTCGACGATGTCACAGCCTTCGTGCACGGCCTTGACGTCGTCGCCGTCGAGCTCGAGCGCGGCCGGGAAGCCGCCGCCGTTGACGCTCGGCGACGTGACGCCGGCGATGGTGACGTCGGCGCCGTGGGCGGCGTGCCAGGACAACACCGCGGCGTAGTCCATGCGGTAGATCTGCTCGCCCGAGATCAGCAGCACGTTGTCGTCGCGCACGCCCTCGAGCAGGTAGAGGTTCTTGTACAGCGCGTCCGAGGTGCCCGCGTAGGTCGAGATCGTCTCGCCTACCGGCGGCGTCACCGGCGTGATGAACTCGCCGAGGTCGGTGTTGTAAATCGACCAGCCGTCGCGGATGTGGTTCTGCAGCGACAGCCCGTTGTACTGCGTCATGACCATGATGCGACGCAGCCCCGAGTGCAGGCAGTTGGTCAGCGCGAAATCGATGATGCGGTAGTTGCCGCCAAACGGCATGGCCGCCGTGGCGCGACGCGCGGTCAGCGGCTCCAGCGCCTTGCCGTCGCCGATCGCCATGACCAGGGCAAGGGTATCGTTGAGGTCGGAGATGAGCATAGGGCTTTCGGGAGTTGCTGGCGCGCGGGCGGGCAGTGTCGCCGCCGTAGCGAAACACGGCACGAGCACGTGGACCGCCCCTCCGCAGGCTGCTGCTGGAGGACGCCGGGACGTACAGGGCCGCGCATTATACGCGCTGCATCGCGCGATAGAAGCACCGAAATCGGTGCCTCCGAGCAGGGACCGGCCAGCCCCTTGCTGCAGCGCAACCTGACACTTTCGTGCTAGTTTGCCGGGGTCAGGAGATTGTCGGCTCCGGAACGCGCGGCCCTGCCGGCGCGGTAAGGGTGCACGCGGCGCTTCGCCCGCCCGACGCTCGCCTGACGCGGCATCGAGCGCGCGCTCACCGGCCGCCCGTTCCACCGATGCCGGCAGGCGTTGCGCGAGTCCGCGCTGCGCGCACCGGGGACCGGGCGGCGTGCCGGCATCGACCTGGCTCGTGGCTGAAGAAGGTTCCAGCATGGCGGAAGAATTCCTCATCAACATCACCCCGCAGGAGACCCGTGTCGCCGTGGTCGAGAACGGCGTCCTGCAGGAGCTCGCGATCGAGCGCGCACGCAACCGCGGACTGGTCGGCAACATCTACAAGGGCCGCGTCTCGCGGGTGCTGCCGGGCATGGGCGCGGCTTTCCTCGACATCGGTCTCGAACGCACCGCGTTCCTGCACGTCTCCGACATCAACCAGGCGCGTCGCGACGGCGAACCGCCGGAAACCGCGATCGAGAAGGTCCTGCGCGAGGGTGACGAGGTCGTGGTGCAGGTGACCAAGGACCCGCTGGGCAGCAAGGGGGCCCGCCTGACCACCAATCTGAGCGTGCCCTCACGCTATCTCGTCTACATGCCGGCCGCGAGCACGGTAGGTATTTCACAGCGCATCGAGGACGAGGCCGAGCGCCAGCGGCTGCGCGAACTCATCATGGACTTGCGTCCCGGCCTGCGCCCGCTCGAGGAACTCGCCGGCACGCTCGACCTCGCGCGCCTGGCCGAGAGCAACGGCAACAACGGCGGCTTCATCGCGCGAACCGCCGCCGAGGGCGTCTCGCGCGAGGAACTCGCCGCCGACATGGATTTCCTCGAGCGTCTGTGGCTCGCGGTGCAGGAGCGGCTGCATAGCGCGCGCGCGCCGGCGCTGATCTACGAGGACCTGCCACTGCTGCTGCGGACCATCCGCGACATTTCGCTCGCAACGGCGGAGAAGATTCGCATCGACTCGACGGAGAACTTCAGCAAGGTGTGCGAGTTCGCCGCCGAGTTCACACCACAGCTGCTACCGCGCCTGGAGCACTACCCGGGCGAACGCCCGATCCTCGATCTGTATTCGACCGAGGACGAGATCAGCCGCGCCCTGCAGCGCAAGGTCGACCTCAAGTCCGGCGGGCACCTGGTCATCGACCAGACCGAGGCGATGACGACCATCGACGTCAACACCGGCGGCTTCGTCGGCCACCGCAATCTCGAGGAGACCATCTTCAAGACGAACCTCGAAGCGACCCAGGCCATCGCGCGCCAGATCCGCCTGCGCAACCTCGGCGGCATCATCATCATCGACTTCATCGACATGTCCGACCCGGAGCACCAGCGCCAGGTCCTGCGCGCGCTCGAGCGCAGTCTCGAACGCGATCATTCCAAGATCACCATCAGCGAGGTGACCTCGCTGGGCCTGGTACAGATCACGCGCAAGCGCACGCGTGAGAGCCTCGAACACGTGCTGTGCGAAACCTGCCCGACCTGCCTCGGACGCGGCTCGGTGAAGACCGCCGAGACGGTGTGCTTCGAGATCTTTCGCGAAATCCTGCGCGAGGCGCGCCAGTTCGATGCGCAGAGCCTGCTCGTGGTGGCCTCGCAGGAAGTGGTCGACCGCATGCTCGACGAAGAATCGACCTCGATCGCCGAGCTCGAAGCCTTCACCGGCATCCCGATCCGCTTCCAGGTCGAACCCGCCTACGGCCAGGAACAGTACGACGTCGTACTGGTCTGACGGCAGGAGCTGGCTGGGTATGTACGTCGGCCGCACGCAGCATCATCGGTCCAACGCCGCGCGGCGCTGCCAGGGGTGCGGCCGCCGCGGACCGCGATAGGCTGCGGCGTACGGCACATTCCAGTCACCAACGCGACGGCGAACAGTTTTGAGACGGCCCCTAGTCGCATCCATCGTCGCGCTGCTGTGGAGCACGGTAGCGGCACTGCTCATTGCCGGCGCCACGGTGATCGCCGTGGCACGCCTGTCCCTGCCCGAGCTCGGCGGCCAGCAGGACCGGCTCGAGGCATGGCTCAGCGAGACCCTCAACCGGCCGGTCGCGATCGGCGCGATCGAGGCCGGCTGGCGCGGTTGGGCGCCGCGGATCACGGCCACCGACCTGACCGTGCTCGATCCCGACGGGCGCGTCGAGCTGATTCACTTCGACCGCGCCGTGATCGACATCGCGCCGCTCGGTTCGATCGCCAGCGGCGCGCTCAGGCCGCAGAACCTGGTGCTCTCGGGCGTGGCCCTGTCGCTGGTCCGCCACGTCGACGGACGCTTTTCCGTCGCGGGCATGCCGCCGCCCAAGTCCCCGATCATCAAGTGGCTGATCGAACAGGACAAATTTGCGGTGACCGAAGCCGACCTCGAGATCTTCGACGAACGCGCGCAGGCCCGCTTCCGGCTCACCGACCTGACCGTTACGGTGCGCAACGAAGCCGGCCTCAAACATCTCGCGGGCGTCGTTGCGCTGCCGGCGCGCTTCGGCGAGCGCCTCAGCTTCCGCATCACGGCGCGCGGCTCGCCGCTAGACACCGAATGGAGCGGCGGCATCGACTTCGCGCTCGGCGGCGTGCGCGGCGAGTTCCTCGCCGAACAGCTTGATTGGCGCGGCGACCGCCCGCCGCCGGCACGTCTCGATCTCGATGCCTGGACCCACTGGCAGGCCGGTCGCCTGACCCGGGCCAGCTTCCGTCTCGGCGCCCAGGCCGACAGCAACGTCCCCGGCGCCGCGCGCCTGCTGAGCGCGCGTGGCGAATTGCAGCGTCGGCAGGATAGCTGGTTCCTGCAGGTAGGCGACCTGCGACTGCCGACCCTCGACCTCGGCGCGGCGCCGGGCGCGTTGAGCGCGGCGTGGCGACTGCGGGACGGGGCTGTCGAAAGCGCCGCGCTGCGGCTCGCAGGCCTGTCGCTTGCGCCCCTGGCAGCGGCCGCGGGCAGCCTCCTGCCGCTCGACGAGCGCGTGCGTACAGCGCTTGCCGACAGCGCGCCGGATGGCCGTGTCGAGCAACTCGAGGCGGCTTGGCGCCGCGGCGACGGCGTGACGGCGAAGCATTACGTCGACGCCCGCGTCACCGCCCTGCGGACGCAGGGCGGCGCGCTCCTACCGGAACTCGACGCGCTCGACTTCGCCGCACGTTTCAACCAGGCCGGGGGTCACGTCACCCTCGATACCGATGCGCTCACCGCGCAGCACGAACGCCTCGTCGGCCCGCTCGCCGTGGAGGCGCTCGCCGGGATCGTCAGCTGGCAGCGCGACGGCGACGGCGGCATCGACCTCGCCGCGCATCGCCTCGCCGCGCGCATCAACGAGGTTGTGCTCGCCGCCTCGCTCACGCTCGCCGATCTCGGCGGCGAACCCACGCTAGGACTGCGTGTCGACATTCCCGAGGCCACCGGCGCGCGCCTGCACGAGCTGCTGCCGAGTGCCGTGCTGCCGGCGCGCGGCGAGCGCTGGATGCGCGGGCTCATCGGCGCGGGACGGATCAGTAACGGCCATGCCCTGCTGCGCGGCCCGCTGGCCGCGTTCCCGTTCGACGACGCCGAAGGTGTGCTCGCACTCGACTTCGACGTCAGCGACGCCGAGCTGGCCTACTCCGCACGCTGGCCCGAGGCCCGCGCCGTGGACGGCCACGTGCGCCTGCGCGGGCGCGAGGTGAGCATGCATGTCGCCACGGCAAGGGTCCTCGGGGCGCACGTCGACGATGCGACCATCACCATGCCCGATCTCTTCACGCGCGAGCGTCGCGTGCATATCAGCGGTACCGCCACTGGCCCGGGGCAGAGCGCGACCGACATCGTCATGGCGAGCCCCTTGCGCAACGGCAAGGCGGCCCGCCTTGCCGACATCACGATCGGCGGCGACATCGCGGTCACCCTCGACATGAACATCGCGCTCTGGCCCGGGGGACCACGCGAGGTGCTCGGCACGGCGCGCTTCGCGGGCAGTCGCATCAGCGCGCCGCAGCAGAACATCGTCCTCGACGACGTCGGCGGCGCAGTCAGCTTCACCCGCGGTGACTGGTACGGTGAAGGCCTCACGGCCGAGTTCGACGGCAGCCGTGTCGGCCTGGTCGTCGCCGGCGGTCTCGACGATCCGAACTACGACAGCGAGTTCCGCATGACCGGCACCTCGCCGGCCAGCCAGCTCGTCAAGTACCTCGAACGCTATGTGCCCCCCGTCTACGGCTGGCTCGAGCACAATGACGGACTCGACGCACTCGCCGGCGAACTGCCGTGGAAAGCGGTGCTGACAATCCCGGTGGCGCGCACCGACGGCACGCAGCTGCCGCGGCGCCTGCGCCTGGAATCCAACCTGCGCGGGCTCGACGTCGGCTTGCCGTGGCCGTTCGGCAAACGCTCCGGCGAACGCAAGCCGCTGAGCATCGAGGTCGAACTCGAGAGCGGCGTCGCAACGCGTACGCGGGTCGATTTCGGCGATACGCTCGACGCCGAGATCGCGGCCGTACGCGACGCCGACGGCACCGCCCGCATCGAGCGCGCCGAGGTCCTGTTCGGCACGCTCGAGCCCGCGTTCGAACGCCGCCCGGGCTTCAACCTGCGCGGCTACATCGCCCATCTCCCGCTCGGCGAGTGGACCACATTCCTCAATCGCTCCGACCGCGCCGCCAACGCGGTGGCCGCGGAACTCCCGCTCGGCTTCGACGTGCAGATCGGCCGTCTCGACCTGCTCGGCAACCGCTTCGCCGACCTGCGCCTGCGCGGAACGCGCGACGCACAGGCCTGGAATCTCACCCTGACCAGCCTCGACAGCAGCGGCACGGCGAGAATCCCGCGCGATTTCGCCACTGCGCCCCTGGTCGTCGAACTCGACCGCCTCACGCTGTCGCCGCCGGCTGCGAGCGACGGCGAAGACCCCGCGCCTCCGCCCGACCCGCGCCGCCTGCCGGCGCTCGACCTGCACGTCGAGGCGTTCAGCTACCAGGACATTGCCCTCGGTGAGACCAGCATACGCACCACCCGTCATGCCGACGGCGTGCATCTCGATGCCTTGCGCTTCCGCGCGCCCGGCTTCACCCTCGACGCCAGCGGCGAATGGCTCGACACCGGCGCGGCGCAGCACAGCCGCTTCGACATCGCGGTCAGCAGCGACACGCTCGCCGCGCTGCTCGACCGCTTCGGTTACAACGTCGCCAACATCAAGGGTGGCGAGACGCGTATCGACATCGCGGCGAGCTGGCCGGGCACGCCGGCCGACTTCAGCCTCGCGCGCCTGAGCGGCGACTTCGAACTCGATGTCGCCGACGGCCGCATTCTCGACATCGACCCGGGCGGCGGTCGCGTGTTCGGACTGCTCAGCCTGCAGAGCCTGCCGCGGCGGCTCTCGCTCGACTTCGACGACCTGTTCCGCAAAGGTTTCGCCTTCGATTCCATCGAGGGCTCGTTCCTGCTCGCGAACGGCAACGCCTACACCAACAGCCTGATGATGGAGGGACCGGCGGCGCGCATCGACGTGTCCGGCCGCACCGGCCTCGAGGCCAAGGACTACGACCAGCGCGTCGTCGTCACGCCCGCATTGTCGAACTCGATTCCGATCGCCGGCGCCCTGTTCGGCCCCATCGGCGTCGGCGCCGGCGCGGTCTATTACCTCGGCCAGAAGATGTTCAAGTCCATCCCGGAGCAGATCGACCGTTTCCTCAGCCGCGAGTACAGCATCACCGGCTCGTGGGAAAATCCCTCCATCGACCGCATCTGACACCCTGCATGGACACTATCTGGAAACCCCACGTCGTCACCGCCACGGTGGTACCGCGCGACGGCCGCTACCTGTTCGTCGAGGAGGACATCGACGGCGAGCGCGTGCTCAACCAGCCCGCCGGGCACCTCGATCCGGGCGAAACGCTGATCGACGCCGCGGTGCGCGAAACCCTCGAGGAAACCGCCTGGACGGTGCGTATCGAGGCCCTCGTCGGCGTCTACCTGATCGAGACCGAGATCCCTGGCAAGACCTTCCTGCGCTTCTGCTTCGCCGCCGCACCCGTCTCCCACGACGCGGAGCGCGCGCTCGACCGCGAGATCGTCACCACGCACTGGCTCGATCGCGCCGAGCTCGCCGCCGCCGCGCTGCGCCACCGCAGTCCGATGGTGCTCCGCGCGGTCGACGATTTCGAGGCCGGTCAGCGCTACCCGCTGAGCCTGCTACATGACTTCCTGCGCGGCTGAGCGCTGGTTGCCGGCGGCACTCGCCGGCAGCGACCCGCATGTCGTGGTGGCGATGTCGGGCGGCGTCGACTCCTCGGTCGCGGCGCTCCTCGCACGCCGCGCCGGGCTGCGCTGCACGGCCCTGTTCATGAAGAACTGGCACGAACCGGCGGACGCCGGGCAATGCCACTGGGAAGACGATGTCGCCGACGCGCTGGCGGTCTGCGAACGGCTCGGCATCGAGATCAACACCGTCGACCTGTCGGCCGCCTACTGGGACGAAGTGTTCGCCGACTTCCTCGCCGAGTACCGGCGCGGCCGTACGCCCAACCCGGACGTGCTGTGCAACCGCGAGATCAAGTTCAAGGCCTTTCTCGACGAGGCCCGCGCGGTTGGCGGCGATGTGATCGCCACCGGCCACTACGTGCGCCGCGGCGCGCATGCCGGCCGGCACACGCTGGAGAAGGGCCTCGATCCGAACAAGGACCAGAGCTACTTCCTCTACACCCTTGGACAGGCCCAGCTCGGCCATGCATTGTTCCCGGTCGGCGAGCTGCCCAAGCGCGAGGTCCGTGCACTGGCACGCGAGGCCGGTCTGCCCACCCACGAGAAGAAGGACAGCACCGGCATCTGTTTCATCGGCGAGCGCCGCTTTCGCGAGTTCCTCGCGCAGTACGTGCCGGCACAGCCGGGCGTCATCGTCACGCTCGACGGCATCCCGGTCGGCGAGCACCACGGCGCGGTCTACTACACGCTCGGCCAGCGCGAGGGGCTCGGCATCGGCGGCGTGCGCGGCGCCGCGCAGGCGCCGTGGTTCGTCGTCGCCAAGGATCTCGCCAACAACGAACTGGTGGTCGCCCAGGGCCACGACCACCCCGCCTTGATGAGCCGCGAACTCGAGGCCGGCAGCCTGTCGTGGGTTGCCGGCACGGCGCCGCCGGCGCCCTTCGCGTGCCGCGCCAAGACCCGTTACCGCCAGCCGGACCAGGCCTGCACGGTGGTCTCGGTAACGGCCGAGCGGCTGCACGTGCGTTTCGATGCGCCGCAGCGCGCGGTGACGCCGGGACAGTCGGTCGTGCTCTACGATGGTGCGCGGCTGCTGGGCGGCGGCATCATCGACAGCACGCGCTGAGCGCCGGCGCCGGCTGTCAATGCGGCGCCGAATTGCCGATAATGCGCGGCTGCCACCCGCCCCTTCCGTTTCTGACTGACTCACGGAGATACGATGAACAATTCATTCGACGCTCGCATGGAGCTCACGGTCGGCGACAAGCGTTCCGAGATCTACAGCTGTGACCGACTCAGCGACAAGTACCCCGTAGCCAAGCTGCCGTTTGCGCAGAAGATCCTGCTCGAAAACCTGTTGCGTCACGAGGACGGGGTGAACGTGACCCGGGAAGACATCGAGGCGCTCGCCAGCTGGGATGCCAAGGCGACCCCCGATCGCGAAATCGCGTTCACGCCCGCGCGTGTGCTGATGCAGGACTTCACCGGCGTGCCAGCGGTCGTCGACCTCGCCGCGATGCGCGACGCCATGACCGCACTCGGCGGCGATCCGACCCGCATCAACCCGCTCTCGCCAGCCGAACTGGTCATCGACCACTCCGTGATGGTCGACGTGTTCGGCTCGAAGAACGCCGCCGACGAGAACGCACGCATCGAGTTCGACCGCAACAAGGAACGTTATGCCTTCCTGCGCTGGGGCCAGGCCGCGTTCTCGAACTTCGCCGTCGTGCCGCCGGATACCGGCATCGTGCACCAGGTCAACCTCGAGTACCTTGCCCGCACGGTGTTCTCGCGCGATGTCGACGGTAAGCAGCAGGCCTATCCGGACACGGTCGTCGGTACCGACTCGCACACCACCATGATCAACGGCCTCGGCGTGCTCGGCTGGGGCGTCGGCGGCATCGAGGCCGAGGCCGCCATGCTCGGCCAGCCGATCACGATGCTCATTCCGCAGACCGTCGGCTTCAAGCTGACCGGCACGCTGCCGGAAGGCGCGACGGCGACCGACCTAGTGCTGTGCGTCACCGAGATGCTGCGTAAGAAGGGCGTGGTCGGCAAGTTCGTCGAGTTCTTCGGCGCCGGTCTCGACCACCTGCCGCTGGCCGACCGTGCCACGCTCGCCAACATGGCGCCCGAGTACGGCGCGACCTGCGGCCTGTTCCCGATCGACGTCGAGACCATCAACTACCTCGAAGTCTCCGGCCGCAGCGCTGAGCAGGTCGCACTGGTCGAAGCCTATGCCAAGGCCACCGGCATGTGGCGCGACGCGAACTCGCCCGAAGCGGTCTACTCCGACACCCTGGAACTCGACATGGGCACGGTCGTGCCGAGCCTGGCCGGCCCCAAGCGCCCGCAGGATCGCCTGGCGCTGAGCGATGCGCAGAACGTGTTCCAGAACGCCCTGGTCGATGCCACCGGCGAGCGTGCCGCGGGCGGCAGCGCCCAGGCCGAGATCAACGGCGAGAAGGTCGAGATCAAGGACGGTGCGGTGGTCATCGCTGCCATCACCTCCTGCACCAACACCTCCAACCCCTCGGTCATGATCGGCGCCGGCCTGGTCGCGAAGAAGGCCCACGAACGCGGCCTCACCGTCAAGCCCTGGGTCAAGACCAGTCTGGCACCGGGCTCGCTGGTGGTCTCCGGCTACCTCGACAAGGCCGGCCTGACGCCGCACCTCGAGGCGCTCGGCTTCCACACCGTCGGCTACGGCTGCACCACCTGTATCGGCAACTCCGGCCCGCTGCCGGCGCCGGTCAGCGAAGCCATCAAGTCGGGCGACCTGGTCGCCTGCTCGGTGCTCTCGGGCAACCGCAACTTCGAGGGTCGCGTACACGCCGAGGTGAAGATGAACTTCCTCGCCTCGCCGCCGCTGGTCGTCGCCTACGCGATCGCCGGCACGCTCGACCTCGATCTCACCAAGGACGCCATCGGCACCGACAAGGACGGCAAGGACGTCTATCTCAAGGATATCTGGCCGAGCGCCAAGGAAGTCCAGGACGCGATCGCCGCGACCATCGACTCCAAGATGTTCGGCGACAGCTACGCCAGCGTGTTCAAGGGTGATGCGCGCTGGTCGGGCATCGACGTCACGGCGTCCAACCAGTACGACTGGGACGACAGCTCGACCTACGTCAAGAACCCGCCCTACTTCACCGACATGGCGCGTACGCCCGGACCGATCAGGGCGATCGAAGGGGCCCGCGTGCTGGCCAAACTGGGCGACTCGATCACGACCGACCACATCTCCCCGGCCGGTTCGATCAAGAAGGACAGCCCGGCCGGCGAGTACCTCATGGCCAATGGCGTCGACCCGGTCGACTTCAACTCCTACGGCTCGCGCCGCGGCAACCACGAGGTGATGATGCGCGGCACGTTCGCCAACATCCGCCTGCGCAACCAGATGGCGCCCGGCACCGAGGGCGGCTGGACGCGCCATCAGCCGAGCGGCGAGCAGATGTTCATCTACGACGCGGCGATGCGCTACCAGGAAGAGGGTGTGCCGCTGGTGATCCTCGCCGGCAAGGAATACGGCACGGGCTCCTCGCGCGACTGGGCCGCCAAGGGCACCATGCTGCTCGGCGTGCGCGCGGTCATCGCCGAGAGCTTCGAGCGCATTCACCGCTCGAACCTCGTCGGTATGGGCGTGCTGCCGCTGGTATTCAAGGACGGCCAGAACGCCGATTCGCTCGGACTCAGCGGCCAGGAGACCTACGCCATCGAGGGGCTCGCCAGCGGCGCCCGCGAGGTGACCGTAGTCGCCACCGATGCCGACGGCAAGGTCACGCGCTTCCCCTGCACGGTGCGCGTGGACACGCCGAAGGAGTGGGAGTACTACCAGCACGGCGGCATCCTGCACTACGTGCTGCGTCAGCTCGCGGCCTGAGGCCGCTGCCGGCGGCCGGGTCCCGGGGCCCGGCCGCATCGACACGGCAAACGCCCCATGAGGGGCGTGCCCGGCGCGTCGCCCGACGCGGCGGCGCGCTCCCGGGACCGGGCGTCACGGCCCGCACTGCACGAGACGCCGCGATGCCCCGGTTACAGTATGCGTGCCGGCCGCACGGTCCGGCCCGCGGGTACCGCGGAGCAGGGTTAAGGTAAGAATGACAACACGGCAAGGCCGGGACTCGCGGTGTGGAGCCGGCAGGCAGCACGGGCGGGTTTTTACGGCGCCTTGCTAAACAACGGCAACGCTGCTGCCGCTAAGGCGTGGATGGCCGCCCCACAGCGGTCGCTCCCGACACGAGGAGCCACGGTAAGGAAACAACGGCAGCAGCAACATTCAGGGGAAACGGGGCAATGGCCAGCTATACCATGTCACAGGCGTTCGTCAGCAACTTCCTGGGCCATTCGCCCAACTGGTACAAGCTGACGATCATCGGATTTCTCATCCTCAATCCCATTCTGGTCGGCTCCGTCGGGCCCTTCATCACCGGCTGGTGCCTGATCATCGAGTTCATCTTCTGCCTCGCGATGGCACTGAAGTGCTATCCACTGCAGCCGGGCGGGCTGCTCGCCATCCAGGCCGTCGCCCTCGGGCTGACCTCGGCGCACACCGTCTACGACGAAGCGCTGCACAACTTTCCGGTCATCATGCTGCTCATGTTCATGGTCGCCGGCATCTACTTCCTCAAAGAGCTGCTGCTGTTCACGTTCACCAAGATTCTCCTCACGGTACGCTCGAAAATACTGCTGTCACTGCTCTTCTCGGCCGTCGCGGCAATACTCTCCGCCTTCCTCGACGCGCTCACGGTGACCGCCGTCGTCATCACCGTCGCGCACGGTTTATACCTCGTCTACCACAAGATTGCCTCGGGCAAGCAGTACCACCACGATCACGATGCCAGCGGCGACGACGAGGTCCACGAACTGCACCGCTCTGACCTCGACCAGTTCCGCGCCTTCCTGCGCAGCCTGATGATGCACGCCGCGGTCGGCACCGCGCTCGGCGGCGTGTGCACGCTGGTCGGCGAGCCGCAGAACCTGCTCATTGCCAAGGTCGCCGACTGGGAGTTCCTCGAGTTCTTCACGCGCATGGCGCCGGTCTCCATGCCGGTGCTGGTGGCCGGCCTGGCTACCTGCGCGCTGGTCGAGAAGTTCCGCTGGTTCGGCTTCGGCGCCGACCTGCCCAAGGTGGTCTACGAGATCCTGCGCGACTACGACCTGCACCAGACCGAGAAGCGCAACCTGCAGGACGTCGCCAAGCTGTGGGTGCAGGGACTGACGGCCATCTTCCTGGTCATCGCGCTCGGTCTGCACCTGGCCGAGGTCGGCATCATTGGCCTGACGGTGATCGTCCTCGCAACCGCCTTCAATGGCATCACCGAGGAACACCGGCTCGGTCACGCTTTCGAAGAGGCGCTGCCGTTCACCTCGCTGTTGGTGGTGTTCTTCGGCATCGTCGCGGTGATCCACGACCAGCACCTGTTCACGCCGGTCATCGAGTGGGTGCTGTCGCTCGACGGCACGCTGCAGACCTCGGCGTTCTACCTCGCCAACGGCATGCTCTCGATGATCAGCGACAACGTGTTCGTCGCCACGGTCTACATCTCCGAGGTCAAGAACGCGCTGGATGCCGGCCGCATCACGCTCGAGCAGTTCAACCTGCTGGCGGTCGCGATCAACACCGGCACCAACATCCCCTCGGTAGCAACGCCGAACGGCCAGGCCGCGTTCCTGTTCCTGCTCGCCTCGGCGCTGGCCCCGGTGATCCCGCTCTCCTACGGGCGCATGGTCTGGATGGCGCTGCCCTACACCATCACCATGTCGGCGACCGGCCTGCTCGCGGTCATCTACCTGCTGCACTGAGTCGCGGGCGCCGGCGACCCGTCGCCGGCGCCCCCAGGCCAGCGGCGGCGGGTTTGGCGTAGGCTGAACGGATGACTCCCGCATACCGCATC
>JAPOKK010000263.1 GCA_029977665.1 Pseudomonadota bacterium | reverse complement strand
TCGACCGACGTGTCGCCCTCCACCTTGGCGATCTCGTCGGCGCGCAGCAGTGCGTTGTTGATCCGGCGGACCACCTGCGGCACCGAGTTGGCCGGGTACAGCGACTGGTCCGGGTAGACCGAGCCGGCGAGGTTGCCGTCGGCGGCGACCTGCCAGCCGGACAGGTAGATGGCCTTGATACCGGCCTTGACCTGCTGCACCGCCTGGCCGCCGGTGACGGCCCCGAGGCAGGGCACGAAGTCTTCCTCGTTGACCAGCTTCCAGAGCTTCTCGGCGCCGCGCGTGGCGAGCGTGTGCTCGATCATGACGCTACCGCGCAGCCGTACCACGTCCTCGGCCGAATACGGGCGGGTGACGCCCTTCCAGCGCGGGTTGGTGGCCCAGTCCTGGCTCAGTTGCTTAGCTTGATCCTCGAATGACGACATGTCTGTTACTCCTGCCAAAATGACAACAATCCGTAGGGGTCCAGGCCCGCGTGAACCGGGCAGCCTGATCGCGGAGGCTGTGTCGCGGCCGCGCCGGCGCCGTCGTCACGGCGCCGCGTGCAGCGTCCGGGTGCGGAGATATGCTTGCGATTACGTCCTGGCGTGACTCTTCGTACAGTGCGTGCGGCCGGTTCCGAGGCGGTCGACGTGCGGCATCCGCGCGTCCGAGCTGCGGCGAGCGCGGCACGTCATGACCCCGGGCCGCGAACGCTCGCGCCGGTCAGTGATCCGCGCATCCTAATATGCAAGCAGGGAGCCATCAACGAGCGCCGTCGGGAACGGCGCCGAATCGACGCGAACCCGCCGCCGTCGCGATGGTCTCAGGGGTCTGGCGAGGCGCTGCGCTGTGGCGGCGCACCCACGGGCACACCCATGCGCGAAGCGGGGCGAAAAGTACGTTGCAGTGCACCAATTGTCAACCTCGGGGGCGTGCGCGTTGGCAAAATTTCACAGCCTGGAGGGGCCGGCCGGAGACTGAACCCGAAGCACGCGGCTTGCGTATCATGTACGTTAGTATCATCAGACCCACGCCCCGTACCGCCAGCCCCGGGCGGACCGCCCGTCCATGCCGGGGGCATGCCACGCCACTGATGGGAAGCCATGTCCGACGAGTCACATCATCACGATACCGGCACGGCGCTGAAGGAAGCGCAGCCGAAGCTCAAGAAGCCGCCCATGTATCGGGTGGTGATGCTGAACGACGATTACACGCCGATGGAAGTCGTCGTGCACGTGCTGGAAAAATTCTTCCAGATGAACCGCCCGACCGCGACCCGCGTGATGTTGGAAGTGCATACCCAAGGAAAAGGCGTGTGCGGTATATTCACTCACGAGATCGCGGAGACCAAGGTCTCGCAGGTGAACAGCTACTCGAGGGACCACGAACACCCCCTGCTGTGCACCCTCGAGCTCGAGTCGTGAACGATTAAGAGGACCCGACCGTGCTAAGTAAAGAACTCGAAGTCACCCTCAACATGGCCTTCAAGGAGGCGCGCGAGCAACGTCACGAGTTCATGACGGTCGAGCACCTGCTGCTCGCGCTGGTCGACAACCCCACCGCGGCCAAGGTCCTGCGCGCCTGCGGTGCCGATCTCAACCTGCTGCGCCGGCAGTTGACCGATTTCATCCAGGAGAGCTCGCCGCTGCTCCCGGACGACGAGGACCGTGATACCCAGCCGACCCTGGGCTTCCAGCGCGTGCTGCAGCGCGCCGTGTTCCACGTGCAGTCGTCGGGTAAGAAGGAAGTCAACGGCGCCAACGTGCTGGTGGCCATCTTCGGCGAGCGGGAGAGCCACGCGGTCTACCTGCTCAACCAGCAGAACATCGCCCGCCTGGACGTCGTCAACTGCATCTCGCACGGCATCTCGCGCGTCGGCGAAGAGGAAGCGAACGAGGAATCGAACGCACCGGCGGAAGACGAAGGCGAGCAGGCCGAGGCGAGTTCCAACGCGCTGACCGCCTACACCACCAACCTCAACGAGCAGGCCGCGGCGGGCAAGATCGACCCGCTCATCGGGCGCCAGGAGGAAGTCGAGCGCACCATCCAGATCCTGTGCCGCCGGCGCAAGAACAACCCGCTGTTCGTCGGCGAAGCCGGCGTCGGCAAGACCGCCATCGCCGAAGGCCTGGCGAAGAAGATCGTCGACGGCGAAGTGCCCGAGGTCATCGCCGACTCGACCATCTACTCGCTGGACCTCGGCGCGCTGCTCGCCGGCACCAAGTACCGCGGTGATTTCGAGAAGCGCCTGAAGAACGTGCTCGCCCAGCTCAAGCGCGAGCCGGGCGCGGTGCTGTTCATCGACGAGATCCACACCATCATCGGCGCCGGCGCGGCATCGGGCGGCGTGATGGACGCGTCCAACCTGATCAAGCCGATGCTCGCGTCGGGCGAGCTCAAGTGCATCGGCTCGACCACCTACCAGGAATACCGCGGCATCTTCGAGAAGGACCGCGCGCTGGCCCGCCGCTTCCAGAAGATCGACGTCGGCGAACCCAGCGAGGACGAGGCGGTCAAGATCCTGCAGGGTCTGAAGTCGCGCTTCGAGGATCACCACGAGGTGCGCTACACCAACCAGGCGCTGCGCACCGCCGTCGAGCTGACCAACCGCTATATCAACGACCGTCACCTGCCCGACAAGGCCATCGACATCATCGACGAGGCGGGCGCGCGGCAGCGCCTGCTGCCGATGTCCAAGCGGCGCAAAACCATCGGCGTCGGCGACATCGAGGAGATCGTTGCCAAGATAGCGCGCATTCCGCCCAAATCCGTGTCGACTTCCGACCGCGACGTGCTCAAGAACCTCGAGCGCAACCTCAAGATGACCGTGTTCGGCCAGAACAACGCCATCCAGACGCTGGCGGCCGCGATCAAGATGTCGCGTTCGGGCCTCGGTCACGCCGACAAACCCATCGGCTCGTTCCTGTTTGCCGGCCCCACCGGCGTCGGCAAAACCGAGGTCACGCGCCAGCTCGCGCGCATCATGGGCATCGAGCTGATCCGCTTCGACATGTCCGAGTACATGGAGCGCCACACCGTCTCGCGCCTGATCGGCGCACCGCCCGGTTACGTCGGTTACGACACCGGCGGGCTGCTCACCGAGGCGGTGAGCAAGCAGCCGCATGCCGTGCTGCTGCTCGACGAAATGGAGAAGGCACATCCCGACGTCTTCAACATCCTCCTGCAGGTCATGGACCACGGCACACTGACCGATACCAACGGGCGCAAGACGGACTTCCGCAACGTCATCATCGTGATGACGACGAACGCCGGCGCCGAACGCATGAGCCGGGCATCGATCGGCTTCACCCGCCAGGATCACACGGCCGACGCGATGACCGAGATCAAGCGCATCTTCAGCCCCGAGTTCCGCAACCGCCTCGATGCCATCATCCAGTTCGATGCGCTCAACACCGACATCATCGGTCACGTGGTCGACAAGTTCCTGGTCGAGCTCGAAACCCAGCTCGACGCGAAGAAGGTCACCATGGAAGTCGATGCGCCGGCACGCAGCTGGCTCGCCGAGCACGGCTACGACGCGGTCATGGGGGCACGCCCGATGAGCCGTCTCATCCAGGACAAGATCAAGAAGCCGCTGGCCGAGGAGTTGCTGTTCGGACGCCTGGTCAACGGCGGCCATGTCTGCGTGACGGTCAAGGACGACGACATCGCCGTCGAGTACGAGCTCGAGACCGAGCAGACGACCTGAGCCGCGGGGCGCGGCCAGGCCGCGCCCGTCGAACATCATGGGGCGGCCACGGGCCGCCCTTTTCTTTTGGCACCGATCACAAACCCGTTCGTGGACGCGCTGCCATGACCTGTTTCAAGGCGCCAGCGGATCGGGTACGGTCCCGCGAGCGTTCGCGCAAGGCAAGGGCCGGGGCCGCCGAAGCGGTCAGCCGTCCGCCTGCCGCGCGTCACCATCCAGAGGGGAGAACACCGCGTGGTCCAGAATCACAAGCAGATCGACGAACACACGTTTCGCGAAACCTTCGGCCGCTACTACGAGGACTTCGAGCCTGGCCACGTCTACCAGCACCGCCCCGGGCGTACCATCAGCGAGACCGACAACACCTGGTTCACGCTGTTGACGATGAACACGCACCCGCTGCACTTCGATGCCGAGTACGCGGCCGCATCGGAGTTCGGCAGGATACTCGTCAACAGCGCTTTCACCGTCTCGCTGGTCGTCGGCATGAGCGTCAGTGACGTCAGCCAGAAAGCGATCGCGAATCTCGGCTGGAAGGAGATCCGCCTGCCGGCGCCGGTGTTCGTCGGCGACACGCTCTACGCCGAGTCGACGATCCTCGACAAGCGCGAATCGAAGTCCCGCCCCACCGCGGGCGTCGTCACGGTGCGTACGCGAGGCCTCAAGAGTGACGGCACAGTGGTCTGCGAGTTCGACCGCAGCATGCTGATCCCCAGGCGCGGGCACGGCGTCGAGGACCGCATGGACTACTGAACGTCACCGGGCCGGCGCGGCGCCGAGACCGTTCAGCCGAGCGTCTTGAGCAGCACGGCCGAGTTGCGCTGGTAGTTGTACAGCTCGCGTCGCGCCACCGGCAGGTCGTCGAGCGTGGCAACCGCGTAGCCGCGCTCGCTGAACCATTGCACGGCCTGGGTGGTCAGCGCGAACACGCTCGTCACCCCGTGCTCGCGCGCGCGCCGCTCGAGCGCTTCGATGAGCACGTCGCCGAACTGGCCGCCGCGGTACTCGGGGTGAACCGCGATGCACGCAACCTCGGCACTGCGCTGCTCGGCGTACGGATGCAGCGCGCCGCACGCCACGACGGTGTTCTCGCGCAACATGACCACGAACTCGTCGATTTCCGTCTCGAGCTTCTCACGCGAGCGCTTGACCAGCACACCCTGCTCTTCGAGCGGTGCTATCAACTCGAGGATGCCGCCAATGTCCTCGATCTTGGCCGTGCGCAACTGGTCGAAGGGCGCACTGCTGATCATCGTGCCGATGCCGTCACGGGTGAACAGCTCGCGCAGCAGCGCGCCATCGACGAAACGACTCACGATGTGCACGCGCTCGACGCCGAGCTGGCAGGCGCGCACGGCACTGTCGAGCAGTTCACGCTCGTCGTCGTCGCGCGCCTTGTGTTCGCGCAGCTCGCGGGCTTCGCGCAGCGTCAGCTGGCGGCACAGCCCGCCCTGCTCGTCCGCAATGCCATCACGCCCGCCGACCAGCACGAGCTTGGTCGCGTTGAGTTCGCTCGCGACGGTGGCGGCGAGGTCCTTCGCCTTGAGGTTGAACAACTCGCCCGTCGGTGAATAGCCGATCGGCGGAATGAGCACGATCTCGCCGGCATCGAGGCGCGCTTCGATGGCATCGCGATCGATGCTGCGCACGAGTCCGGTGAACATGAGATCGACGCCGTCGATGATGCCGGCCGGCCGCGCGAAGACGAAATTGCCGCCAGCGACGCGCGCCGGATCGCCGCCGAACGCGGCGCCGCGCATGCCGAAGGAGAAGCTCGCCTCGACGCCGAGCCT
>JAPOKK010000010.1 GCA_029977665.1 Pseudomonadota bacterium | reverse complement strand
TCGGCGACGTGATCGACGCCGACAACGCGATCCTGGTGCAGGACCTGCTCGACCCGATCGTCTACCAGGAAATCATCCAGGATCGGCGCAAGATCTTCATCCAGCCTTCCGAGCAGGCGATCGAGACCATGTACCCGCCCTACTTCCTCGACGCGACGCTTGCCAACCAGGGCCAGGCCACGTTCGACGAGACCGGCAATGTACGCACTCGCGACGGCCGGCCGTGGATCGGTGGCCTGCCGTTCCCGCAGGTCGATGACGCCAACCAGGCGATCGCGAACATCACGTTGTCCTGGGGGCGGCACGATCGTGCGCTCTACGCGACGCCCGCCGTCACCATCGACGCCGAGGGAACGCAGAAATACGAGTACGACTGGGTCTGGGCCGAGCAGCAGTGCGCGGGCCTGGTACACCCGGATGCGCCCGGCCCCTACCTGCCCGGGCACGAGGACCTCGCGCGGCTGCAGGCGATTTGGTTCACCTGGACGCCCGAGATCCGCGGGCACGCGTTTCTCAGTCACTGGCACTACGACCAGCGCGAGATCCCGGAACTATGGGGTTACCTGCCGAATTTCAAGCGCGTGCGCCGGTTCCCGGCCAACCAGCGCTTCGAGCCCTACATGCCCGGCATGAATCTCTACCTGTCCGATGCCTGGGCCTCCGGCGACCCGATGCTGACCTGGGGTAACTGGAAGATCATCTACCGCGGGCCGTTCCTGGGCTCGTCGCACTACCAGTGGACGCCGGACAACGAGAACTGGCGGCCGCCGCTGGTCGGCGGCAACCAGGGCCAGAGCTATTTCTACGTCGGCAAGTCGCTCATTCCCGAAGTCATCGTGTTCGAGGGCGAGCCGGTCGGCTTCCCCACTGCGCCGGTGAGCAAGCGTCGCATCTATCTCGACGTGCGCAACATGGGCGCGGGCATGGCGGTCAGCTACGATCGCGCCGGTGAAATGGCCAAGGGTTTCGAGGGCGGCGGCGGCCAGGCATTGGCCGACGGCCACGAACTGCGCACCAGCGACGGGCGTCCCGAATGGAGCTGGTGGTGGGCGATCAGCCACGACATCAAGCGCAACAACGTCACGCGCTTCCACCATGCGCGGGAATGCCGGGGCGGGTGGGATTCTGCCCTCGATCCCGATCTCGACCTCGTCAACCAGTACATGACGCAGCAGGCGCTGCGCCGTCTCGGCATCTGAATGCGCGTCCTCGCCGGGCTGGCGGTGTGCCCGTGACGCGCCGGCTCGCGCTCGTCCTGGCCCTGCTCGCGGGCCCGGCCAGGGCCGGCGCCGCCGACGACCTGCTCGATCTTTACGAGGCCGTCGAGAGTGCGCCTGCCGCGGCACCTGCGCCGGCGCCGGTGCATGACCCACGGGCGCGGGCCGTACTCGAGGCCCTGGCCATCGTCACGGTGCGCATCGACGGCGTACGCAGTGCGCGTGGCAGCGTGCGCGTGCTGGCCTTCGACGATGCCGACGCGTGGCGCACGCTCGATCCCGCCGGTGCCGTGGGCTTCGGCTCGGCGGCGGCGCGCGAGGGGGCGGTCGACGTCACCTTGCGCGCGGACGGCACCGGCCCCTACGCGCTGTTCGCGTTTCACGACGAGAACGACGACGAGAAGCTCGACCGTGCGGGGGGGCGGCCGCGCGAGGGTTACGCGTTCTCCGGCGCGATCGAGCCATTCCTCGCGCCGCCCTTTGCGCG
This sequence comes from Pseudomonadota bacterium, assembly GCA_029977665.1. Lineage (GTDB taxonomy): Bacteria > Pseudomonadota > Gammaproteobacteria > JACKNG01. Next base: position 33,242 of record JAPOKK010000010.1, on the reverse strand, counting down.
TGCCGCCGAGGTCGGCGTCGAGGGTGGCGTGCGGCTGCACTACCTGCCCGATCCGCGGCGCCGCTGAGGTGCACGGCGCGCATGATGCAGGTCAAGAGCGTCGCGGGCAGAGCGGGCTACAGTCGCCCCATCCAGCAGCAGGAGTAGCTCATCGTGGCCGGAGAGTTCGACGTCGCTCGCCAGTGCATCAGCCAGGCCATGCAGCAGGCCGAACAGGACCCGGCGATGAGCCCCGAGGTGATGGACAGCGCGCTGCTGCAGACGCTGCTCGCGGGCATGCTCGCGACTCGCACGCGCAAGGATCTCGCGAGTCTGATCGAGTTCCAGCTCGAGTCGGCAGGGGAGGACGAGTTCGTCGTCACCCGCGGCTGCTGACGCGGCGCTTGCTCCACCGGCCTGGCGGGCGCCGCGAACCTCAAGGGCGCCGTGCGCTCACCAGGCGCTCGTCGCCGTTCGCGCCGGCCAGCACGAGCGCGCCGCTGGCATCGATAGCGAAACGCCGCACCCGCGCGAGGGCATCGAGAAACACCCGTTCCTGGTTCATCAGCGCCGGCGGGCAGGCCATGCGGGTCACCGCCGCGGGGCCGATGTCCAGCTTGTCGCCGTCGCGCGTATAGCTCGCGGTGAAACGATTGCACGAGGCATGTCCGCTCAGGCGTCCGTCATCGTCGAACTCGAGCGTGACCCGCGAGCGGTCGACGATACCGCGGCCGCCGATGTCTTCGATCTCCCACGGCATGCCGCTGAGGGACGCGCGTGGGGTGCGGTCGCAGCGCACGCCATCGCACCCCGTGCGCGTGCACTCGGGGTAGGCTTGTCCGCGCAGCTCGAGCAGGGCGTGTTCGCCACGTGACCAGAACAGATTGCCGTGCATGTCACGGTACTTCGCACCCGAGGCCGATGGAACGTGCTCGAGCACCAGGCGTTCGCCGGTGAGGGTGAGCTCCAGTGTCGCCTTGGTCACGTTCACCGTGACGACGCGGTCGCCGCAGCGATAGGTGTGGGTGGCTGCCGGCGGGGGCGTCGCGCCGTCGCCGTCCCTCGCGCCGAGCCACGGTTCGCTCGCCAGCGCGGCAATGCTGCACGCAAGCAGCGCCGCGAGTGCGGCGACCCGTGCGGCTGCGAGCGCGCGAACGGGTCGCTTCCACGACAGTTCCGTGGCGTGACGCGGCCACCGGGCACGCTGGCAGCCGGGCTTCCCGCTCACCATCGTTCAGGCGTCGAGCGTTCAGGCGTCGAGGATGGCCACGGCCCGCGTCCAGCCGGCCGAAGCGCCGCGAATCTTGACCGGAAAGCAGCTCACGGTGAAGCCGTCGCTCGGCAGCGCCTCGAGGTTGTGCAACTTTTCGAGATGGCAGTAGCCGATGTCGCGCCCCGCCTTGTGACCTTCCCAGATGAGGCTCGCGTCGCGGCTCTCGGCGTATCGGTCCTTGGTATGCACGAACGGCGCGTCCCAGCTCCAGCCGTCGGTGCCGGTCAGGCGCACGCCGCGTTCGAGCAGGTAGAGCGTTGCCTCGCGGCCCATGCCGCAACCGGACGAGACGTAGTCATCGCAACCGTAGCGGCTGCCGGCGCGCGTGTTGACGACGACGATCTCGAGCGGGCGGAGTTCGTGCCCGATGCGGGCCAGTTCGGCCTCGACGTCGTCCGCGGTGACCACGTAGCCGTCGTCGAAATGCCGGAAGTCGAGCTTCACCCCGGGCTGCAGACACCAGTCCAGCGGTACCTCGTCGATGGTGATGGCGCGTTCGCCGTGGTTCATCGTCGAGTGGAAGTGGTAGGGCGCATCGAGATGCGTGCCGTTGTGCGTCATCAGGCGAATCCATTCGATCGCCCAACCCTCGCCTTCGGGCAGGTCCTGCTCGCGCATGCCGGGGAAGAACTGCACGACGTCGCTGGCCGAGTCGCGGTGCGTGACGTAATCGATGTGCGGTCCATAGCCCGGCGGGTCGGAGACCACGTCGTTCTCGAGGTGCATGGAGATGTCGATGAGTTGGCGGGGCATGGGGCTTCTCCGGGACTTCAGGCGGTGCGGCCGCGGGCGGCCTCGACCATGGCGCGGATCCGCGCCGGTGACAAGGGGCTCGACGTCACCGTCACGCCGAGCGGGCGCAGCGCGTCCTCGACCGCGCCGAGCAGTACCGTGCTGGTTGCGATACAACCGTCCTCGCCGCCGCCCTTGGCGCCGATCGCGGTCGCGGGCGAGCGCGTCTCGAGGTGATGCACCTCGATCTCGGGCGCCGCCCAGACCGTCGGCATGCCGTACTCCTTGAGTGTTTTCTGCAGCGGCAGGCCGTGCTCGTCGTAGGCGAGGTGCTCGTAGAGCGTGCCGCCCAGTTGCTGCACCACGCCGCCGCGGATCTGGCCTTTCATCAACAGCGGATTGAGCACGCGGCCGTGATCGGCCACGATCCAGATCTTGTTCACTTCGACGCGGCCGGTCTCGATATCGACCTCGACCACTGCGCCTTCGGCGCCGTTGGCATGCGCGGGATAGAACTGCGGCCGTCCTTCCGCGTCGCCCTTCCAGTTGACGGCGGCGTGGCGGTAGGTGCCATGCGCTTCGAGCAGCGGCGCATCGGCGCTGTCGAGCAGCACCTCGGCGCCGGGATTGACGTATACGCCGTAGGCGATGTCGGCGAAGCCCACCTCGCGTCCACTGGCGCGGTCGCGGGCGCGGCCGTTCTTGAGGACGATGTCGTCCTCGCGCGCCTCGAGCAGCACCGCGGCGGCAATAAGCAGGCGCCGCCGCAGCTTCTGCGCCGCGTCCTGCAGCGCGCCGATCGCGAACTGCACACCGCGGCTGCCGAACGTGCCCGAGCCCCAGGGCGTCGCCGTGGTGTCACCCCAGGACACGCTGACGTCAGCGAGGTCGGCGCCGAGCAGGTCGGCCGCGGCCTGCGCGTAGCTGGTCTCGATGCCCTGGCCGATGCTCTGGATGCCGGTCAGCACGTGCACGCTGCCGTCGGCGGCGATGCGCAGCGTGACTGACTCGTAGTTCTGGAACGCGGAGCCCGGAAACGCCGGGCCCGAGGGCTCGATGTAGGGCACGAGGCAGATGCCGAGGTGACGTCCTTCGGCGAGCGCCGCGGCCTGCTCGGCGCGTAGCCGCGGCAGGTCCATGACGCGCGCGAGCTCCGCCAGGGACTCGGCCACCGAGCCGTTCTCGATTACGGGTCCGGTGACGAGCTGGTGCGGGTATCCCGTGAGCAGGTTGCGCTCGCGAATCGCGAGGGGGTCCAGCTCTAGCCGGTCGGCGGCGCGGTCGAGCACGCGCTCCATCAGCATGTTGGCGAGATCCTTGCCGTAGCCGCGGTAGGCGTTGTACGGCGCCTTGTTGGTGACGACGCAGCGCACCCGCGTGCGGTAGTGCTGGAGGCGGTAGGGACCGGGCGCATAGGTGCCGCCGTTCAGCGGCATGCCGAGTCCGCAGGCGCGTTCGGCGCCGTCACAGCCCATGTCGGCGAGGATGTCGGTCTCCATCGCGAGCAAGGTGCCGTCACGCGCGAACGCGGCGCGCGAGCGCGTGCGGTAATCGCGCGCCGCGTAGCCGGCATGCATCCACGCCGAGCGCGGCTCGAACCATCTGACCGCGCGCCCGGTCAGCAGCGAGCCGAGTACCGGCAGGAACTCGCAGTCGACCGAGAGCTTGGCACCGAATGCACCACCGACGTCGCCGGCGATGACCTGGATGCGCGTCTCGGGGATGCCGAACACGCGCGCCAGGTAGAGCCGCGTCTGGTGTGGAACCTGCGAGGAAGTGTGCACGGTGAGGCGTTCCTCGGCGGGGTCCCAGGCCGCGCGCGCAACGCGTGTCTCGAGCGGCATGGCGCCGAAGCGGTGCGAGTCGATGTGTTCGTCGACGACCAGGTCGGCCGCGGCGAACGCGCCATCCACGTCGCCGTGATCGAGCGCGAACTCGACCTGCAGGTTGGAGCCCCACTCGGGGTAGAGCAGCGCTTCGCCGGTAGCCTGCGCGGCTTCGGCGGCATCGACCATGGGCGGCAGCTCGGCATACTCGACCTCGACCGCGCGTGCCGCGTCTTCGGCCTGGTAGGGGGTGTCGGCGACGACCAGCGCGAGCGGTTCGCCGTAGAACACGACCTTGTCGGTGGCCAGCGCGTAGCGCCGTGGCAGCTTGAGGTCGAGCAGGTCCATGGTCGGCGAGATGGGCGTCCAGTGGGTCCTGGCTTCCGCCCCGGTGAGGACCAAGTGTACGCCGGGCATGGCCTTCGCGCGCCGCGTGTCGATGGCGACGATGCGCGCGTGGGCCCGCGTCGCGCGCGCCGCGCAGGCGTGCAGGTCGGTGCCGCTGCCGGCGTTGTCCGCGTAGCGTCCGCGGCCGGCGACGATACGGCGATCCTCGCGCCGCGCGATGGGTTTGCCGACCCAGTCGTCGTCGTCGGGCGTCGCCTGCGCGGGGCTGGTATACGGCGCCGCGCGTCCGGCCGCGACCTTCACCGCGTGAATGATGTGGTTGTAGCCGGTGCAGCGGCACAGGTTGCCGGACAGCGCCTGGCGGATGTCGTCGTCATCGAAATCATCGTCGCCGCGGCGGGCGAGAAAATCGCGCGCGCTCATCACCATGCCGGCCGTGCAGTAGCCGCATTGCAGGGCGTGCGAGCCGATGAACGCTTCCTGCAAGGGGTCGAGTGCGCGCCCTTCGCCGAGCCCTTCGACGGTCGTCACGCGGCCGCCGTCGGCACGCACCGCGAGCACCAGGCAGGCCTTCACGGTGCGCCCGTCGAGTTCGACGGTACAGGCGCCACAAGCGCCTTCCTCGCAGCCGATGCGTACACTCTCGGCGCCGGCATGCTCGCGCAGGAAATCGACCAGCAGGGTGCGCGGTTCCAGCGTCGCGCTGACCGCGCGACCGTTGACCTCGATGCAGACCGGACAGCCGCTCATGCCGCGATCCCGATGGCCGTGAGCGCGCGGCGCACGAGCACGTCCGCCAGGTGCAGCTTGTAGGCGGCGTCACCGTGCTGGTCGGCGATCGGACGGTGCCGGGCGGGGGCGAGTGCGGTCTCCAACGCGCCGGCTCCGTCGCGCTCGACGGCATGCAGGCGGACCGGCGTCGGATCGATGCCGCCCACCGCGATACGCAGGCCGTTCGCGTCCGTCACCGCGCACACGTTGACCAGCGCGAGGTCCTGCCGTTGGCGCGAGAACTCGAGATAGCAGCCGCGTGCGCCAGGCGCGCGAGGCAGCTCGAGCGCGACGGCAAGGCGCCCGTCCAGGGCATGACGGCGGAAGCCGGTGAAGAACGCGTCGAGCGGAATCGCGCTGTGCGTCTCGTCCGCGCCGGCGGCGATCACCGCGGCATCGCTCGCGAGCAGCGCGACGGCCAGGTTGGCACGTGGATCGGCCCAGCACACGTTGCCGAGCACGGTGCCGAGGTTGCGGACCTGCACGTCGCCGATCTGCGCTGCCGCGTCGGTCAGCCAGGGCAGTCCGGCCTGCAGCGCGGTGTCGGCGGCGAGCGCGGCATGCGTCACGCGGGCGCCGATGTGGACACGATCGTCAACGATACGGATGTCGGCATCGAGGGCATCGATGCCGCTGAGGTCGACGAGCGCTTCGGGTTCGGTGTCGCGCAGGCGCATCGCCGGCAGCAGGCTCTGCCCGCCGGCCAGCGGCAGTGCGCCGGCAGCGATTGCAGCCAGCGCGTCGGCCAGCGTGGCGGGTCGGTGCAGCGCAAAGGGTGCGGGTCGCATCGGCAGTCCCCCTCCCCGGGGCAGCGTGCGTCAGGAAGTCAGAGCCTAGCGGATCGCGCGGCGCCCGCGCGAGTGCCGCCGCGTACGCGCGCGGGTGAATGGCGCTGGCAGGCTCCGTCGTGCGTACCGGCGGTGTGCTATTTTCTGCGCGCCGTGCTCTCTCGCGCGGCTCCGGTCACATCCAGGATTTCGCGCATGCAGGACTCCACTCCCATTCTGGTCGGCGGCGCGCAGTACGTCGATCGCAACGCGCCTTCGCCCGCGACCAGCCTGTCGCCGGCCGACATGGCGGCGGAGGTCGCGCGCCGTGCGCTGGCCGATGCCGGTGCCAGCGGTGATCTCGCCGCCCGGGTCGACGTGCTCGCGGTGGCGCGCCTGTTCGAGCATTCCGTGCGCGATACCGTGATGTGGCCGAATCCTTTCGGCTGTTCGAACAACATGCCGTGGTCGGTGGCCAGGCGTCTCGGCATCCGTCCGCGCCGCGCGGTCTATGCCGAGGTCGGCGGCGAGACGCCGCAGCGCCTGGTCAACCAGCTGGCCGAGGACATCCACGCCGGCACGGTGCGCGCCGCAGTGCTGACCGGTGCCGAGGCGCTGGCGACGATCCGCAACGCCCGGCGCGCCGGCGTCGAGCTCGATTGGCACGAAGAAGTCGACGGCGAATTCGAGGACTTGTGGCCCGACGACCCGATGGCGAGCGCCTACGAGACGGCGCATGGCATCACGTTTCCGATCCAGGTCTACTGCCTGTTCGAGCAGGCGCTGCGCGCCGAGCTCGGCCTGTCGCAGGGTGCCTACCGGGAACGCATCGGGCGCATTTTTGCGCCGTTCAGCGCGGTCGCCGCGGCCAATCCCTACGCGCAGTTTCCGGACGCACGTAGTGCCGCGTTCATCGCCACGCCCTCGGCGGAGAATTTCCTGCTGTGCGAACCCTACACGAAGTGGATGGTCGCGCAGGACGCGGTCAACCAGGCCGCGGCGGTGGTCATGACCTCGGTCGGCCAGGCGCGCGAACTCGGCATTCCCGAGAGCCACTGGGTCTACCTGCGCGCGTACGCCGACGTCGACGAGCTGCCGGTGGTGCGGCGCCCGCGCCTCGCCGGATCCCATGCCCAGGGCCTCGCGCTCGGGCGCGCGCTGGCCGACGCCGGCATCGAGATCGACGACATCGCGCACATCGACCTCTACAGCTGTTTCCCGGTTGCCGTGACCAGTGCCTGCGAGCATCTCGGTATCGATCCCGAAGGCGGCCGCGCGCTCACCCTGACCGGTGGACTGCCCTACTTCGGCGGACCCGGCAACAACTACAGCCTGCACGCCATTGCCGAGGTCGTGGCACGCCTGCGTGGCGATGGCGCCGAACACGCGCTCATCGCCGCCAACGGCGGTTACCTGTCCAAGCATTCGGTCGGTATCTACGCCGCGCAGCCGGGCGCGGCTTGGCAGCCGCGCTCCAGCGCCGCCGAGCGCCGCGCGGCGAAGGCCGCCAGCGACATCGTCGTCGCCGAGGTCGCCGAGGGTGCCGGACGCATCGAATCCTACGCCGCGGTGTATGCGCGCGGCGAGCCTTCGGGCGGCTACATCGTCGGGCGGCTCGCAGCCGACGAGCGGCGCTTTCTTGCCGTGATGGAACCGGACAGCGAGGCGGCGCGTGCGCTGCTGTTCGGCGAACAGCCGATCGGCATGCCGGTGCAGGTGCGTCACGCCGAGGGCATCAACTACTTTGGCGTCGGTACGCCGTAGCCGGCCGCCTCGCCGGCTCGAGCGGTCGGGCGCGGCGCCATTCCTCCATCCACGCACGTGAGCATGCCGGTGCCGCACCGGTCCTGCACGGGGACAACACCCATGAGCATTCCCAACCTCGAATCCTTCGGTTTCGATGCCGACTACCAGGCCGTCTACGATCTCGCCTACCGCTACGCGCGCGACGAACTCTACGAACTGTGCGAGCGCATGGACAATGAAGACTGGTTCCCCGAGGCCGCGTTTCGTGGTCTCGCCGAACAGGGTCTGCTCGGCGTCACCGTGCCGACCGAGTTCGGCGGCGGCGGCATGGACGTGCTTGCGCAGTGCTTTATCGCCGAGGCAGTGGCCTACTGGAATCACTCCATCGCGGCCGGCATGCTGGCCAGTGACAACCTGTGTCTGCACAACCTTGTGCGCAACGCGAGTGAGGCGCAGAAGCGCGAATACCTGCCGCGTTTCTGCGACGGCTCGGTGATTGGCGCGCTCGGCATGACCGAGCCCGGCGCGGGCTCGGACGCGCTCGGCTCGATGGCGACGACGGCACGGCGCGACGGCGATGACTACGTGCTGAACGGTCGTAAGCTGTTCATCACCAACGGGCCGGTCGCCGACGTGTTGCTGGTCTACGCCAAGACCGCGCCGGAGAAGCGACAGAAAGGCATCTCGGCGTTCATCGTCGAAAAAAGCTTCCCCGGTTTCTCGGTCGCGCAGAAGCTCGACAAGATGGGCTGGCGCGGCAGTCCCACCGGCGAGCTCGTGTTCGACGACTGCCGGGTGCCCGCCGGCAACCTGGTCGGCGAAGAGAACGCGGGTCACATCGTGATGATGAGCGGGCTCGACATCGAGCGCGTCATCGGCGCGTTCTTCGATATCGGCATCGCCCAGCGCGCGTTCGACCTCGCGCTCGATTACGCCGGCCAGCGCAAGCAGTTCGGGCGCGCCATCGGCGAGTTCCAGATGGTCCAGGCCATGCTTGCCGACATGTACACCGAGATCGAAGCGATGCGCGCGCTGACCTACCAGGTAGGACGCGAGATCGTCGACCTGCCCGAAGGCGAGGGCGGGCGCGGCGTGGTACACAAGCGCTCTGCCGCCGCGCTGCTCGCCGCCGGGCGCGGCGCGATGCGCGTACTCGATCAGGCCGTGCAGATCCACGGCGGCATGGGCTTCATGCGCGAGACCGAGGTCAACCGACTCTACCGCAGCGGCAAGGTCGGCGAGATTGCCGCCGGCAGCAACCAGATTCGCCAGGTCATCATCGCCGGCGAGCTGCTCCGCGAAGCGGGCGGTTAGCGCGCCGTATCGACGGTCGCGGCGCGGCCGGTTCAGCCCGCCCCTGCCGGAACCAACAGTCCGAGGTGGAGTAAGCGGCGCACGGCGGCGGGCAGCTGCGGCAGCAACAGGGCCGGCGTGACGCCGCCCTGCGCGGCAACGCGTTCGAGCGCTTCGGACACGCTGCGGTCGCCGTCGAGGTGACCCAGCAGGGCCGTCGCGACCGGGTCTGCTTTGACGGCGAAACAGAGGCCGCGGGAAAAGCGCAGTTCGGCGCCCGAGGCAAGCCAACCGTTGCCCCCGGGGCGTTTCCGCGTTTGGTATTCGAGGTCCGGGGCGGGGCGCAGGCGCGCTTCGAGGAGCGCGGCGTCGTCGCGCAGCCGCGCTGCCGCATCACGCGCCATGAGTACCCGTGCGATCGCCGCGCCCGCCGGGCCGCGCAGCGGCGGCGCGTCGCGCAGCTCGAGCCACGGCGGGCGCCCGCTCGTGCGGCGCATGACGACCAGCCCGGTGCCGACGGCCGCGATGTCGTGACCGGCGAGGTGATTGGTCCATTCCGCCAGTGCCGCGGCCGGTACCGGCGCGCCGGCATGCTCCTGGCCGAGCCAGGCAAGCGCGTACTCGAGCGCGGACTGAGAGCGCAGGCGCAGCACCCAGGCGTCGCATTCACAGCCGTCGAACCAGCTCCGGGGTACCTCGCGCCAGTCGCGCCCGGAGCGCTCGGGCCAGTTGCACAGCATCTGCAGGATGCCGTTCGTGGCGAGATGGGCCGGTGCTTCGCGCACGATGCGCGCGCAGATCGGCGCGCCGCCGTCGCGATAGATGAACGTGGTGCGCGGGGCGATGACGAACGGGGGATTGCTGACGATGAGATCGAAACGCGCCTCACCGAGCGGGGCGAAGAGATCGCCCGTACGCGTGGTGACGTTGTCGCAGCCGTTCAGCGCGGCGTTGAAGCGGGTCAGGGCCGCGGCCCGCGGATTGATGTCGACGGCCGTGACTTCGCCTGCGCCTGCCAGCGTGTCGAGGGCGAGCACGCCTGCGCCGCAGCCGAGGTCGAGCGCGCGCTCGACGGATGCCGGCACGGTCAGTGCGCCGAGCAGGCGTGCGACCGGCGACGGCCCGACGACGAAATCCGCGGCGCGCGCATGATGTCGCGCGGGCAGGTCGTGGGCATAGAGGTGCTCGCCATGGGGCGTGAGCTGCACCGTCGCGCGCGCTTCGGCGCCGTTGCGCACGATGAGGCCGGCGGCTTCGAGCGTCGCCGACCCGGCGTGACCGATCGCTGCATCCAGCACGCCGGCGGCGACGTGCCGCCCGCCGCAGAACAGCTTGACCAGCGTGGCAAGCGGCGTGTCGTTTTCGTCCCGGAGAGCCTGTGACGCCGCTTCGCGACGCCAGTTCGCCGGCGCTCGGCCGAGCAGGGCGTCGACGTTCGCCGCGCGGTAGGCGGCGTCGCCAAGAACGCGCCTTACGCGATTCGCGAGGCCGGGCTCGTCGAGACGCGGCAGGGGCGTCTCGACAGTATCGGCGCAACGCGCGCTCACCACTTGATGATGGTGGACTCGATCTTCGGGAAGACCAGCGTGCTCGGCGAGTAGAACTTGATCGAGACGTCGCCGACGAGTGAGCTGAACGTGCCGGTACCGCCCGCGACAGCCTCGAGGTCTTCGTCGCTGAGTTCGCCCGAGATTTCCTCGAGGTCGAACGCGTACCCTTTCTCGGCGGCAAAGCGTTCGAGGTCGGCGGCGGCGATGCCCTCGGCCGGATCGCCGAGCTTCGCGCGCAACTCCTGTTCGAGCGCGTCGTCCTCCTGAATGCGTTTCATGAAAGCTTCGAATGACTGGTCGGCCATGGCGCGGTCTCCTCCCGTGTTTCGGGTCGGTATAGGTGACGAGCACCAATCTCGCGCGTCGCCTCGCGTGGCATGCTGACACGGATCAGGGTTTCGATACGGCGCCATCATCGCCACCACCGGTTCGTGTCATGGCGCTTGGCGTCATGGCCCTCGGAAAGGGGAAGCAGAACAGGGAACCCGTTGGCGGGGCGCGGTGACCCGCAGGCGCCCCGAGCGGCCGGCGCCGGGGCAAGGGCGCGTGACAGTCAGATGACTTTCTGCCAGACCAGCGTGTGGATCGCTTTCTCGCCGTCGTTGCCGCGCATCGGCGGTGTCTTGAGGACCAGGCGATCACCGGAGAATTCGTAGAAGCGGACCTGGTCCTGCCCGGGCCAGTTGGGTACGGTCGCACCCTGCACGTGATGGGTCACCGTGCCCGCTTCGCTGTCGACCGTGTAGGTGCCGAAATAGGCGGTATAGCTTTGGAAGGCTTCGCGATACTCGGCATCGGCCACCTCGCGGGGATCGCGCGAGGAGAAGGGTTTGCGTCCCTCGCCCATGAGCTGCGCGGCCATGTTGCCGGCAGCGTCGTAGTTGATACGCCCGACGACGTGCTCGCCGAGTGGGAAGGCGACACGCCCGGAGGGCTTGTCCGAATAGCTCTCGACGAGCTGCCAGGTGCCAACGAATACCGCGTTGGGGGTGCTGTCGGTCATGGGTAGGTGATCCATCCTCTCGTTTGCGGCGCCCTATCCTGATGATTCGGCTGGCGGCTTGCAACCGCCCGCCCGTTGTCGCGGCGCCGCGCGGCGTCCACAATGGGCGCCCCGCACCCGTTTCTCCCCGACCGGAGTCCCGCATGAGAATTCCCGCCCTCGCCGCGCTGCTCTTCGTCGCGTTGCCGCTCGCCGCCCAGGAAGCCGAGCCCGACGCGCGCACCATGCTCAAGCGCGCGTTCGACGGCGCCATGACCTGCTCGGCGCTGACTGCCATGGAGGCCGACCAGGCGCTCGGCGACATGCAGCAGACCTGGGCCAACCGCTCGTTCGCTTTCGGCATGCTGGCGGTGCGCTTCTACACCGACCTCTCCGGGGGCGGGATGAGCAACGACGAGATGAACGAGGCGCTCAACCAGTACGCCGATGCGCTGACGGCGATGAGCGAGGAGCAGATCGCGCCGTTTCGCGAAGGCTGCGAGGCGAAGTACGCCAACGTCGACGAGCTGTGCGAGCAGAACGACTGCGTGTTCCCGCGCGCCGCCGCGGAGTCGCCTGCACCCGCGTCCGCCGACTGAGCGACTAGCGGCGGCCCGCGCCGGCGCTGGGCTGTGCGGCGGCCGCTCGTCCCCGCTAGGAGCGTTCCGGCCCGAGGTCGAGAATCAGCTCGTCGATGACGCGGAAGCGCGAGCGGTGCGGCCGTGCGGCTGCCCCGACGCGGGTGAAGTTCGGGAACCGCTCGAGCAGCTTGGCGAACGCGATGCGCGCCTCGATACGGGCGACCGAGTTGCCGGCACAGGTGTGGATGCCGTGGGCGAAGGCGAGGTGCTTGTTGGGGGCGCGCGCGACGTCGAAGGTCTCGGCGTCGGGGAACTGCGCCGGGTCGCGGTTGGCGGCGGCGATGCCGAGGTGCAGGAAGGTGCCCGGGGCGATCTCCACGCCGCCGATCTCGCACGCCGCGGTGGTCTTGCGGTTGCCGATCTGGAGCGGACTCTCGAAACGCAGCATCTCCTCCACTGCCGGCTTGATCAGCACCGGGTCATCGATCAGGCGCTCGCGCTGCTCGGGGTAACGGCACAACAGGTCGATGCCGTTGGCGATCAGGCTGCCGGTGGTGTCGTGACCGGCGTTGAGCATGAAGATCGAGTTGTGCAGGATTTCCAGTTCGCTCAGTCGCTCGTCGTCGGCACGGCTCTCGTCGGCCGCCTCGATCAGCGCCCACAGCACGTCCATGGCCTCGTCGCCCGGCGGCCTGGCACGCTTGTTCGCGATCAGCGCGCGCAGGTAGGCCTTGAAGTCCTCGACGGCCTGGTTGCCCGCGGCGAGTTCGGCCGGCGAGCGCACGGGTTCGAGGGCACCCAGGATGGCATTGGCCCAACCGCGCAGTGGGGCGCGTTCCTCGTAGGGCACGCCGAGGAGTTCGCCGATGAGGTTGAGCGGCACGACCAGCGCGAAATCGCGGACCACGTCGATGCGGCCGCGCGCGGCGGCGCGATCGAGCAGCGAGTCGACCATCGCCGCGATGCTCGCGTCCATCTGTCGCAGCACGCGGGCAGCGAAGAACGGCGCGAGCAGCTGCCGCACGCGGGTGTGATAGGGCGGGTCGTTGAAAACGATCGAGGTCGTGTGATGCTCGTAGAGCGGTGAATCACCGAAGCGCGGGTAGAAGTCGACGCGCTTGTCGGAGCTGAACAGTGCCGGATCGCCGAATGCTGTCAGCACGTCGGCGTAGCGCGTCAGGAGCACCGAGCCATCGGGTTGGCGACACACCGGGGCGTGCTCGCGCAGCATCGCATAGTCGGCATAAGGATCGCGCGCGAAAGCATGATCGCTCGTCGCGAGCACGAAGTCGGCGGCGGTTTCCGGCGTGAGACGCATCGACGCTCGGCGGTTTCGTTCAGGCTGCCACGACCGCTTGCTCGATGGCGCCGAAAATCGAGCGCCCATCGGCATCGCGCATCTCGATGCGCACGACGTCACCGAAGCGTAACCAGGGCGTGCTTGCGTGGCCGGTCGCCATTTCTTCGTCGACGCGCGCTTCGGCCAGGCAGCCGTGGCCGGTGGCCGGGTCGCGGTTGGACACCGCACCGGCGGCGATGATGGTACCGGCGCCGAGGCGGCGCGTGCGCGCGGCGTGGGCGATCAGCCGCGGATAGGTGAAGAACATGTCGGTGGCGGCGTCGGGCGTGCCGATGGCGCGCCCGTTGACCCAGGAGCGCAGGGTGCCGGCGAGGCGCTCGCCGTTCCACGCCGCGCCCAGTGCGTCCGGTGTGACGGCGGCGGGCGAAAACGAGCTGGTCGGCTTGGACTGGAGGAAACCGAAGCCCTTCGGCAACTCGGTGCGGGTCAGCGCGCGGCAGGTGAAGTCGTTCATCAGCATGAGCAGGCGGATGTGCCCGGCTGCCGCCTCGACGCTGACGCCCATTGGCACGTCGTCGACGATGACCGCGATCTCCGCTTCGAAGTCGATGTCGAGATCTTCCGACGGCAGCGGCATCGGTTCGGTCGGACCGCGAAAGCCGTCCGACACGCCCTGGTACATCAGTGGTTCGGTCTCGTAGTCGGGCGGCATCGGTACGCCGCGCGCCCGGCGCGCCCGTGCCATGTGGTGCAGGTAGACCGAACCGTCGAGAAACTGGTAGCTGCGCGGGAGCGGGCTGGCCAGCGCGTCGGGCTCGAGCGCGAAGGCGTCCTGCGTGTTGCCGGCGGCGAGCGCCGCCGCGGCCGCGCGCAATGGCGCCTCGACGGCGTCCCAGTTCTCGAGCGCGGCCTGCAGGGTGGGCGCGATCTCCTCGACGACGAGGCCGTGTGTGAGGGTGTCGTCGACGACGAGCAGCGTGCCGTCGCGGCCGCCCGCGCGCAGGCTCGCCAGTTTCACCGCTATTCCTCGAGTTCTACGTTCTGGGGGCAGTTGTCGAGCGCCGGGTCGCACACCGTGAGGTAAGCGAGATAGCCGAGCCAGAACTTGCGGTCCTCGAGCGCGACGGGCGGATCGTCGTCGACGTCGAAGGGCGCCACGCGCCAGGCTTTCTGCAGGATGTAGAAGCTCTCCTTGCCGGCGATGCCACGCACGAGGATGAAATCGCCCTTGCCGCTTTCCGGGTTCTTCGGACACATCATCATCACCGCGAGCGTGGGGTACTCCTCACCCACGCCGCCAAGTTCGATCGGCTGCGAGCTGAAGCCGGGACAGCCCTCGGCGAGATGGTGCGCGATGCGCGCGAGCAGCGCGTTCGGATCGGCCTCGGACATGCCGAGCACGATCTGCACCGTGACCATTTCCTTCCAGTCGTCGCCGGTCTGACCTTCGGGCACGTACTCGTTGGTGGTCAGGTTCTCCTCGATCTCGGAGAAGACCTCGTGCCAGCCCTCGGGCTTGGCGAACAGCAGCTGTTCACCCTTGGGCTGGGCCGCAGCGGCCGGCAGCGTGATCAGCAGCATGGCGAGCGCGAGAAATTGACGCAATGACATAGTCGACGACATTCCGGCGAATGGATTCAGGAGCGCTAGCGTAGCGCCAAGGTGGGCGCGGTGCACGCGTGCCCGCGCCTCGGGCGCACGTTCAGGCGTGCTCGAAATCGACCAGCTCCACCCCCTCGGTGACCTGTTCGCCCTCGCTGCAGAGAAACGCCTTGACCGTGCCGTCGGCCGGTGCGCAGATGGTGTGTTCCATTTTCATGGCTTCCAGCACGAGCAGCTTGTCGCCTTTCTTGACCTCATCCCCGGCGGCCGCGATCAGCGCGATCACCTTGCCCGGCATCGGTGCAAGCAGGCCGGCACCACCTTCCTCGCCCTCACCGCTGGCCTCGAGCTTGTCGACCCGGTGCAGCGTCCAGGCACGGCCGTCGAGGAAGACGTCGCGGCGGTTGCCGGCGAGCGCAACGGCGACATGGCGGGTGGTTTCACCGAGGACCACGGTGAGGTCGGCGCCGCGGCGGCGCGTGATGCCGCCCCGGGTCGTCTCGCCGTCCAGCTCGATGCGGTAGGCCGCGCCGTCGGCGCTGATGGCGAGGGTCTTCTCATCGTCGGCGTCACGCAAGGTGAGCAGGCGCCGCCCGCGGCCGTTGAGGCGCCAGTCGTCGCGCACGCACCACGGGTTATGGCGTTCGTCGCCGGCGTCGAGGCGGGCGGCGAGATCGTCCCCGGCCTGAGCGACCTCGGCCAGCGCGGCGATCAGCCAGGCGTCGCGCGGTGTCGCTGCGGGGGGCGGGAACAGGTGGCCCTCTTCGCGTTCGATGAGCGCCGTGTCGAGATCTGCGCCCGCGAACGCGGGCGAGGTGACGAGCCGCCCGAGAAAAGCGATGTTGTTGGCGACGCCGACGACGCGGAACTCGGCCAGCGCGCGGCGCATGCGTGCGAGCGCGCCATCGCGATCGCGGTCCCACACGATCAGCTTGGCGATCATCGGATCGTAGTGCGGCGAGATGGCATCGCCCTGCTCGACGCCGGTATCGACGCGCACGTGCGCCGATGCGGCCGGCGGTGACAGGTGCGTGAGTGCACCGGTCGAGGGCAGGAAGCCGGCATCCGGATCCTCCGCATAGATACGCGCTTCGAGCGCATGGCCGTTGATGCCGAGCTCTTCCTGCGTAAGCGGCAGGGGCTCGCCGCTGGCCACGCGCAGCTGCCATTCGACGAGGTCGAGCCCGGTGATCATCTCGGTCACGGGGTGCTCGACCTGCAGGCGCGTGTTCATCTCCATGAAATAGAAACCGCCGTCGGGGTTGGCGATGAATTCGACCGTGCCGGAGCCGACGTAACCGACTGCGCGCGCGGCGTCGACGGCGGCCTGCCCCATCTGTGCGCGGCGCTCGGCCGTCATGCCCGGCGCCGGGGCCTCCTCGAGCACTTTCTGGTGGCGGCGCTGCACCGAGCAGTCGCGTTCGAACAGGTGGACCACGTTGCCGTGGCTGTCACCGAATACCTGCACCTCGATGTGTCGCGGCTTGAGCACGAACTTCTCGACGAGCACGTGGTCATCGCCGAAGGCGCCGGCAGCCTCGCGCTGGCACGAGGCGAGCGCCTCGGCGAACGCTCCCGGCTCGTCGACCCGGCGCATGCCCTTGCCGCCGCCGCCCGCGCTGGCCTTGATCAGCACGGGGTAGCCGATTTCCCCGGCCTGCGCGGCGAGGAACTCGGGGTCCTGTTCGTCGCCGTGGTAGCCGGGTGTCAGCGGGACACCGGCCGCCTCCATCAGCGCCTTGGCCGCCGACTTGCTGCCCATCGCCTCGATCGCCTTCGCCGGCTGGCCGATGAACACGACGCCGGCCTCGGCACAGGCGCGCGCGAACGCGGCGTTCTCGGACAGGAAGCCGTAGCCGGGATGGATCGCCTCGGCGCCGGTTGCGGCGGCGGCGGCGAGGATCTTCTCCGCGACGAGATAGGACTCGCGCGCCGCGGCCGGGCCGATCAGTCCCGCTTCGTCGGCGAGGCGCACGTGCCGTGCGCCGGCATCGGCCTCGGAGTAGACGGCGACGGTCGCGATGCCGAGGCGCCGCGCGGTGTCGATGATGCGGCAGGCGATCTCGCCGCGGTTCGCAATCAGGATCTTGTGGAACATCGTGCGGCTCCTTACATGCGGAACAGGCCGAAGCGGGTCTCGGGAATCGGCGCGTTGAGCGTCGACCACAGCGAGAGCCCGAGCATGCGGCGCGTCTGGGCCGGGTCGACCACGCCGTCGTCCCACAACCGGGCGGTAGCGTAGTAGGGGTGGCCCTGGGCTTCGTACTGGTCGCGGATGGGCGCCTTGAAGGCTTCTTCCTCCTCGGCCGCCCAGGCGCCGCCACGCGCCTCGATACCGTCGCGGCGCACGGTGGCGAGCACGGCGGCGGCTTGTTCGCCACCCATCACGCTGATGCGCGCGTTGGGCCACATCCACAGGTAGCGCGGCGAGTAGGCGCGGCCGCACATGCCGTAGTTGCCGGCGCCGAAGCTGCCGCCGATGATCAGCGTGATCTTGGGCACCTGCGCCGTCGCCACCGCGGTGACCAGCTTGGCGCCGTCCTTGGCGATACCGCCGTTTTCGTACTTGCGCCCGACCATGAAGCCGGTGATGTTCTGCAGGAACAGCAGCGGCACCTTGCGCTGCGCGCACAGCTCGATGAAATGCGCGCCTTTCTGCGCCGATTCGCTGAACAGGATGCCGTTGTTGGCGATGATGCCGACCGGCACGCCGTAGAGATGCGCGAAGCCGGTTACCAGCGTCGAGCCGTAGCGCGCCTTGAACTCGTCGAAGCGCGAGCCGTCGACGACGCGCGCGATGACTTCGCGCACGTCGTAGGGCGTGCGCGTGTCCCGCGGCAGTACGCCGTAGATCTCCTCGGGGTCGTAGAGTGGCTCCTCGACCGGCTGCACGAGAACCGACTGTGGCCGGCGCCGATTCAGGTTGCGCACGATCGAGCGCGCGATGGCGAGCGCGTGGCTGTCGTTCTCGGCGAGATGATCGGCTACGCCCGAGAGGCGCGTGTGCACGTCGCCGCCGCCGAGATCCTCGGCGCTCACCACTTCGCCCGTCGCCGCCTTCACCAGCGGCGGGCCGCCGAGGAAGATGGTGCCCTGGTTCTTGACGATGACGGTGTCGTCGCTCATTGCCGGCACGTAGGCGCCGCCGGCCGTGCACGAGCCCATCACGACCGCGATCTGCGGAATGCCCATGGCGCTCATGTTGGCCTGGTTGTAGAAGATGCGGCCGAAATGCTCACGGTCGGGAAAGACCTCGTCCTGGCGCGGCAGGAAGGCGCCGCCCGAATCCACCAGGTAGAGGCAGGGCAGGTGGTTCTCGCGCGCGATTTCCTGCGCGCGCAGGTGCTTCTTGACCGTCATCGGGTAGTAGGTGCCGCCCTTGACGGTGGCGTCGTTGGCGATGATCAGGCACTCGGTGCCCTCGACCCGGCCGACCCCGGCGATCATGCCGGCTGCCGGCGCCTCGCCGTCGTACATGCCGTAGGCGGCGAGCTGACCGATCTCGAGGAACGGCGTGCCCGGATCGAGCAACTGGTCGACGCGCTCGCGCGGCAGCAGCTTGCCGCGCGCGACGTGCTTCTCGCGTGCGCGTTCGCCGCCGCCGGCGGCGACTTCCGCTGCTTTCGCACGCAGGTCCTCGACCAGGGTGCGCATGTGCGCGGCGTTGGCGCGGAATTCCTCCGCGCGCGGGTTGATGGCGGATTTGATCGCATGCATGGGCGTCTCTCTCCCCTGCGCGCCGCGGCTGCGGCGGTGTTACTTGGTGTCGCTGAACAGTTCGCGGCCGATCAGCATGCGGCGGATCTCCGAGGTGCCGGCGCCGATCTCGTAGAGCTTGGCGTCACGCCACAGGCGGCCGGTCGCATACTCGTTGATGTAGCCATTGCCGCCCAGCGTCTGGATGGCCTCGCCCGCCATCCAGGTCGCCTTCTCGGCCGCGTAGAGGATGGCGCCGGCAGCGTCCTTGCGCAGGTTGCGGCTGTGGTCGCCGGCGTCGCAGGCGCGCCCGACGGCATAGACATAGGCACGGCAGGCCTGCCAGGTGGTGTACATGTCGGCGAGCTTGCCCTGCATGAGCTGGAATTCGCCGATCGGCTGGCCGAACTGCTCGCGCTCGTGCACGTAGGGCAGCACCACGTCCATGCAGGCGTCCATGATGCCGAGCGGGCCGGCCGCGAGCACCGCGCGCTCGTAGTCGAGACCCGACATCAGCACGCGCACGCCGTCGCCGACCGCGCCGAGGACGTTTTCCACCGGCACCTCGCAGTCGTCGAAGAAGATCGGGTAGGTGTTCGAGCCGCGCATGCCGAGCTTGTCGAGCTTGGTGCCCTTGGAGAAGCCGGCGAAGCCCTTCTCGACGATGAACGCGGTCATGCCGCGCGGGCCGGCATCGGGATCGGTCTTGGCGTAGACGACGAGGGTGTCGGCGTCGCCGCCATTGGTGATCCACATCTTCGAGCCGTTGAGTACGTAGCAGTCACCGCGACGGTCGGCGCGCAGCTTCATCGATACCACGTCCGAACCCGCGTTGGGTTCGCTCATGGCAAGTGCGCCGACGTGCTCGCCGGAGACCAGCTTGGGCAGGTAGCGCGCCTTCTGCGCGGCGTTGCCGTTGCGGTGAATCTGGTTCACGCACAGGTTGGAATGCGCGCCGTAGGACAGGCCGACGGCGGCCGAGGCACGCGAGACCTCCTCCATCGCGACGATGTGCGCGAGGTAGCCGAGATTTGCGCCACCGTATTCTTCGGCAACGGTCACGCCGTGCACGCCGAGGTCGCCGAGCTTGCGCCACAGGTCGGCGGGAAACTCGTTGGCCTGCTCGATGTCCTGCGCGCGCGGCGCGATCTCGTTGGCGGCGAAGTCCGCCACGGACTCGCGCAGCATGTCGACGGTATCGCCGAGGTCGAAGCTGATGCCCGGCAGGTTGTTCATGTCGGTTTCTCCATGGTGCTGTGCAATCGGTACGGCGTGCGCGCCGCGCCCGCCACGCGGGGCGCGACAGGATAGCCCACCGCGGTTCGGGCGGCGTCGCCAGCCTAGCGCGGTAGACGCCGCAGGGGCTGCCATGAAGGTTGCAAATCGTGCCATATCAATCGATAGTCAGCGCATGAAAGCGCCTCCCGCCGGGGTCGTGCCGTGGGGCGGTGGTTCGCGTGCGGCTACGCCGATGGTTTTCGTGCGCGCGATCGTCGACGCGTACGCCCGTTATGGTCAGGATCCTGCCGCGGCGCTCGCCGCCGCCGGCATCGATCCCGCCACGGTCCGCGACCCGTCCGCGCGCATTACCGCGGTTCAGATGGAACGCGTCTCGGAAGCCGCGATGCGCGAGCTCGACGACGAAGCGCTCGGCTGGTTCTCGCGCCGGCTGCCGTGGGGCAGCTACGGCATGCTGTGCCGCGCCTCCCTCGGCGCGCCCGATCTCGCCGTCGCTCTCAAACGCTGGTGCCGCCACCACGCATTGCTGATAGACGACGTGCACTTGGTGTTGCGGCTCGATGACACCCGCGCGAGTCTCGTCATCGAAGAGCGGCGCGCGCCGCGCGCGTCGCGCGAGTTCTGCCTCGTGACCCTGCTGCGCTACGTGCACGGCTACGCTTGCTGGGCCGTCGACTCGCGCATTCCGCTGCTCGAAGTGCACTTCCCTTACCCGCGTCCGGCGCATGCTGAGGCCTACCCGCTGATGTTCCCGGGGCCGGTCCGTTTCGACGCAGCAGAGGCGGGCTTCGCGTTCGACGCACGCTA
This sequence comes from Pseudomonadota bacterium, assembly GCA_029977665.1. Taxonomy (GTDB): domain Bacteria; phylum Pseudomonadota; class Gammaproteobacteria; genus JACKNG01. Next base: position 12,750 of record JAPOKK010000010.1, on the reverse strand, counting down.
CGCGGCCCTGCCGCTGGTGCGCGACGAAGCGGCCCTGCGCCAGATGCTGCGCCGCGCGCTGCCGTTGACGGTGTTGCAGTACCGCCGCGACCGGCTGCTCGTGCGCCGCGCGCGCGAGATCATCGCCGCGCGCCCGGACGAGGTGCGCGACGCGGCCGCGCTCGCGCATCGCCTGAATGTGTCCACGCGCACGCTGTTCCGTCATCTGCGCGAGGCCGGCGTGTCTTTGCAGACGCTCAAGAACGAAGCGCGCTGCGCGCGCGCTATCGCGCTGTTGCAGCGGACCCAGCGTCCCGTCGCGCAGGTTGCGCGCGCGGTGGGTTTCGACAACGAGAAGAGCTTCGCGCGGGCCTTTCGCCAGTGGACCGGGCGCTCGCCGAGCGCGTGCCGGCGCGACGCCCGGGCGCGCTGAGTGAGGCGCGCTGAGTCAGGCCTGCTTCTTTGCCGCGATGCGCGCGATCGCCGCGGCCGAGGCCGTCCAGTGATCCTCGTGCAGCCAGGTCGCTTCCAGCAGGGCGGGTTCCGCGGCGCGCACCGCGCGCCACGCGTCGTCCTGTCGCGCGGCGCGGGCGAGCGTCTTGTAGGCGCGCATGATCTGCGGCTTGCGCTCGCGCATCGGCGCGAGGTAGCGCTCGAGCGCCTGTTCGAAATCTTCGTCCGCATCCTGCACCGCGTCGGCCAGCCCGAGCACTCGCGCTTCCTCGGCGGCGATGAACTCGGCGCGAGTGAGCATGCGCAGCGCGGTGGCCGGGCCGGCCACGCGCATGAGGTCGGCGCCGCCGCCCCAGGCGGTCGAGATGCACATCTGGCCCTGCACGAAGCCGATGCGCGCGTGGCGCGCGAACACGCGCATGTCGCAGGCCAGCGCGAGCTCGCCGCCACCACCGATGGCGTCGCCGTTCATGGCGGCGACGACCGGCACCGGGAAATCGCGGATGGTGTCGAGCGCCGCCGTCGAGAAGCGGTTCATCTCGCGCACGGCGTCGGGTTCGCGCAGACCCTCGAACTCGTGCAGGTCGCCGCCGGCGGCGAAACAGCGTTCGCCCGCGCCGCGGATCACGGCAAGGCGCAGGTCGGCGTCCCCGGCGTGCGCGCGAAAGGCATCGCCGAGTTCCCCGAGTACGGCCTGGGCGAGGGCATTGCGCTTGGCCGCGCGGTCGATGAGCACGTGGAGGACCCCATCGGCGGTCCGGGTCTTGATGGTGGCGGCGGAAATGGCGGCTCTCCTCGGTATGCGCAGGGCGACAGTATAGGCGCGAGGCCGGTGTCGCCGCGCGTCGGCAGTGATGCCCGGTATGCGCAGTCGGGGCCTCGGAAAGGCGGCCGTCGTCCGTCCGCGCAGCCTCGGCCTGCGGCAAGCAGTCTGTCGCCGCGCGCGCGACAGGCGCCTGCCGGGAACGCCGTCCAGGCTCCACGAGCCGTGTCCGGCATCTCGCCGCGGGACCGTGCGTCATGCGATGATCGCGATTCCTCCATGCCCGCCGGCGCCCGACGCCGTTCGTGATTGTCCGTGACCGACGCTCCCCTCGTTGCCATCCGCAACTGCAACTTCGGCTACACCCCGGCCCGTCGCATCCTGCACGACGTCGACCTCGTCGTGCCGCGCGGCAAGGTCGTCGCCCTGATGGGTGGCAGCGGTTGCGGCAAGACCACGTTGCTGCGCCTGATCGGCGGGCAGGCGCGCGCGCAGACCGGCAGCGTGGAAGTCGCCGGCGAGAACATGGGCACGCTCGATGCCGACGGCCTCTACCGTATGCGCCGACGCATGGGCATGTTGTTCCAGGGCGGCGCGTTGTTCACCGACATGACGGTGTTCGAGAACATCGCCTTCCAGATGCGCGAGCACACCGACCTGCCCGAGGACGCGATCCGCGACCTGGTGCTGCTCAAGCTGCACGCGGTCGGCCTGCGCGGCGCGGCGAACCTGATGCCCTCCGAGCTGTCCGGCGGCATGGCGCGCCGCGTGGCGCTCGCGCGCGCCGTCGCGCTCGATCCGATGCTCGTGATGTACGACGAGCCGTTCGCCGGCCTGGACCCCATCTCGCTCGGCGTGATCGGGCAGCTCATCCGGCGTTCCAACGACGCCCTTGGTGCGACCTCGATCGTGGTCACGCACGACGTGCAGGAGTCATTGAAAATCGTCGATTACGTGTATCTCATGGCCGACGGCCGCATCGTCGCCGAAGGAACCGCCGAGGAGATGCGCGAATCGGACGTGCCGATGGTGCGGCAGTTCGTGCAGGGCGAAGTCGACGGCCCGGTCGGTTTTCATTACCCGGCACCCGACTACCGCACCGATCTCGGTCTGGCGGCGGACGCATGACATCGCCACACGGACGCCAGCGGCCAAGCGCAGGAGCAAAAGTGTCAGACACTTTTGGCGGTGCAGCATGGCAGGGGAGCGCGGCTTGAACGGCGGCGGGCCGATCGATCTCGTCGCGCGGGTCGGCGCCTGGGCGATCGACGCGGTGCGCCGCATCGGCGCGGCGACCCTGTTCATGCTGCGCGTGCTGTTCGCATCGGGCACGAGCATCGCGCGACCCGCGCTGACGGTGCGCGAGGTCTATTTCGCCGGCGCGCTGTCGCTCGTGATCATCATGGTCTCGGGGCTCTTCGTCGGCATGGTGCTCGGCCTGCAGGGTTACGACACCCTTCAGACCTACGGGTCGGAAGAGAAGCTCGGGGTCCTGGTGGCGCTGTCGCTGGTGCGCGAGCTGGGCCCGGTCGTGGCTGCGCTGCTGTTTGCGAGCCGCGCAGGCTCCGCGATCACCGCCGAGATCGGCCTGATGAAAGCGACCGACCAGATCGTCGCGATGGAGATGATGGCGGTCGACCCGGTCGCACGCGTCGTCGCGCCGCGCTTCTGGGGGGCAGTGCTGTCGATGCCCCTGCTGGCGGCCTTGTTCTCCGCGCTCGGCATCTTCGGCGCCTATGTCGTCGGCGTGCGCCTGCTCGGCGTCGACGACGGCGCATTCTGGTCGCAGATGCAGGCGGCGGTGGATTTCCGCCAGGACATCCTCAACGGCGTCGTCAAGAGCATCGTGTTCGGCATCGGTATCGCCGCGGTGGCGACATTCGAAGGCTTCGACGCGCCGCCGACGGCGGAGGGCGTGTCGCGCGCGACCACGCGCACGGTTGTACATTCTTCGCTGCTCGTGCTCGCCCTCGCCCTCGTGCTGACCGTTTTCATGATGCAGATGTGGGGCAATTGACCGCGCCCCGCCGTAGGAGACAGTAACGATGATGAACTCTCGCATGCTGCAGTTCTGGGTCGGCGTGTTCGTGCTCGCCGGGTTCGCCGCGCTGCTGTTCCTCGCGCTCAAGGTCGGCAATCTCGGCCTCGGGACCGGGGCCACCAGCTACGAAGTGCGCGCGAGCTTCAGCAACATCGGCAGCCTCAAGGCACGGGCCCCGGTGCGCGCCGCCGGCGTCACGGTGGGCCGCGTGCTCGCGGTCGATTTCGACGCCACGCGCTACGAGGCCGAGGTCACCATGGCCATCGACAGCGCCTACCGCTTCCCGCTCGACACCAGCGCTTCCATCCTGACTTCGGGCGTGCTCGGCGAGAACTACATCGGCCTCGATGCCGGCGCCGAGGAAACCCACCTCGAGGACGGCGGTCGAATCACCATCACCCAGTCGGCCGTCGTGCTCGAGCACGTCATCGGCCAGTTTCTCTACGACAAGGCACAGGAGGCCTCCCCCTGATCATGACGCGTGCAACGAAGAGTCTGCCGGCACTGTTCGCCGGCCTGTGGCTGCTGCTCGCGCTCGCCCCGGCGCTGGCCGACCCGATGCCGCCGGACGAGCTCGTCCACCGTACGGCCGACGAGGTGCTCGCGGTGCTGCGCGCCGATGCCGGTACCGACATGAAGACGCTCGCCGAACTGGTCGATACCAAGGTCGTCCAGCATTTCGATTTCGGGGCGATGACGCGCCTTGCCGTCGGCAAGCACTGGCGCACGGCCGACGACAGCCAGCGCACGGCGCTGGTCGACGAGTTCCGCATGCTGCTCGTGCGTACTTACTCGGTGGCGCTGCAGCAGTTCGTCGACTACCACATTGACTACCGCCCACTGCGGCTCGAACCGGATGCGAAGCAGGCGGTGGTGCAGACGAGCGTGACCAAGGACAGCGGCGGCAAGCCGATTCGCATGGACTATCGCATGATCGCGCGAGACTCCGGCTGGAAGGTCTACGATGTGCTCGTCGACGGCGTCAGCCTGGTCGTCAACTACCGCAGCCTGTTCGACTCGACTGTCAACCGCTCCGGCATCGACGGTCTCATCCGTCTGCTGCACGACAAGAACGCCGACGGCAGCACGGGGTGAGCACGGAGCCGGGTATCTGTGCGCTTGCCGGGCCGGTCACGCTGGCCACGCACACGGCGCTGCGTGCCCGTATCGCCGAGTTCGTCGCCGGCGGCGCCGGCACCATCGACTGGGCCGCGGTGGACGAACTCGACTCGAGCGCGCTGTCGCTGATTCTCCATGCGCGCCGCCTGGCCGGCGACGCCGGTCACCCGGTGCGGCACGCCAACCTGCCGGCGGCGCTCGATGCGCTGGCCGAGCTGTACGGCGTGCGCGAGCTGCTCGACGGCTGAGTTGCACCGCGCGCCGGCGCGGGCTTCAGTCGATAGCGAAGCGCGCGACCGTGCAGCCGACGGCGAAGATCGGCAGCTCCGCAGTGTAATACTGCAGTTCACCAGGACCGCCGGCCGCGGCCGCGGCCGCGAGGTAGGTACGGATCTCGAAGCCGCCCTGGCCGGCATCGCGATAGGTCTGCACGTCGTCGTCGTAGCGCATCAGCGCGTCGCGGTCCTGGGCCATGAGGTGGTCGAGAAACTCGCGGTCCCAGGCCTCGTTGATCTTCCCGGAGTCGGGCGTCGCCGGCCAGTGCGAGATGCCGCCGGTGCCGACGAGAGCGATCTTCTCGGGTTGCGCGTCACACGCGCGGCGCAGCGCTTCGCCGAACGCCCAGGCGCGCGCGAGCGGCGTCAGCGGTGGACCCTGGCAGTTGATGTTGGCCGGGATCACGGCCATGTCGTAGCGCGGGGTGAGGAAGTGCAGCGGCACCATGATGCCGTGGTCGAACTTCCATTCCTCGGCATAGGCACAGTCGACGGTCTGCATGACCGCGGTAATCACGCGCTTGCTGAGGTCGGCGTTGCCGGGCACCCGCGTGCGCGCGATCTTGAGCCAGCCCGGATCCTCGATCGGCCCTTCGTAGGCATCGCTCATGCCGATGCAGAAGGCCGGCATGTTGTTCATGAAGAAGTTCGCGAAATGTTCTGCCGCGATGACCACCAGCGCCTCGGCACCGCTTGCTTCGATCTCCTCGCGCTGGTGGTCGAGCATGCGGTAGAACTCGTCGCGCCGGGCGACGTTCTTGACCAGGTCGGCGCGGCCGGTGATGCCGGGGGCGTGGCTGAGCACGCCCGCATAGACGAGGCTCATCGGGCGCCCTCCTCTTCGGTGAAGCTCGCACCGCCGCCGGTCATGGCATAGACCCCGGCCCGCACGGGTCCGTGGCGTTCGATGCCTTCGCGCATGAAATCGAGATAATCGAACCAGGCGATGCCGAGAAAGGCGGCGTAGTGCATCAGGATCTGACCGTTGACGCCGAGCACGTAAAGCAGGCCGATGTCGCCATCGCGCAGGGCACGGGCCTCCTCGTCAGTCAGCTCGTAGTCGGCGATGAGTCCGTCGAGGTCGTCGCGGTAGCGCCGCTGCGCGGCCGGTTCGCGATTGAGCACGTAGAGAAACTTCTGCAGCTGGTAGAGGCTCATGATGCTCGGACCTCCGAGTGGCTGGCCGTGTTCCGAGTTGGGCGGCCGCGCGCGGCGGCGCGTGGTGGAAATACCCGTTCGCGGCATTCGAAGCGGCGCGATTCGGGGGTCATTCGTGTTTGCCCAGCGACGGTACGCCGTGGGTGTCGAGCGCCACGCAAACGTTCTTCGTTTCCATGTAGAACTCGAAGCTGTAGTCTCCGCCGTCGCGCCCGATGCCGCTCATTTTCATGCCGCCGAACGGCGCCGGCAGATGGCGGTTGTTCTCCGAGTTGACCCAGATCATGCCGGCCTCCAGCGCCAACGCGATGCGCTGTCCGCGGCCGCCGTCGCGCGTCCAGACGTAGCCCGTCAGGCCGTACTCGGTATCGTTGGCGAGCGCCACCGCTTCGGCTTCGTCGGCGAAGGGGATGGCCGTGAGCACCGGGCCGAAGATCTCCTCGCGCGCAACGCGCATGCTGTTGTCGGCATCGGCGAATAGCGTCGGCGCGACGAAATTGCCCTTGCCGTCTAGCGCGCAGGGCACGCCACCGGCGGCGATGCGGGCGCCTTCCTCGCGCGCGGCGTCGAAGTAGCCGCACACCTTGTCGAAGTGGCGCGGGTGGATCAGCGGTCCGACCTCGGTTGCCGGGTCGAGCGGGTGCCCGACGCGGATGCGTCCGGCGCGCTCGGCAACGCGCGCGACGAACGCGTCGTAGATCGATTGCTCGACGAGCAATCGGCTCGACGAGGTACAGCGCTCGCCGTTCAGGCTGTAGATCATGAACGTGACCGCGTCGAGCGCGCGTTCGAGATCGGCGTCGGCGAACACGATCACCGGATTCTTGCCGCCGAGTTCGAAGTGGACCCGCTTCAGCGTCGCCGCGCCCTGGCGCATGATGTGGCTGCCGGTGCTCGATTCGCCGACGAAGGCAATGGCCTTGATCGCCGGGTGCTCGGTGAGGGCGCGCCCGGCCTGCTCGCCGATACCGTTGACGGTGTTGAGCACGCCGGGCGGCAGCCCCGCGTCGTGGCAAATCTCGGCCAGCAGCATTGCGCTCAGCGGGGACCATTCGGCCGGCTTGTGCACGACCGTGCAGCCGGCGGCGAGTGCCGGGGCGATCTTCCACGTCGAGAGCATGAACGGCGTGTTCCACGGCGTGATCACACCGACCGGCCCGATCGGTTGCCGCAGCGAGTAGTTGACATGGTCGCCGGCCGGCATCGAGCGGCCCTCGCAGGCGGTCGGTGCGCGATCGGCGAAGAAGCGGAAGTTTTCCGCGGCGCGTAGCGCGGCCTTGCTCATGAAGCGCAGCGGCTGGCCGGTGTCGTAGCTCTCGATGAGCGCGATTTCGCGGCCGCGCGCCTCGATGCCATCGGCGATACGGTGCAGCAGCGCGCGGCGCGCGTCGCCGCCGAACGCGCGCCAGGCCGGGAACGCCGCCGCGGCGGCCTGCGCCGCGGCATCGATGTCGGCCGCGTCGCCGGCCGCGACCCGCCCGATCACGCTGTTGTCGATCGGCGTGAGATTGTCGAAATCGCGCCCGCTGCGCCCGGCATCGGCGCGGCCGTCGATGAAGTGACCAAGGGGATGGTCGCGAAAGCGCGCGAGATGTTGTGCGAGCTCGGTCAGGTTGTTGTCGAGTTTGGTCACCGTCATGGGCGGGAGCTCCTCAGTTGCCGCGCCGGGCGAGGTAGTCGCGAATGTTGCCGTACTTGAAATTCAGCTCCGCGTCGATCTCCTCGATCTCGAACGAGATGGCCAGCGGCGAGTCATCGAGAATCGGCTGCAGAAAGCCGGTCAGCGCAGCGAACAGGGTCTCGCCGGCGGCGCGCCGCACGGCCAGGCTGCGGCCGTGCGCGATGCGCAGGCGCAGGTGTACGAAAGCGTTGTCGGGGTGGCCATCGGCGAAGCGGAAATGGGCCAGGCGCACGGCGCGTGTGCGGATGCCGGCGAGCGGGAACGCTTCGATCGAGGCAGCCGTCGCGTGCAGCGTGTCGATGAGTGCCGGCACGTCGAGCCGGTGCTCGAGATTGGCGGTGTATTCGATGGTGAGATGCGGCATGGAGGAATCCCCTGGCGCTGGATGACGAATGGCCTCGCGCGGCGGCCCGCGTTGCGGCGCCGATTTCTCGTACCCGGCTTGCACCGCCCGCAGGCGAGGCTGACGCCGAGGCCGCTTGCAGCATTCGCTTAACATGTTAAGTTTATGTCCTGTCGTCGTCAATTCAAGCCACGCGCGCGGAGGGCCGCATGAGATTCCTGAGTTTCAGCCGCAACGGACAGGCCGGTTTCGGCGCGCTGGTCGACGGAGGCGTGGTCGATCTTTCGGCGCGCTATCCGGAGCTGCCCGACCTGCGCGCCGCAATCAGCGCCGGCCGCCTCGCAGAACTCGCCGCGAGCGCGGCGACCACGTTCGCCGATTTCGGCATGGACGAAGTGCTCTACCTGCCGACGATTCCCAACCCACAGAAAATCATCTGCATCGGCGTCAACTACGCCGACCGCAACGCCGAGTACAAGGACGGCTCGGCAGCGCCGCGCTATCCGAGCGTGTTCATGCGCGCACGCGAATCGCTGACCGGGCACGAGGCACCGTTGCTGCGGTCGCCCGAGTCGGAGCAGCTCGATTACGAAGGCGAGATCGTGCTCGTCATCGGACGTGCGGGGCGCCGTATCCGCGAGGCCGAAGCGCACGAACACGTTGCCGGGATCACCATCATGAACGAAGGCTCGGTGCGCGACTGGTTGCGCCACGCCAAGTTCAACGTCACCCAGGGCAAGAACTTCGAGCGTTCCGGCGCACTGGGACCGTGGCTGGTCACGCCCGACGAACTCGATCCGATGGGCAGCCTGCGCGTGATCACGCGGGTCAACGGCGAAGAGCGCCAGAACGATGTCACTGACAACCTGATGTTTCCGTTCCGCTACCTGCTGAGCTACCTGTCGACGTTCTATCGTCTGCAGCCCGGCGACGTCATCGCCACGGGAACACCGAACGGCGCCGGCGCGCGCTTCGATCCGCCCCGCTACCTGCGCGCCGGCGACGTCGTCGAGGTCGAAGTGCCCGGCGTCGGGGTGCTGCGCAACGAGGTCGAGGACGAGGTGCTCTGAGCGATGGACCCGGCCGGCGCCGAGCGCGACATCGAGCCCGCCGCGGCCGGCACGCTGCGCGACTTCGAGCGCTCGTTGCCGATGCAACTGCTCAAGGCGCGCGAAGCGGCGATGGCGCGCTTTCGCCCGATGCTGCGCGCGCACCGGCTGACCGAACAGCAGTGGCGCGTGCTGCGCGTGCTCGCCGCCTGGCCAGACATCGACGCGTCGGCGGTCGCGCGGCGCAGCCTGCTGCTGGCGCCGAGCCTGTCGCGCATCCTGCAGCATCTAGAGGGCGCGGGCCTGGTCGCGCGTCGCACGCCGGCGGGCGACCAGCGCCGCGCGGTGTTCGCGCTGACCGCGCGCGGCCGCGCGCGCTTCGACGCGGTCGCCCCCGATTCCGAACGCCTCTACAGCGACATCACGCGGGCTTTCGGTGCCGAACGGCTGGCCACGCTTTATGAGCTGCTGAGCGAGTTCGCTGCGGCGCTCGATGCGCCCTGAGCGGCCACTGGCCGCTGCCGCGGCACGCCACGCCGCAGCTGGAAGAAAGTAAAAAAAGTCCCGGCCGGGCCGGGACGAACGGAGGGGGAGCGGTGGGGCCGCGCGGTCCTGCGCGGCTCAGAATACGTGTCGGGCGTCGTGGTCGAAGCGCGGCGCAGCGGGCCCGTGATGGCGCGAACCGTGTTCGAACAGCCAGCCCCACTGACGCGCCGGATCGGCATAGGCCTCGTCATCGGCAGCCGATGCCTCCTCGTGCTCGACGGCGCGGTCGCGCGGCATCGCGGCATCGTTCTCGGCAATGAGGGTCATCGGGGCGTTGCGTCGTCGGCGATGCCATCGTCGGCCGGGTCGTCCACCTGGCGAACGCTCGCCGATGGTGCTGCGCGTGGCACCACGGGGGTTGCCAGGTCCTGCCCCGGCAGCGGCTGCATCACGAGCATCATCATTAATGTCTCGAACATGGTTTTGCTCCTTGCTAATTCCTGACCAACGAAGTCAGGTTAGCATCAGGCCGATGCGGCGACGCGCAGGAAATGACGCAGCGAGACTGCGGCCAAACCTGCGCATCGACGCGGCCCGGCGCCGCGCTGGCAAGCTGTGCAACGCTTGCCCGGCCGCCGCGTGGCAGCCGCCGCGACGGCCGCGAGCGCCCGGTCCGCAGGCACCTCATCGTGCGTCCTCGAGCAGGCGTCCGAGGCGGCGCGCGAGTGCCGGAGCGGCTTCGGCGCGCAGCGTGCCGACGAGCAGTCCCGCGTGGTTGTCGAGGCGCAGGTCACGGCGTCCGAGCGTGAGCGCCTGTGCGCACGCGCGGTAGACGATGAACGGGTTGTCGCTGCGCGCGAGGCGTCCCGCCGCGGTGAACAGGCGCGGCAAGAGGATGCGGGCAGCAGGCTCCTTGGCGACGCATTCGAGCAGCAGGCAGGCGGTAGCGGTGTCGTCTTCCTCGAGCGCGCTCTCGATCTGTTCGCACAACGTCTCGCACGCGCACACCGAGCGCGACAGGCCGGCGCGCGCCGCGGCCCGCAGCGCGTCCATGGTGCGCGTGACGAGCGCGCCGAGGGCCCGTCGCCGGGTGTCCGCGGCAGGTTCCACCACGGCGGCCGGCGAAGCGGGCGGCGCCGTCGCGACCAGTTGCAATACCGGCGGCGCGCTCATGACGACGCCCCCTGCCGTGCACCCGCGGTCGCGCGCGCGACGGTCAGGTCGTCCGGCACCGCCCGCACCGGCGTGAGGAAGCCCGGCGGCTTGAGCGTCAGGACCGGAATGCCGACGCGGGCGAGGATCCGCTCTGCGGTGTGACCGATGAACTGGCCGGGCGCCGCGCCGCTTGCCAGGGTGCCCATGACCAGCAGGTCGGCGCGGTGCCGACCGGCGCTGGCCGCGACCACTGCCGAGGCCTCGCCTTCGATCAGCTGGGTGTTGAGCGCGACGCCGCCATCGGCTTCTCTCACCCCGGCTTCCAGGTCGGCCAGCCAGCGCGCGTGGAGCATGCGCTGGTTGCCGATGTAGCGGTCGACCGAGGCGTGGGCGAGCGTCGTGCGTGGATGGGTGAGCAGGTCCGCGGCGTAGGGCTGCCAGGCGTGCACGAGATGCACCTGCGCCGCGTCGAGGCGTGCGAACAAGAGCGCCGTCAGCGCGAGCTGCAGGCTGAACCGGGACATCGTTTCAGGCTCCGTGTAGAGCTCGCGGTCGACGGCTACCAGCACGTTCTGGTAGCGCGCTGGTCCGTTGGTGTCCATCACCCACAATGCGCACGGGCACTTCCGCGCCAGGTGCATGTCGGTCGGCGCGAGGCCGCCGTGTGCGGCGGAGTTGGTCACGTGGACGACGAGGTCGAAGCGCCGTTCGAGCACGAGTCGGGTGATGGCGAGGAACGTCGTGCCTTCGCTGAGTTCGACCGAAAGCGGTACGAGGGCGCGCAGCGGTTCGGCGATCGCCTCGAGCCGCTCGCGCGCGAGCGCGCGCCGTACCGCGATCAGTTCCTGTGCGACCGGGTCGACGGCGAGCTCGGCCGGCGGCGGTTCGATAACGTCGCACAGGGTCAGTTCCGCGCCTTGCTCGACGGCCAGGCGGGCGATGCGATCGAGGCAGTGCCAGGCGCCTTCCGCGCTCGCGACCAGGCGTGTATCGATGAGCACCAGGACCTTGCGATAGCCGAGCGGCGGGTTCTGCGGATGCAGGTTGTCGTTCATGCGGCTCCCTCCAGGTTGGGACGTGTTGCGGGTACGGGCGCGGGAATCGCTTCCCAGCGACCCCCCGGCAGGTAGGCGAACCAGGCGTCGCGTTCGCGATCGAGTGCGACGAGTCGCAGCCAGCGGTGGTCGAACAGCTCGCGCAGCCCGGGTTGTGCGGCAAGCACTTCGTCGATGCGCGCGACGGGCGCCTCGATCACCGCGAGCAGGCGCAGCGGCTGGTGATACAGCCGCCCGTCGTCGCCACGCACGGACTGCTCGGGCAGGCCGAGGCGCAGGTCGCCGCCCTCGCCCTGGATCACTGCGCATCCGCCGATGATGTTCTGCGTGACCTTGCTGCCACTGCCCCAGGTCGCGTTGTCGACGCTCGAAAAGTAGTACTGCGCATTGATCCACTGTGCGACGATCAGCGGGGCACTCATGATCGCGCTGAGAATCTGGCCGTCGTCATCGCGCCTCCAGTCGTAGGAATGCAGGAACGTGCGGCCGTCGAGATCGCATCCCCGGGTCGTCGAGCGCGGCGCGCAGATGAACGCCGCGTTGCCGGCAAGACCCCATTCGGGCCGCGTCTCGGCGCCATCGGCGGCGCGCCAGGCCAGCGCCGCTGCCGTCGTGCCGAGACGCGGGGCACGGCGCGCCCGGTTCGCCTGTCCGGCGGTTTCCAGCGCGCGTTTGAGCGCGGCCGCATCGCGAGCGTGGCTGGCCGGCAGGGTGTCGTCGAACAAGGTCACGCGGTCGGTCGTCGTGTCGTGCAGCGCGGCTACCACGCGCGTGTCGTCGGGCAGCGCAATGCCGTGCGCGGCGAGCCGCCGGCGCACGCTCGACCGCTCGAGGATGCGTGCGAGCAGGCGCGCGTTGGTGCCTCCCTCGTGACCGCCGCAGGCACCGCAATCGAGCGCCGCGGCGTAGGCGTTGTTGGTCGTCGAGGCGGCGTGGCCGCACAGCACGATGAGCCGCGCGAACGGTGCGGCGAGACCCGTCGTCTCGAAGAAGCTGCGCGCGACCGCGAGCTGCTCGTCGTCGTCCAGGGCCGGCAGCACGTCGGGATCCTTGCCACCGAGCGCCGGTACATGGAGGTGTGGCACGCGTGGCTGTGGCGCGGGCGGACGCACCGCGTCGCGCAGCAGCGGCCAGACCGAGAGTAATCCGAAGCCGTCGACGACGCCGAAAGTGGCCAGCGGATGCCGCTTGAG
>JAPOKK010000311.1 GCA_029977665.1 Pseudomonadota bacterium | reverse complement strand
GGGCATGAGCGATCTGGTCAACCGGGGCCTGCCGGCCGCCTGGAAACAGGGCCCGTTCATTAGCGATCTGCGCTATCCCGAGGTCCTGCCGGCGCGCGCGGTCAGCGACGGCGACGCGCTCGAAGCGACGCTCTACCCCGGAGCCGGCGGCGGCCGTTTCGCGGTAGGCCTCGCCGGACTCGCGCCCGGCCGGCGTTACCGACTCGTCGGTTGCGCCGCTACCGAAGGGACGGCCAGCGCGGCCGGCGAACTCGGCGTCGAAGTCGAGCTCGACGGGCGTCGCGAGATCGGGGTGATGCCGGCCGTCTGAGCACCGCGCCGAGCACCTGTGGCCGGCGCAGGCCTCACTCGGTGGCGACGACGATTTCGAGCAGGCCGGGCCGGCACGAGGCGATCGCTTCGGTCACCGCGTCTTCGATGTCGCTTGCGCGCGTGATCTGCCGGCCCGGCACGCCCATCGAGGCGGCCAGCGCCATGAAGTCGATCGGCGGTGCGGCGAGGTCCATGCCGATGAACGTGCCGGTCTGCGCCGAGAGGTAATGGGGCTGCCCGCGCATGAAATTCTTGAGCACGTTGTACTCGCGGTTGTTGATGACGATGAAGGTCACGGGCAGGTCTTCGTTGGCCGCCGTCCACAGGGCCTGCGGTGAGTACATCGCGGCGCCGTCGCCGACCAGCGAGACCACCGGGCGACGCCCGAGACCGAGCGAGAAGCCGACCGCCGCCGGCATGCCCCAGCCGAGCGCGCCGCCGCGCAGGAAGGAATATTGCCGCGTCGAGCCGTTGTTGAGGAAGCTGCGCAAGTGGCTCGCCGTGGCGATGGCTTCGTCGACGATGGGCGTCGCACCGATGCTGCGCGCGAGCATGCGGGCCGCCACCATCGGGTGGATTTCTTCGGCATCGGCCAGGGCGAGTGCGCGCGACTCGAGGTCTCGCTTACGTGCCGTGTAGGCCTGTCGCGCCGCGTCCCGCGCTGTCGAGTAGGCGGGCGCGCGCGCCGCGATGCGCTTCTCGATCAGCGCATTGAGTTCCTTCAGCGACAGCTCGATGTCGCCGACCACGGACAGTTTCGACGGGAACGTGCGGCCGAGATCGCGGCCGTCGACGGAGAGCTGGTAGAGTTCGCAGCCCTCGGGCAGCGCCGAGGCATCGCTGTAGAGGATGGTGATGAAGGACTTGCCGCCGAGCGCGAACACGCAGTCGAAACCGCGCATCGTCTCGGCGATGCCGACGGCCTGGGTCGGCAGGTTGCCGCGCCACAGGTAGTGCGAAGTGGGGAAGGGGATGTGCGCGGGCCATGACGAGCCGTAGACGGGGGCGGCGAGCAGTTCGGCAAGACGCACGACTTCCTTGTAGGCATCGTTGAAGGAGATCTCGTCGCCGGCGATGATGGAGACGCGCCCCGCTTCGACCGCGGTCAGCTCGACGGCGAGTTCCGGCAGGGAACCGGCTACCGGGCGGCGGTCGACGTGCGAAGTACGCGGGATGCGCACGCTCGATTGCGCTTCCATCACGTCCATCGGCAACGACAGGAACACCGGCCCGCGCGGTGTCGCCTGGCAGTCCTGGAAGGCGCGGTGCATGAGCACCGGGATCTGGTCGGGCGAGGTGATCTCGGCCGCCCACTTGCATGCCGGCCGCGCGATCGAAACGAGATCGCCCTGCAGCAGTGGATCGGTGATCGCGTGGCGCGAATCCTGTTGCCCGGCAGTGACGACCAGCGGCGTGCCGGACGTGAACGCGTTGAGCAGGTTGCCGAGACCGTGCCCGAGACCGCCCGCGGTGTGCAGGTTGACGACGCCCGGTTTGCCCGAGGCCTGCGCGTAGCCGTCCGCCATCGCGACTACGCTCGCCTCCTGCAGCCCGAGCACGTAGTGCAGGTGCGCGCGATCGGTCAGCGCATCGATCAGCGGCAACTCGGTCGTACCCGGGTTGCCGAAGAGGTACTCGCCGCCTTCGCTTTCGATGACGTCGAGCAGGATGTTCGCACCGGTGCGGCCGTGCGTTTCGCGTGAACTCATGTCGGCTAACTCCGTGGGTGCCCGTCGTGCCGCGCGCTCAGGCGCCGAGCACGCGTTGCAGGGTCATCTCGTAGCGGAACGACTCTGGCGGATGCACCGTCCGTGACACTTCGACCAGGCCGCCGCGTTCGTCGCTGAAGCGGCGCTCTACGCACATCACCGCGCTACCCGCTTCGAGACCGAGGTCTCGCGCCTCGACGGCATTCGCCTGGGCCATCGAGATGGCCTGGCGGATGCGCGCGAAATGGCAGCCGTGCAGCCTGGCGATGGCGACGAACAAGGGCTCGTCGGACTGCTCCACCCGTGCCACCGCGTCGCCGAACTCGTCGGGCACCCAGATCAGTGACGAGGCGACGACCGGACCACCCGCTTCGCGCTGTCGGCAGGTATGTACTTCCCACCACGGGTAGCCGCTCGCGCAGCCGAGCTTCGCCGCGAGGGTGTCGTCGACGATCACGCGACGGCGGCCGAGCACGCGCCGCGGCGTCTCGGCCGCATATTGCAGGACGTCCTCGATCGAATCACAGGCGTGGCTGTAGCGCGGCGCGATGGCGGCGGACTGGACGATAGTGCCGCGGCCGCGCTGACTGAGCACCAGGCCTTTCTCGTAGAGCGAACGCAGTGCCGCACGCACGGTGTGGCGCGAGACGCCGAACTGGCGGGTCAATTCCGGCTCGGAGGGCAGCAGGTCACCGGGGCGGTAACGGCCGCTACGGATCAGTTCGACCAGCTCGTTGGCGACCGCCTGGTACTTCGATGTCTTGCCGGCGCCCGGGCCCTTGCGGCCCTGCATGGTGGTCGTTGTCATGACGGACATCCTGTCATCTTGTACGTACATGTCAAGAACAAGTGGCGACAGACTTGCGGAAAATCGCCACGATCCGGCCGCCTTGACACAACCTGTCCGTACAACTAGCTTGGGGTGCTCGTACTCGGGCCGCGTTCATGGCCCTGGAGGTCACTATCATGAGCACGCTTCCTCGCTCCGCCGGCACGTCGGCCGGCAACGCACGTTTCGCGTACGACACCAGCGGTGTCGAATGGCACGAGTTCTTCACGCCCGGAACCTTCTACCGCATTCTGAACGTCGACTGTGCACGACGCAGTGCCGACATGCTGGTGCGTTTCGATGCCGACAGCCAGTGCATGTACCACCGTCACGCCGCCCGCACGACCACGCTGGTGCTCGAAGGCGAGCTGCGCGTGCGCGAGCAGGTCGACGGTGGCGAGGTCGTCCGCGTCAAGCCGGCGGGAAGCTATTCCATCGGTGGCGAAGCCGAGGTCCACATCGAGGGCAGCGGCGCGGAACAGGCCGTCATCTTCTTCAGCATGCACAGCGATACCGACGTCATCTACGAACTGTTGAACGAGGACCTGAGTCTGCGCCGCGCGGTCACGGTCGCCGATTTCGATCGCGACTGGCGCGAGCACTGGCCACAGGACACGGCCGGCGCCTGACCCGGCCACCGCGTCGAAGGGGAGAACGAGCATGACGACAAGCTACGACGCCGTGGTCATCGGCGCAGGCGTATCCGGCCTCTACGCGTTGCACAAGCTGCGCGAGGCTGGCCTTTCGACGCGCGTCTTCGAAGCCGGTTCCGGCGTCGGCGGCACCTGGTACTGGAACCGTTACCCCGGAGCGCGTTTCGATTCGGAGAGTTACAGCTACCAGTACTCGTTCTCGCGCGAGCTGATCGACGAATGGGACTGGAGCGAGGAATTCGCGGGCCAGCCCGAGATCGAGCGCTACCTGAACTTCGTCGCCGACAAGTTCGACCTGCGACGTGACATCTCCTTCGGTACGCGCGTCAGCCGGGTCGTGTACGACGAAGCCGAACGTCTGTGGGATATCCACACCGACGACGGCCAACAGGTGCGCGCCCGTTTCGTGCTTGCCGCGACCGGCTTCATGTCCGCGCACCAGTACCCGCAGATCGAGGGCATCGACTCGTTCGCGGGCGTCAGCACGCACACCGCGCGCTGGCCGCGCGAGGGTATCGACCTCGCCGGCAAGCGGGTTGGTGTCATCGGCAGCGGTGCGACAGCGGTTCAGGTAATCCAGACCATCGCGCCGCAGGTGGGGCAGCTCAAGCTGTTCCAGCGCACGCAGAACTGGTGTACCCCGCTGCGCAACACGCCCATCGAGGCGGCGAGACAGCAGGACCTCAAGCGGCGCGCGGACGAGATTTTCGGCCTGTGCCATGAGACCTATGCCGGCTTCATCCACAAGGCGGACGAGCGGGCGGGCGGCAACGTGTCGAAAGCCGAGCGCTGGCGTCACTACCAGGAAATGTACGAGCGCGGCGGTTTCGCTTTCTGGCTGTCGAATTTCAACGACATGTTCACCAACGCCGAGTTCGCGCGTAATATCCAAGTCCTGACCAGTGATGCAGCACATCATCAATCGACGCATTCGCGAGATCGCAT
>JAPOKK010000283.1 GCA_029977665.1 Pseudomonadota bacterium | reverse complement strand
GCGAGACGCTCGCGCGGCAGGCGGCGTTGAACGCGGCGATGCCGTACTCCTCGACCTGCTCGCGCCCGTCCAGGCCGAGTTCCTTCTCCACCTCGATCTCGACCGGCAGGCCGTGCGTGTCCCAGCCGCCCTTGCGCTCGACGCGGAAGCCCTTGAGCGTCTTGTAGCGGCAGAAGGTGTCCTTGATCGTGCGCCCGAGCACGTGGTGGATGCCGGGCCGGCCGTTGGCGGTCGGCGGGCCTTCGTAGAAGGTGAACGTGGGCGCGCCGTCGCGCTGGGCGATACTCTGCGCGAAGGTGTCTTCGCGCTCCCACACGCCGAGCATGTCGGTTTCGAGGGCGGGCAGGTCGAGCGTTTTGCTCTCGAGGAATCTCTTGGCCATCAGGAGAGGAAGGATGTCACCGAAACGTCGTCGTGGAGCCAGGGGGAACGCGCCCGCGTCGCGGCGCAGCGCGCGGGGATTATAACTGAGGAAGGCGCGCTCGGCGCCGCCGCGCTGCGGCGCCCGGGGCGCCCTCCCACCAATACGGACGACGCGCGGCGGCCCCTTGCGCGTGACGTCGTTTCACACCCCTGCCCGACGCGCTTGTGCTATCGTTGAAGCGCACTTGTGGCACCCCCGTCCTTCCCTAGCAGCGCACGAGGAAACGCCGTGAACTCGGACAAGGTCCTTGAGTTTCTCCAGTTCGTCGAGGGGCAGAAGAACCAGACGGTCACCCAGCTGCTCGACAAGGTCCTGCGCAAGAGCCGCCTGATGACCGGCGCCGAAGCCGGCACGATCTTCATCGCGCGCCAGCGCGGCAAGCAACGCTGGCTGGAGCCGACCAGCATCCAGAACGACGCGGTGCGGGTGAGACGGGCGGATTTCATCGTCCCCATCGGGCCCGGGACCATCGCGGGCTACGTGGCCCACCGCGGCCGTACTGTGCTCATCGACGACGTCTACGCGATTCCCAAGCGCAGCCCGTACCAGTTCGACCCCAAGTTCGAGCGCCGCAACTACACCACGCGCTCGATGTTCTGCTTCCCGCTCAAGAACCTCCAGAACGAGGTCATCGGCGTGGTTCAGCTGATCAACTGCCGGCCACGCAAGAATCGCCCGCCGGTACCCTTCGCGCCCGAGGTCGAGCAACTCGTGGCGCCGATTGCGCGGGTCGTCGGTCATTCCATCGAGCGCACGGCGATGCTCGACGAGATTCGCAAGAAGAACCGCACGCTGTCGGCACGCAACCGCCAGCTCGCCGAGCAGCGCGAGCGCATCGCGGCGCTGCAGGAGGAGACCGAGGCGGCCTTCCAGGTTTCGGTCACCCTGCTCGCCCGGGCTGCCGAAATCCACGACGAAGAGACCGGCAACCACATCTTCCGCGTCAACGAATACAGCTACGCGATTGCCAAGCTGATCGGCATGCCCGACGCCTGGTGTGACGAGATCCGCTACAGCGCTCAGCTGCACGACGTCGGCAAGATGAGCGTCGATGCGGCCGTGCTCAAGAAGAAGGGCACGCTCGACCAGTCTGAGCGCGAGGAAATGAACCGCCACACGGTCTATGGCTACCAGATCCTCGAAGCGTCGCCGCGCCTCAGCATGGGCGCCGAAATCGCGCTCCACCACCACGAGAAGTGGGACGGCACCGGCTACCCGAACGGCGTTGCCGGCGACGCCATCCCGATGTCCGCGCGCATCGTCCAGATGGCCGACATCTACGACGCGCTACGCTCGGAACGTCCCTACAAGCCATCCTTCAGCCATGCCAAGACGGTCAGGATCATGACCAAGGGCGACGATCGCATCGACCCGCACGGTCATTTCGATCCGGCGCTGGTCGCGCTGTTCGCCGACCATCACAAGGATTTCGAGCGCATCTGGGACCGCCTCAAGGACTGATCGGCCGAGTTCGCTGGCACCCTAATTTGGGCGCCTGAATTCGGTGACAGTTTACTCTTGGCGCGACGCGCTAAAAGTAAACTGTCACCGAATTATTAAACTGTCACCGGATTATTGGCCCTCGGCGGCCATCGCCTCGACGGCGATCTGGCGCACGCGCTGGATCATCGCGTGGAGTCCGTTGCTGCGCGTCGGCGAAAGGTGTTCGGCGAGCTGCAGATCCTTGATGAAATCCGGCGGCGTGGCGAGGATGTCCGCCGGCCGGCGATCCGAGTAGACCTTGAGCAGGATGGCGATGAGCCCGGCGACGATCGAGGAGTCGCTGGTCGCTTCGTAGTGCAGGCGCTCGCCCTGCTGCTCGCTGACGATCCACACCTGCGACTGGCAGCCGTGCAGGCGATACTCCTCGCGTTTGCATTCCTCCGGGAACGGCGGCGCCTCGCGACCGAGATCGATGATGTACTGGTAGCGGTCGGTCCAGTCGTCGAACAGCTCGAAGGTCTCGACCAGCTCGCGCTGGGCGGCGAGGATTTCCTCGGAAGGCTGCAGCTTGCTCGTCTCGTCGCTCATTCGATGCGCCACTGGGTGCCGTCTGCACCGTCCTGTATCTGTACGCCCATGGCCGCGAGGTCGTCGCGGATGCGATCGGCGCTGGCCCAGTCGCGCGCCGCCCGCGCCGCGTTGCGCTCGGCGATGAGCTGCTCGACCGTGGCAGGGTCGATGGCGCCGCCGGCATCGTGGCGAAACCATTGCGCCGGATCCTGCTGCAGGATACCGAGTTCGGCGCCGCCAGCGACGAGTTCGCCCTTGAGCCGCGCGCGCTCGGCCTCATCGCCACCACGATTGGCGGCGCCGGCCGCTTCCATCAGCACCGCGAGGGCCTGCGGCGTGTTGAGATCGTCGTCCATCGCCGCGGCGAACGCGGCACTCGGTGCGGCCGCCGCCGGCAGCGGCACATCAGCGAGACGCTCGAGCGCGCCGTAGAGGCGATCGAGCTGTGCCTTGGCCTGGGCCACGACCTCGTCGTTCCAGTTGAGCGGTTCGCGATACTTGGTCCGCAACAGGGCGAGGCGAATCGCTTCGCCCGGGTGCTGTTCGAGCAGCTCGCGGACCAGCAGCACGTTGCCGAGCGATTTCGACATCTTCTCGCTGTCGATCTCGACGAAACCGTTGTGCACCCAGTACCGCGCCAGCGGCGCACCGTCGTGGGCGCAGCGCGACTGCGCGATCTCGTTCTCGTGATGGGGGAACTTCAGATCGTTGCCACCGCCGTGAATGTCGATCGAGGTGCCGAGATGCCGCTCGATCATGGCCGAGCACTCGATGTGCCAGCCGGGTCGCCCGCGCCCCCACGGGCTGTCCCAGCCCGGCAAATCGGATGATGATGGCTTCCACAACACGAAATCGGCCGGATCGCGCTTGAACGGCGCGACCTCGACGCGCGCGCCGGCGATCATCTCCTCGCGCGCGCGCCCCGACAGTTCGCCGTACTCGGGAAACGCCGGAACATTGAACAGCACGTGACCTTCGGCTGCGTACGCGCAGCCGCGCTCGATAAGCTGTTCGATCATGGCGATGATGGCCGGGATGTGCTCGGTCGCACGCGGCTCGACACTCGGCGCAAGTACGCCGAGCGCCGCGACATCGTCATGGTAGACCGCGGTATAGCGGTCGGTGACTTCGCCAATCGGCACGCCGGCGGCCTGCGCGGCGGCATTGATCTTGTCGTCGACGTCGGTGATGTTGCGGGCGTACACGACGTTGTCGTAGTGGCGCCGAAGTACGCGGAACAGTACGTCGTAGACGACCGCGGCGCGCGCATTGCCGATGTGCGGCGGGTTGTAGACGGTCGGTCCGCACGCGTACATCGTCACGCGCGCGGGATCGAGCGGCGTGAAGATTTCCTTGCGTCGGTTGAGTGAATTGTAGAGTTGCAGGCTCACGGCGCTCGATTCTGGTGAGGGCGGAGACAAACCGCGCTCGGTGCCCGGTTTGCCGCTGTAGCGAGCGCGCATTGTACAAGAAAGGCGCGGTGATTCCGGCCCCGCGGGCGCCCGCCCTACTTCCAGATCATGCGCGCGAGGGTACCGTCGCGATCGATGAGTTGGTGCTTGAGCGCGGCCCCGGCGTGCATGCACACGAGCGCCGCGGTGGCATAGGCGAGGTAGAAGTGAACTTCAATGGCGATGTCGCGCAGTTCGCTGCCGACTTTGATTACGGCCGGGATCTCGAACCAGCCGAAGACGTCGATGGCCTGCCCCGCTGATGTCGAGATCAGGTAGCCGCTGAGCGGGATCGCCAACACCATGAAGAACAGCAGGTGGTGCATGGCATGGCCGAGCAGGCGTTCCCAGGGCTTCAGCGACGCGACCGCGTGCGGTGATGGCGACACGCCGCGCCAGGCCAGCGTAAGGACACCGAGCGCGAAGACCAGCATGCCGAGCGCGCGGTGCGCGGAGAGCGAACTCTGGTAATAGCGATCGAAGTAGGAGAGGTCGACCATCCACCAGCCGAGGGCGATGAGGCCGATGATGAGCAGGGCCGTCAGCCAGTGCAGCAGCTTGGTGACGAGCCCGTAGCGGTCGGGCGTATTGCGCACCCTCACGCGGACCGCCCCGCTACGGTCACGGCCCGGGTATCAGGTGCAGGTCGGGCGCCGCGTCCGCGGCGCCCGCTGCCTGCATCAGTAGCGGTAGTGGTCGGGCTTGTAGGGACCATCGACGGGAATGCCGAGGTACTTGGCCTGCTTGCGGTTGAGGACGTCGAGATTGACGCCGAGCTTGCCGAGGTGCAGTCGCGCGACCTTCTCGTCGAGCAGCTTGGGCAGCACGTGCACGCCAAGCGGGTAACGCTCGGGATAGTTGTACATCTCGACCTGGGCGATGGTCTGGTTGGTGAAGCTGTTCGACATCACGAAGCTCGGGTGGCCGGTCGCGCAGCCCAGATTCACCAGGCGGCCTTCGGCGAGCAGGATGATGCTGCGACCGTTGGACATGGTGATCTTGTGCACCTGCGGCTTGATCTCGGTCCACTTGTGCTTACGCATCTTGTCGACCTGGATCTCGGACTTCTCGGGGATGAAATCCATCTTTCT
>JAPOKK010000423.1 GCA_029977665.1 Pseudomonadota bacterium | reverse complement strand
CTTCTTGTAGGCGTCCGGGAAATTCTTCTCGAACAGCTCGAGGAACTTGGTGTTCTCCTCCGACCCGGCCTCGAACTCGATGCCGGCGTAGATGTCTTCGGTGTTCTCGCGGAAGATCACCATGTCCACGTCCTGCGGCTTGCGCACCGGCGAGGGCACGCCGTCGAACCAACGCACCGGGCGCAGGCAGACATAGAGATCGAGAATCTGGCGCAGTGCGACGTTGAGTGAACGGATGCCGCCACCGATAGGGGTGGTCAGCGGCCCCTTGATCGCGACCAGGTACTCGCGACAGGCGTCGAGCGTGGCTTCGGGCAGCCACGATCCGGTGAGGTTGTTGGCCTTTTCGCCGGCATAGACTTCCATCCAGTGGATCTTGCGCTTGCCGCCGTAGGCCTTCTCGACCGCCGCATCGAGCACGCGGCTGGCGGCCGCCCACACGTCGGGGCCGATGCCGTCACCCTCGATGAACGGCACAATCGGGTTGTCGGGTACGTTCAGTACGCCGTTGCTGATCGTGATCTTGGCGCCGCCGGCCGGTACCTGAATATTCGCGCTCACTAAACTGCCTCCATCTTTTCGCAATCGCGGAAATCGGATGTCCTGTTGTCCTCGCCACCGGGGTCTCCGGGCCGCTGCGCCGGCGTGAGCCGTGACGCCGCAATTCCTGCGGCGGTCGGTCGCAGGCCGCGTGCTTCCGGTACCGCTTGCGGGCACCCTCGTATTCGTGTCGCGGTCGAACCCGCTGCCATGCGCCGCGGGAACGGATGCGATGCAGCGACGTGCGGCGGGCCTCGACCTGCCGCAAACAGGGCGACGAGGCGGGCATCGGGCGGCCAGGACGCTACCGTCCGATGCGGCGACGATACTATGTGAATCAACGTTACAGCTGCAACAGCGCCGGCCCGCGCAGCGAACCCGATGCGGCGCGAGCGATGCACGGCGCGATGCAATCCCGACAACAGCTTGTCGTCCCGAGTCGGCTCACCTATGCTGCCTTGCCCGGCGCCGGCACGCGGCATTCATGGTCCTGTTCCGACACCTTTGCTACCCCTTCGCCATCGCGCTCGCGGCGCTCGTCGTCGTCGACTCGATGGAGGCCGAACGCCTGGCGCAGGCGGCCGCCGAAATGCAGTCGCTGGCCGGCTCCACGCGCATGGCCTGGGCCGCATTGCTCGAGCGTCTCAGCCTCGCCTGGTACTCGGGCGCGCGCGACCTCGCCAGTGCGTACGACGGCGTCGCCGCAGCGGCACTCGCGGCGAGTTCGCGCGCGAACACGGCGGCGGCGGGCCTCGCGGCGCTGGGCGTGCTGCAGGTCGTCGCCGTGGGCTGGGCCGCGCGTTGGCAGCCGGCAACGCTGGCCTGGCACCTGAACCTGCTCGGTGGGGTGGCTTTCGCGGTCGGTATCGCGGCGCCCATGCTCACCGTCGTCGCGCATGCCGAGGTGCCGGTGCTCGGCGAAGTCATCCTGCGTTACGAGGCGAAGAGCATCCTTTCGACCGTCGGCGACCTCGTCGGCGGCGGTAATCTGCTGCTCGCCGGTTTGATTGGTGCGTTCAGCATCCTGCTGCCGGCGCTCAAGACGCTGTTGGTCGCGATCGCGGTCGGGCCGGTCGGTGCCGCGGCACACCGGCGCTGTATCGCCGTGCTGCACGCAATCGGCAAGTGGTCGATGGCCGACGTGTTCGTCGTTGCGGTGCTCGTCGCCTACCTCGCCGCCGGCAAGGATGTCTACAGCAGTGCGCACCTGGGCCCCGGCTTGTACGCGTTTGCCGCTTACTGCGTGCTCTCGATGTGTGCCGCGCTGTGCGCGCAAGGGTCGCGGCCGTGACGGCGCCGCGCCGCATCCTGGTGCTTGGCGCGGGCTACCTGG
>JAPOKK010000429.1 GCA_029977665.1 Pseudomonadota bacterium | reverse complement strand
GGCCAGCGCGGCGAAGGCATTGCCGGCAGCCAGCGTCTCGGTCTCGATATCACGCATCGCCGCGGCGACGCGCCGTTCACGGGTGACATCGGTGCGGCAGCGCAGGCAGACCGCGAGGTGGCGCTCGACGAGTTCGTGCTCGTCCCGCGCCAGGGTGCCGTTGACGTACCAGGGCAGCAGCGTGGCGACCCGTTCGTGTAGCGTGTAGGGATCCTCGTTCACCGTTTTCATGTGTCTCCGCTCCCGGCGCTTCAATCGCGCCAGCCTTCGCGTTCGATCAACGCGCCGAGCCGGCGCCGGGCGTGGAACATGCGCGTCTTGACGGTGTTTTCGGGGCATGACATCAGCGCGGCGATCTCCCGGTAGTGCATGCCCTGGTAGTAGGTCAGTTCCAGCACCAGGCGTTGTTCCGCCGACAGCTCCACGAACAGCTTCTCGAGCAGGTCGCCGAGTTCGAACGCTTCGGTCCAGCGATCGTCGCCGGGCTCCGCAATGGCCGGCAGCGACTCCAGTGAGCGGGCCGCCGGTGTCTCGTCGAAAAAGCGCCGCGCCTTGTTGTACGCGATGCCGAAAATCCAGGTCGATGGGCGGCTGCTGCCATTGAACGTGCCGGCTCTCGTCCAGACCACGTACATGACGTCGTTGATGATTTCGTCGGCGACATCGGTGCGCCGCAGGGTGCGCGCGACGAAGCGGAACAGGCGACCGTAGTAGCGGCGGTAGAGTGCTTCGAGCGCCACGCTGTCCGCGTTGGCGACGCGGGCGAGCAGGGCGCGCTCCCCGGCTTCGCCGTCGAGAGCATCCGCGTTGCCGTCTCCCTGGTGTCCGAGATCGTACATGACAGGCCCGTGATGCTCCTCGTCGCCGCGCGCGAACAGTGCCGCCCCTGACGGTAGATGCGTGCCGACGCGCAAAAGGTTCAAAGCGGGGTTGCGGTAGCTGTTCAGAAGCCGACAGTCAGCGTGAGCACGACCTCGCCGTTGGCCGGCGCCGGCCGCGCGCGGCCGCCGCGGGGCCGGTCGCTGGCGCCGAAGTAGCGCACGTCGATACCGCCGTGACGGTGCTGCCACGTGAGGCCCGCGTGCCAGTGCAGGTAGTCCGCGCCGAGCACGCGGCCGGCCTCGAACCAGCCGCCGCCGGCCGAGAGCGTCCACGCCGGGCTGAGCGGGTACCGCGCCGTGGCCTGCAGGTTGAAAGTCGCGGCATCCTGGTCGTAAGCGTCCGGTGCGTAGGCCAGCTCGGCGCTTACGAGGTCTCGGTAATGCGCCAGCAGATAGCCTTCCTGGTAGCTCGCGCTGCCGCCGAGTACATCGTCGTCGAACAGGTATTGGGCGACCTGCGCTTCGACCCGCCAGGCCGGGCTGACTGCGGTGCTGTAGCCGAGGTAGGGAACGAATTCGATCTCGGCACCGTCGCCCGCGCCGTAGCGCCGGTAGCCGCCACCGTAGGCAGCGGCGAAGTCGAGTCCGGAGACGAACACGCCGAGATAAGCGCCGCCGTCGTGCTGCCAATCGAGCTGACCCTGCACCGTAGGGTCGCCGCCGCTCTTGGAAAAGCCGCGCCACACGTAATCGCTGGTCGCCGAGACGCTCGCCGCGAGCTCGGCTGCGCCCGCGGCGTGGCCAAGCAGCACGCAGGCGAGCAGGGCCGGCAACGACGGGCGCTCAGTCCATGGTCCCTTTGGATGACTCGTCTCGCTCACGGCTCGCCGATTCCTTTACGCCGCGCATGCTGCGGCCGTGGGGTAGAGAGTATCGGGCACGAGCGAGTCGTGAAACGGGTCACCACCGTGCGTGGCGCGCGGCCGTGTGC